>NZ_CP012601.1:3470199-3840245 GCF_001278755.1 Bacillus sp. FJAT-22090 | reverse complement strand
AATTTTCTTCAATATACTCAAATAGCTTCAAGGAAGAGGGTTTAAGAGATCCAAACTGCAATAAATTTTTCTCTTGATATGGTTCGAGTAGGGCATCTTCCAGACCTTCAATCATTTCAGTAACTAATACTTCTGTTAATTCTTCTTTACTACTAAAATGAGCATAGAAGGTAGTTCTATTATAATCTGCCTTATTGATAATATCCTTTACGGTTACACTCTTATATCCTTTTTCAGTAACTAAAAATATAAATGCTTCCTTTAAGAGTCTTCTACTTCTTCTCACTCTTTTATCCTTTTCAATATCAGTGATCAATCTAATCCTCCTCCTTTTTGTTTCTTATTTAAAACTATAATTAATTCGATGATCTTCAGCAAGAAAATGATCGTGAATAAATAAAGCCTATTCAAGGATTTTTTTCACCTTAAATAGACTTTATTTTTATAATTTGTATTAAATATATTAATGTGCCAGCATACCAGCATCTACTAAATGTTCAGCACCTGTAATATAAGAGGATTCATCAGAAGCTAAGAATAATACTAAATTGGAAACTTCTCTTGCCTCCGCTAGACGTCCTAATGGAATATCTTTTAATGCGTCTCCACCCGACTCATCAGTTGCCTCAACCATCATTGGAGTGTTGATAAATCCAGGGTGAACAGAATTAACACGGATATTATTTGGACCATATTCGATTGCAGTTCCTTTTGTCATACCTCTTACTGCTGCTTTACTTGCAACGTAAGCAATGCTTGGGAAACCATAATTTGCTACAATTCCGGCAATGGATGAAATGTTCACGATTGATCCAATTCCCGCTTCCAGCATAGATGGAATTACTGTTTTCATACCTAGGAAAATACTATGTTGGTTAATAGAACATACTTTTAAATATTCTTGTTCATCTAATTCCGCAGTTTTGGCAATTGGTCCAAGAACTCCAGCGTTATTTACCAATATAGTTATATTACCAAATGCGGCTTTAGCTTCTTCAAATACTTTTTCCCAAGACTCTGCACTTGTCGCATCATGTTTAACAAATAATGCATTTGAACCTAATTCTTTCGCAAGAGCTGATCCAGCTTCTTCATTTAAATCAGTTAAAATCACTTTTGCTCCTTCTTCAATAAAAACACGAGCGTGTGATTCTCCCATACCTCTTGCTGCACCAGTAATAATTGCTACTTTACCATCTAATCTTCCCATCCTAATTCATCCTCCACTCTATATTCTTATTAGTAAAGGAAAAATAAGCGCTTACATTTCTCTTTAATTCCATTATATCAACCACAAAAAGCTAAACAATCAATAGTATTAAGTAATATGTATCAATAACCAACACATTTAATCATTATGTAGGTTTTTTAAAAAAATTAATTGAACGGACAGAAATTATTTTATCCGGTCACATTTTTGTATATCCGATCAATAAAATTTTCTATCCGGACACAAATTTTTCTATACGGCCAGCAAATATAAAAATGCAGACTCTACAAACGTACCCTCGTCTAATAATATTTAGACGAGGGTACGTTCTTATTCATATTCTCTATTTTATTACGGTTGAAGCTGCGCCACGCAATCCCGCTTCTCCCTTATATGCACTTGCTTCAATACGTTCTTCTTTACCTTTTAATAAAGGATGACGAAGATACTGTCTAACCTCTTTTCGAACCAATTCGATAAGTTCTGGGTGATGATTGAAAATCCCACCACCAAGAACGATACAATGAGGATCTGAAAATACGATAATATGATATACTTCCTTTGCTAATGCAGTTACTGCTTCATTTACGATTGATAGAATATAGCTGTTGCCTTGATAATAATACTCCATCATTTCTTTCAATGTTAATTCGGGATTACCGAATTTTTTTCGTCCTTTTAATTCAAGTGCAGGACCAGAAACTAATGATTCAAGCGTTGTTTCTGTAGTATCCGTCAGGCTAAATCCAATTTCTCCTGCCATTCCAACTCCTCGTAAAAACGCCCCTTGATGAATCGAACAGCATGAAATACCTGTACTCAGTGTTACATATACCATGGTTTCTGAAGAAAATCCACGATTTGTATATTCCCCCCATGTTGCCATATATACATCATTGTCTATGACAATCTTGGATTTAGGAAACTCATTAGCGAGTCTTTCTGCCAATGGGAAGTCTCTCCAAGGTAAATTATTCTGAAAGACTGCTATTCCTTTTTCTGTATCAACAATTCCTGGTATTCCGACTGCTATTCCTTTAATATCATCTAAATTCACCTGTTCATTCACACAAATAGACTTGAATGAATCAACTAATGACTGAAACAGAATTTCCCCATCATTTTTTTCACTTTGTATTTCGTTAACTTTTGCAACTGTTCCATCCTTTATAAATAGAGCCGTCGCAAGTTTTGTGCCTCCGATATCTGCAGCGAGAATGTACTCCATTTATACTCACCTTCCGATTATGACAATTTAACAACTTGTGTAAGATTTCGTGGCTTATCTGGATTAAATCCTAAATGCACCGCGCGTTGATATGCAAGTAATTGAAGATATGGAACATAAATAGCATGTCGGTTCCTATCACTTATTTTATCCGTCAATTCAATAATGTGATCTGCTACAAACTCTTGAGGTATCGGTCCAATAGCAAGTACGTATCCACCAAGCTTTTGAATGTCCTTAACAAGTTGTTGGTCATAGTCTTCGGTCTCCAGTTGAGTCAATAAAACAACTACTGTAGAATCATCTACGATAGATATTGGTCCGTGTCTAAATTCCAAACTTGAATAACTTTCGCATTCTGTTTGTGTCATTTCTTTTAATTTCAGCGTTGCTTCTTTCGCTAAACCGTTATATGAACCTGATCCAAGGAAGATAAAGCGTTTTTTCGATAAATCCTCTGCTACACCTTTTGTTAAAACTTCGAATGTTAAAGCTGTCCCTACCAACTTCGGAATTTGTTTTAGTTCATTCAAATTTTGAGTAGAACTTGTTTGCTTTGCCGCGAAAACTTGGAGAGCAAACAGCATATTGGAGAATGACTGTGTCATAACAACACTTTTCTCTTTAATATGGTCAAGTGAAAGAACTTGATCAGCTGCAGTGGCCATAGGTGTATCTCCATTACATGTAACTGCCAATGTACGGATATCTGCTTGGTCTTTCAAATGATTGAGTGCGATAAGAATTTCGGATGTAGTTCCTGATCTAGATATCCCAACAACAAGATATTTTTTTCCTGCCACAATCGTCGTCGATGTATGAAGGAATAATTCAGAAGCAGGAACTGCAGAAGCAAATTGTCCTGTTACTGTTTGATAATATTTAGCAGCTGAAGCCGCTAAGTAAAATGATGTTCCACATCCTGTGAATAGGACATAGTCTACATTCTCATGTTCGATTTTTAAATTCTCCACTAGTTCAAGTGTCTTTTGAAGTTGGTCCGCCTGTCCGATGATTTCATTATAAGTATGCATAGTTTTCATACCCCTATCTATCTTTAATTTTATTAATCGTAATTTGTTTCATTAATGCTTCCACTTGCTCCAAATCTATAAAACCAATTGATCGATACATCGCATTAACTGATCCGCACGCTATTGCTCGTTTATAGGCAATACTAATCTCTTCATTATGAGCTAATCCATATAGTAGACCACCAACGAATGCATCTCCACTGCCTACAGTATTGACGACATCAATCGAAGGTGCATCTATTTTAAAATATCCAGTTTGGTTGACGAATACTGCTCCTTCTCCACCTAATGTGAAGCAAACATGTTCGATTCCTTCATTAACAAAACGATTTCCTGCTTCTAGCAAGTCATTTTCAGTTATAGTATTTTTGCTTAGAATTGCTGCAATTTCAGACTCATTCGGTTTTATTGCAAAAGGCTTCGCTTTAATTCCGAATCGTAAAGCGTCACCGCTAGAATCGAGTATCACTTTCGCACCGTTAGCATTTATTATTTCAATAAGTTCTGCATATGCAGTTGATGGTAATCCTTTCGGTAAGCTACCAGACAGCGCAAACCACTTTACGTGTTTAGATTTCTGTCGTACCCAATCAAGCATTGATTGCCATTCCTCTTTGGATATCTCTGGTCCACTTTCAAGAAGTTCTGTCACTTCACGAATCGTTGAATCTAGCACTGTTAAACAGATTCTGCTTTCACCACTAACCGGAATAAGTTCACTTGAAATAGATTGTTTTTCCAATAGCTGTCGAATTCTCTCGCCATTAATGCCACCTGCAAATCCACCAGCATCTACTTTTGCACCTGAATACTGGAGAACCTTTGCGACATTAATACCTTTACCACCAGCCTCCTGAGTAATAGCAGAAACGCGATTCGTACTTCCAACTGCCAATTTTTCAACTTCATACACTTGATCGATTGCAGCATTTAATGTAATAGTTGTAATCATTTTTGTAATATCATAATCTTTCTTTTAACTAACTCTATTAATGCCTCTCTTGCAGGAATGAAATATTTACGAGGGTCATTTTCATGTGGATTTTCTTTGAAAAAGGCTCGAACTTCCTCTGCGAATAAATCTTTTAATTCCGTAGAGAAATTCACTTTTGCTATACCATAATCCAATGATTTTCGTACACTTTCTTCTGGTACTCCTGATGCTCCATGCATAACGAGTGGAATATTAGTCAATTCTTGAATTCTTCCTAGTAAGTCAAATTGTAGTTTAGGTTCTTTTTTGTAATTACCATGCGCAGTTCCAAATGCAGGTGCAAACGTATCAATCCCTGTTTCACGCACAAATCGTTCTGCCAATAGTGGATCAGTAAATAGAGCTAGACTCTCGTCAAGTACAAAGTCATCTTCCACTCCACCTATCGTTCCTAGTTCTGCTTCTACAGGGACACCAATAGGACTTGCTGCATCTGTTACTTTGCGTACAAGTGCGATATTGTCTTCTAATGAAAGCTTAGAGCCGTCAATCATGATGGATGTATACCCCGCTCGTAAACATTCCATAACTACGTTAAACGATTCTCCATGATCAAGATGCAAAGCTACAGGTACTTTTGCTTGTTCAGCAGCAACCTTAGCCATCGCAATCATATAAGGCATCTCAACGTATTTATATGTACTGGATGTAGTTTGCAGGATAACCGGTGAACCTATTGCTTCAGCACCAGCGATTACTGCTTTAATAATTTCTAAATTGTGCGCACCGAATGCTCCAATGGCATAGTGATTGTTATAAGCGTCTTCTAACATTTCTTTCGTTGTAACTAGTGGCATAAAACCACTCCTCTCGTTAGTGGGTTGTTGGTACAACTTAATCTATTTTAAAACTCATAGAAATTTCTATGAGTTTAATATAGATCTGTGTAAAATCTGCAACGATCTCCTCTTACAATTGATATACAAAACTCGACTGGTTGGTCGTTCGTGTCATATGCTGTTCGCTCCAATAACAACGCAGGCTTTCCTACTTTCGTCTTAAGAAGAACACTTTCCCCTTCTCTAATTAAAACAGGCTCGAATGCTTCTTTCGCCCGAACAACAGTCACGTTATAACGTTCAGACAATAAATCATAGAGTGATGAAGTTCCTACTTCATACAAAACCGACATATCTTGAACAACTGACTTTGGCATAAACGATGATTCAAGAATGATAGGCTCCCCGTCTGCCAAACGTAATCGCTTCATTTCAACTACACTTTCACCTACTGGAAGCTGCAATCCTTCTCTTACAGTAGCAGAAGGTTCAACTTCCTTTACTTCAAGCACTTGGTCCGTAGGATGAAGACCTTTTTCTTGTAACACTCTACTAAAACTATAAAATCCTCCTAGAGACTGTTCAAATTTAGGTTTGGAGACGAAGGTCCCTTTCCCTTGAACTCGATAAAGTGTTCCTTCCTGAACCAATTCTTCAATCGCTTTCTTCGCCGTATTTCTACTTACTTGAAACAAGTCCATCAAACGATTTTCCGAATCAATTTTATCTCCAGGCTTCCATTCACCTGCTCGAATGCGAGCATCTAAGCGTTGCTTCAATTGATGATATAGCGGTATAATACTTCCTTGATCTAACGGTTTCATATTATATTCATCCTTCTTCGTACGTCTTCACAATTTCAATATATCATCAATTCAGAAATTTTTACATCATTTGAATGCATCTTTACATTGGAAAGCAATAGCGCCTCTACAAATCGTAAACACGATTTCTCCATTCATACCAAGAATTACGATGTCAGCATCTTTTCCAGCCTGAATGGATCCTTTTCTATTAAATAGGCCTAAACGTTTAGCTTGGTTCACTGATGTTATCTGTAATTGTTCCTGTATCGACAGTCCTAGCCATTTAGCCAGATTCTTCCTTGCATTATTCATTGTTACAATACTACCTGCAAGCGAACCGGTAGACGTTAACGTACATTTTTCATCACTAACTGTCACTTTCTGTCCACCTAAATCGTAGATACCATCTGCCATCCCTTTTGCCCGTATTCCGTCAGTAATGACCAAAATCCGTTCAAGCCCCTTCATTCTAACTACAAGTTTCAATAAATCAGGGTGAAAATGAATACCATCTGGAATTACTTCAACATAAACCTCATCATGTAGAAGAGCTCCACCTACGACTCCTGGATCACGATGATGCAACCCTTTCATCCCATTAAATAAGTGTGTCGAGTGCGTTATTCCATGAGTAATAGCTTGTACAGCTTCATCGTAAGATGCATTAGTATGTCCCATCGATGGAATAATTTCCATTTTTTTTAGTTCCTTTAGTAGCTCAAAATCTACATCTAATTCAGGAGCAAATGTAATAATTTTAATTGCGTCTCTTGATAGCTTCTGCCATTCTTTGAACAGAGTAACATTTGGGGGGAGGATATCATGTTCCGGTTGGGCACCTTTTTGATCTTTATTTATAAAGGGCCCTTCCAAATGAATGCCTATCATTTCAGCTACACCAGCTTCACTATTATTTTCTTTGTAGCTCGCGAGATTCTTAAGCATATCACTAATTTGTGAGATTGGATTTGTCATCGTTGTTGCAAGATAAGAGGTCGTCCCTTCTTTAGCAAGTGCTTTTGCAATACCTTCAAAAGCTTCTTGCTTGGAGTCCATAAAGTCAAATCCGCCAGCTCCATGCACATGTATATCAATCATTCCAGGTATAACGTATTGTTTGTCAATACAATCAATAACTTTTTCCCCAATAATAGGTGGGCAATCTACCATTTTCCCAACAGACTTTATTTTTTCTCCTTCAATATGCACAAATCCATTTTGTAAAACCGATTGTTCAAGAACAATTGTTGCGTTAATTAAATACATACTCTTCATGGTAAGGTACTCTCCATAATTAGCTTTTTTGTTTTCTTAGTTTCCTCTATCCGTAATGTTCCATCCGATTCACCTTTAAGTCGGAAGATTTGGGATGACATCCAAGTTAGAAACAGAACAGTTAAACTCACTCCGAAAAATGGAAGAAGACCTGGTATGAATAAAAAAATCCGATACAGAATATAGAGTCCTATAACAGATCCAATTATTTGGAGTGGAAATGAAATACTAAGTAAGAGAGAAGTTGAAAAATAACGAGCAAATGGAAGTTCATAATGTGCAAACACCTGAAATATGTTCATCACCATCACTATATACAAAATCGTAATCATGACAATCAACGTCAACATGAAGAAACCATAGGTCTCGTTCATTGTTAAGGTAATTTTTATATTAATTGTGAGAAAGTAGCCAATGCCTATCAAAATGACTCCAATCTTATTTGAAGCGATGAACTCTATTTTATACGTGGCCCAATAATGTCTAATTAGTGTTCGTAAGTGATCCTGGCCTTGCAATCTTTTTCTCATTACTGCGAATAGACCTACAGTAGCTGGTGATATTCCAAAGAACACAAGTCCAAGCAGTGTTAATCCAATCCACATCAGCTGCAATGCTGCTAACATAGTCACAAACTCTACGAACCCATAGAGCTTTCCTTTCCATCCATTTAAGTCCAATAAAACTACCTCCCTTAAAGGGTAAAACTCATACAAAGGAAAACCTTTGTATGAGTATAATTTATTTTACTTTTCTTTTTTCGATCGATCGTAAGCTCCTTGTGCAAGCTCAAGATAATCTTGTACTCCCATTTTATCTAGTGTTTTCTTATAGTCATCCCATTTACTAAAGTCTTGTTTTCCAGTAATAAAAGCAGCTGTCATTTCATCAATATATGTTTGTACATCTGTCATAATTGCACTAACTTTTTCCGTTTCATCCATTGTATAGTTCAACCCGGGAAGGATATCTTCATCTTTTATTCGATAAGGACGAGCCTTCTCAGCATTTAGGATTGAATTTTCTTTACCTTCTGCACCTTGGAAAAACTTTTGTCTAACCACTCCAGGATAATATCCTCCTGGCCAAGTCAAATATTCACTTATTGCTTGGTCCATATTTAAACCATTCGGATTGTTTGTAATCGTATCTAAATACTTGAAGTTTCCAGCATCATCCTCTTCATATGTTACACCTTCAAACCCCATGAAGAACATCTTAGAACCTTCTTCTCCATAAAAATGATCCATCCAACGAACCATTGCTTCTGGGTTTTTTGCTTTATCGGTCAATACGAACATCCCCAGATTTCCAAGACCATTCGAAACTGTATTATAAGCACGTTCTCCCGTAGGACCTTCTAGAACCGGTACACCAACGTAACCGTCAAGTTTATATAATTCTGCCGGGTCTACTTCGCTCAGCATACCAAAATTTCCTTTAGATGCTTCTGCAGCAAACACATGCGGTTCAGTTGTGAAGACATCTTGGTTGATTAAACCTTCTGTATATAGTTTGTTCAAGAATGTAAGCAATTCTTTGTATTCATCCGTAGTTGGAATAAAACGAAATTCTTCCGTACCTTCTTTAAAGTCGAGGTTTAAATTCATAGATCCTTGTTTGTTTAAACCATAAGTTCCTCGCAAATAAGCAATGAACTCATTAATGCCATAGCCACTGCCCCATCCAAGCTCATCGGGTTGTCCATTCCCATTCGGATCTTGTTCTTTAAATGCTTTCAATACTTCGTACAATTCATCTACATTTTCAGGTTCCTCTAGGCCCAATTTATCGAGCCAATCTTTCCTAATCCACGGTGTATTTGCGCGAAGAGATTCAAATTTCGGATCATAAAATGTAGGGAAACCATAAATATTTCCATCCGCCATCGTTACTCCTTGCTTCACTGAAGGATATTCCTCTAGAATCTTTTTAAAATTTGGTGCATATTCATCGATATAGTCATTTATCGGTAAGAATACACCTTGTTGTCCATATTTGACTAAATCTGTTTTAGAAAATGCTGAAGCAAAAAATAGTTCAGGATAATCTCCAGATGCAAGCATTAAATTTCGTTTCTCTGCTAATCCCTCAATTTGCGTTGTTTCCCAATTCACTTCGATATTCGTCATTTTCTCATATTCATCCCAAAGCATAAGTTTGTTCCAATCTTGCGATGCAAAGAATTTTGCTGCAAAACCATCCACTTGAATCTTTTCTTCAACAATTGGCATTCCCGTCGCTTTTACATTACCGGCATTTTCACTTTTTTCAGTAGCTCCTTCCTCATTAGAACAAGCTCCTAAAATACTAGCCGTTAGTAATAGACTTGCAGTAAAACAAGTAATATAGTTTTTCTTCAATACATTCTCCCCCTTATTTATCCTGTTTACCTTGTTACCCTTTGAGTGATCCAATCATGACACCTTTCACAAAATACCTTTGTAAAAATGGATAGAGCATAAGCATAGGCAAATTTGCAACAATAAGTACAGCATATTTCAACCCTTCAACACTTAGTTGCTGAGCTAAAAAGCTTTCTGATGTCGCTTTAATCATGTCATCAGTTTGACCTTGAATAAGTATTTGACGAAGAATCAGTTGAAGTGGAAACTTCTCTTGATCCTGTAAATAAATCAATGCTTGGAAGTATGAATTCCAGTGACCGACCGAGTAGAAAAGAACCATTACTGCTATAACTGGAAGTGACAACGGCAAAACGACACTCCATAAAATCCTAAAATTTCCTGCTCCGTCTATCATCGCCGATTCCTCTAACTCATGAGGAATCGATTGGAAAAACGTTCGCATAATAATAATGTTCCAAACTGCAACTGCGTTTGGGATGATCATAACCCAAAACGTATTTAACATCCCAAGATCGCGAATAAGTAAGTACGTCGGGATAAGCCCACCACTAAAAAATATTGTAAAGACGATAAACGCCATGAGGAATCCGCGACCCTTTAAATCCCTTCGAGACAATGGATATGCCGCTAAAATAGTCATAACGACATTCAGAATCGTACCAAAAACTGTATACTTCAATGTGTTAATAAATCCATTTATAATATCCTCGTTTTGAAATACCTTTTCATATGCATCTAATGTAAACTCTTTTGGCCATAACCACATATCGCCTGATATGACATTCTGAGGGTTACTAAGAGAAGCACTAAAAACAAAAATTAATGGATAGATTACGAGAAAAGCGACAATTGCAAGAAATACATAGTTGAATACATTAAACGCGCGATCAGTTTTAGTTTCTCTCAATCTAGTCACCCCTTACCATAGACTTGTCTCATTCACTTTTTTTGCAATCTGATTTACCATAATGAGCATGATGAAGTTAATGAGCGAGTTGAACAGTCCTACCGCAGCTGAGAAACTATATTGAGCTTCCAAAATTCCACTTCGGTAAACAAATGTCGAAATTACATCAGACGTCGACATATTTAAATCATTTTGCATTAGATATACTTTTTCAAACCCTACAGCCATAACAGATCCAGCATTCAAAATGAAAAGAATAACAATAGTAGGCATGATTGCCGGGATGTTGATATGGATAATTCGTTGAAATTTTGACGCTCCATCTATCATTGCAGCTTCATGTTGTGCCGGGTCCACTGCAGCAAGCGCAGCAATATAAATAATGGAGCTCCACCCCATCGTTTGCCATACATCCGAGAACACGTACAAGCTTTTAAACCAAGCCGGCTCCGTGATAAAATCAATCGGTGAACCTCCGAAAAGTTGGATAATCTGATTGACTAGCCCATCTGTTTTCAAAAACAACAGGAGCATTCCTACAACAACTACAGTCGATAAGAAATGCGGTGCATATATAACTGTCTGTACGAATTTTTTATAACGCAAACTTTTTATTTCATTTAACATGAGCGCTAGTATAATAGGTATTGGAAAAGAAACAGCTAGCGTAAAAATACCAATTCCTAAAGTATTTTTTATTAGTCTCCAGAAATAGTAACTATCAAAGAACCGCTCAAAGTGTTTAAATCCTACCCATGGGCTCCCCATAATCCCTTTTGATGCAATGAAATCTTTAAATGCAATTTGCAAACCATAGAGAGGAAAGTAATGAAAAACCAGAAAGTATAAAATAACGGGTGTAAGCAATAAATACAGTTCCCAATTTTTTCTAAAAGACTTTTTCCATTCAACCCATACACTTTTCTTCGACTTTTGCCGATTTTTCAATGACTTCTTTTTCCCTCTATTATCGGTATCTTCTACATAGCCTACGCCTTCACTCAAATTTGTCATGATCACACCCCTTTTCTTGCTATCCTATTTAATTGTGAACTATGCTTGATTCTTGTGAAATATTGACTACTTTACCGCCTGCACGTATAGATTCTGTTGCTGCACATCCGACTGCTACACTCATTCTCCCTGCAAATGGCGTTGTTAGAGGTTGTTTATCATACAGCACTAACTCTACAAAATCTTGCGTAATTTTAGGATCTGCTCCACCATGACTACCATCTTCAGGCTTCATCTCATAGGTAACATCACTAAAATCTTTCCATGAGTTTGTTTTTCGAGTTTTCAAGTATATTTTTCCGTTTACATCATCATTCTCTATACGACCTTTTGTCCCGATGAACGTATAGTTCCGTGAATAATCAGGTGTGAAATGACATTGAAGATAAGATGCCTTAATACCGCCTTCAAGTTCCATAATGAGCATATTATTATCTTCCACATCGATTTCTTCGCGGAATGCACATTCCGTAAATGTATGGGCAACATACTCTGGACACGTATTCTTTAATTCACACTCGGGACAAGTTAAGTCGTTTGGATTGTTCCCACCATAATAGTCAAGCCCACCAAATGCTGAAACTTTCGTCGCATACTTACCTGAAATCCAATGGATAACGTCAAGATCATGTGAACCTTTCTGTAACAGAAGTGAAGTTGTATTTTCTGATTTTCCATGCCAATCGTGGTAATAGAAGTAACCACCAAATCCGACAAAATGACGAACCCAAATACTCTTCAATTCCCCAATAGCACCTGAGTCAATTAATTCCTTCATCGTCTGGTACATGCTCATATAACGCATATTGAAACCAACCATTAAATGCTTTCCTGATTTCTGCCAAACGTCAATAATCCGGTCGCATCCTTCTACCGTAATAGCAAGTGGTTTTTCAGAATAGACATGTTTACCTGCCTCAAGTGCTGCTATAACATGTTCCTCATGCAAATAATCCGGTGATAACACCGCAACTGCATCCACATCTTCACGTTTCAATAGTTCTCTGTAATCCTGTGTCATGAATATTGGAGAATCGAATTTCTCTTGAAACTTTGACAATCGCTCTTGAGAAATATCTGCGACCGCAACTACTTCTGATTCACCTTCAGGCTTATGCCAGTAGTGTGCTAGTCCGCCTCTAAGACCAACTCCGATAATACCCATTCTTACTTTCTTCATTTCTCCACCCCATCAATATTTATTGTCAATTCTATCTTGGAAAATTTCCCGTATTTACGGATAACGTTTTCCTGTAATGCTTGATTAAGTAATCTCCAAAATTTCATGTAGATTGACGAATTAGTAATTCAAATGGTAATAAGGTTTTTAAAGCTATATTTGGATTATCTTCAATTTGATTCATCAGCGTTTTGGCTGCGATAACACCCATTTCATATTGAGGTATCGATATGGTCGACAATGAAGGAACTACATATTGAGCCATATCATTATTATCAATGCCGATAAATGCAATATCTCCTGGAATGTTAAGATCAAGTTCGTGTGCAGCCCGCATCGCAGCAATCGCTAGTAAGTCACCAGCACAAAATATAGCAGTTGGGCGATTATTTTGAGGATTATTTAATAATTCCTTTGTAGCTTTATAGCTTTGTTCCAAGCACCAATTTGAATTAATGATCCAACTTTCTCTAATAGGCAATCCAAATTCATTCATTCCTTTTTTAAATCCTTTGAAACGTTTTTCGTTTGTCATTGTAATGTCAATTCCACCACCGATGAAACCGATATGACGATGTCCTTTTGATATTAGATGTTCCACTGCTTTAAAAGCTGCTTCTTCTCGGTCATAATCTACAGTGGAAATTGCATGATCACTATAGTTAAAGTCAACGCCCACGACTGGAATCATATCCTTGATTTCAAGAAGTATTTCTTCATCCACCTTGTCAATCAGTAAAACCCCATCTACTTCCTTTTCCCTAATAATCTGATGAAAAAAAGCTTCGTCTTCCAAATCCTCATTACTTAACAGTAATAGCGAGTAGCCTGCATTATTCAATGTTTCGCTAATACCGGAATATATTTTGGAAAAGTATGGGTTAGACTCGGCAAGACGTGGACTTGCAAGCCATGCGATTCTCCTTGTGCTCTTCTTTTCTTGCACAGAAGATGCGACAAGATTCCGAGCGTACTCGTTTGGTATATAGCCCAGCTCTTTTACAGCCTGCCAAACTTTTTTCTTTGTTTCAGGATTCACATTCCGTGAAGAATCATTTTTAATGACGCGGGAAACAGTAGTAATTGAAACTCCAACGTGCTTTGCAATATCTTTTAATCTAACCAATTTTTTTGTACCTCTTTCCTTTGCAACCGTTTTCAATTTATATAATTGTACTATATAATCCATAGCAATCTAGTACAATATTAAATTAAGTATAAATAGGGTCAACAGGTTGTAGGTACAAGTTAGTGCAAAAAAAATAAATTCAATGAATATATTATATTCAGAAAATTGGTACTGAAATTAATATATAATTAGATCCCTCGTGTGTCAATATATTTTTTTAACAGATTATACCGTTTTTGATTAGAAACAACCGTTACACTTGAACACCCCTTATCTAAAAAAATTATATTCATGGTTACTACTAGTATATAAATCGGTTAAACGGTCAGAAATTATTTTATCCGGTCACATTTTTGTATATCCGGTCAGAAAACTTTCTATCCAGTCACAAATCTATTTATCCGGTCAGAAACTAAAAAAATGCAGACTCTCCATTCAAGTAGAGTCTGCATTTCTCTTATTCTTCTTCGTTTACAATAACTTGACGTCCCTTTAATTTTAAAAGTAAAGGAATCAATAACCATGCTGCAGCTGCAATGATGAAAACTAGCGATAACGGTTTTGTTACGAAGATACTAAAGTCTCCATTCGAAATCGTTAAAGCACGACGCATATTGTTTTCAATCATTGGGCCAAGTACAAGTGCTAAAACTAAAGGAGCTACTGGGTAATCGTTCTTCGATAATAGATAACCTAAAACTCCACAGCCTAACAATATGAAGAGATCAAATGTTGTATATTGTACTGCGTAAACACCGAAGAATGAGATGGCAACAATCATTGGTAGCAAATACTTCTTTGGTGTCTGAATGATTTTTGCAAAGACTCTTACTAGTGGCATATTCAGCACAAGTAACATTAAGTTCCCGATGAACATACTTGCGATTAGGCCCCATGCAACTTCTGGATGTTCATCAAATAATAATGGGCCTGGTTGAATATTGTACATGATGAGTGCACCCATTAGTATAGCGGTCGTACCTGATCCAGGTATCCCTAAAGTTAAAAGTGGAATCATTGCTCCGCCAGATGCTGCGTTGTTTGCTGACTCCGGACCCGCCACTCCAGCAATATGTCCGGTTCCAAATTTCTCTGGAGTTTTACTAAATTTTTTCTCCGTCATATAGGAGAAGAATGAAGCTAGTGTAGCACCTGCTCCTGGTAAAACACCTATAAAAAAGCCTAGAAGTGAACCACGGGCAATTGGTACGGCACTTTCCTTCATATCCTGCTTTGTTGGCAATATCCGATTGATCTTAGCAATTGCCCCTGACTCTTCATCTCGTTCTAAAATTGTTTTAAACACTTCCCCCAGGGCAAATAAACCAACTGCAATCGTTAAAAATTCGAATCCTGAATATAAAATGGGAAGGTCATATGTAAAGCGGGCAATTCCCGAAACCGCATCTATTCCTACTGTTCCTAGCATAAGTCCGAAAACAGTCATCATTAATGCTTTCGTCATTGATTTTCCTGCAAGTCCGCTCACTGCTGCTAAACCTAATAACATTAACGAAAAATATTCTGCTGGTCCAAATTTTATCGCCACATTCGAGAGTGGTTCGGCTAATAGTACAAGTCCAATTAACGAAACTATCCCTGCACAAAATGACCCAATTGCCGAAATTGCCAAAGCTGCTCCTGCTCGACCTTGTTTCGCCATTTGGTAACCATCTAAAGTTGTTACAACAGAAGACGATTCTCCTGGTGTATTCAATAGAATAGAAGTTGTAGAGCCACCATACATCGCTCCGTAATATACCCCTGCTAACAAAATGATCGAGCTTGCTGCAGCTGCTCCAGTTGGCATTCCAGATGTAATCGTTGCTGTTACTGGAATGAGAAGAGCAACACCACTCATCGGACCGATACCTGGCAATACGCCAACTGCTGTTCCGATAACCACACCAACAAAGGCGAACAATATATTATGCCATTGAAATGCGACACTAAATCCGTCAGCTAAAAATTGCAATGTGTCCATAGCTTAATCTCTCCTTCCTTAAAACAGCGGGAATCCTGGCAATGACCCACCAAGAAGCTCTGAAAATAAATAATAAATGCCAAATGAAAATACTGCTGCTATAACTACAGAGGAAACTGTTTTCCCTCTCTCCATCGTTTGAAAAGCTATGAATAAAAATAGAAAGGTAGATACGACGTAACCAACTATCTCTAAGAAAAATGCATATAATACCGCGCCTCCAAAGATGATTAGGAACTTCTTATATTGCAATTGCTCCTTTTGGGAGTCTTCCGATTTATATTTAAATGTTTCATATAATAGTCGAATGCTTAATAATATTAAAATTATTCCAAGGCCCATAGGGAAAATCTTCGGACCGACAGTAGACCCATAAGCACTATCTGAAATTCTTTGGCTCTCTACAAAAAACAGAATTCCAATTAATAAAAAAGCAATTCCGGCTATTCGATCAAATTTTTTATTCACAGTGCACTCTCCTTTCTAATAGAAAAGGCGGCAACAATGGCCGCCAATTACTTTTTATTTCTGCATGCCAAGTGCTGTTAATAATTCAACAATCACTTTATCTTGGTCTTCCAAATACTTAGTAAAGTCTTCTGCGTTACGGTATTCACTAGCCCAACCGTTCTTCGTTAGCTCAGCTTTCCATTCTTCCGTTTCTACCATTTCACTTAGTTTTTCAGACCAGTAGTTTTTAGCGCCTTCTGACATTTCTTTCGGTCCGAAAATACCTCGCCAAATTGTAAATTCTGCATCGATACCAGACTCTTTGAATGTTGGCACATCTGCTAAATCACCTTCTAAACGTTCTGTAGAGCTAACTGCAAGTACACGTACATCGCCAGATTTTACATACGTAGCAATTGTAGATGCATCCGTTGCAATTACATCTGCGTTTCCACCAAGAAGAGCAGCCACTGCTTCTCCACCGCCATCATACGAAACATACTTAACTGTTTTCGGATCAATTCCAGCTTCAAATGCTGGTAGAACTCCTACTAAATGGTCCATAGACCCTGGTGCAGATCCTCCTGCAAGTGTTACTGCCTTTGAATCAGCTTTAATAGCATCTAATACATCTTGTAACGTTTTAAAATCAGAGTCATTTTTAACTACTATTGCACCGTAGTCACGAGTTAACTGTGCTAATGGTGTTGTATCCTTGTAGCCATATTGGCTATTTCCTTCTGCTTTGTTGTTATTAATAAGAATTGGTGGAGACTTAACCATCAATGCATAATCATTCTTTGCTTCTTTCGTTGCAAATTCCGCCATGTACACTGCTCCACCACCACCTGGCTTGTTTTCCACAGTGATTGGTTTTTCAATTAATTTCGTATCATTCATTGTTTTTGCGATAGATCGTGCTGTTAAATCCCATCCGCCCCCTGCACCAGATGGAGCAACAAGCGTAATATTATTTTTGGGATACTCAGAAGCTCCTGCTTTTCCTTCTCCACCTTCTTCGGATGAACAAGCTGCTAAGCCTACTGCTAATGATGCTGTAAAAGCTATTGAAGTGATTTTTTTCCACATACTCACATTAAATCCCCCTTAACCCCTTTTTATGATAGCGTTTTCATTCGCTTGTTTATAATTTATCAAAACATTACGTAAACTCAATGCTTTTGATTATAAGTTGGATAAAGGGTATTAAGTTCATTTTGTTCATATTGTTCACGACTACTGGATAAAGTATCTACGCTCCGGTCTACCAACCGTTCCGTATATGAGTTCTGCATACACAACCTTTTCTGAAACTAAATATTCTAAATAGCGTCTTGCAGTAGATCGACTCACCCCTACTTGTAGACCAAGAGACTCCGCTGTAATCCCTTCCTTTATTGTTTTTATCTCATTTACTATTTTTTCTTTCGTAATTGGATCGATTCCTTTAGGAGGAATCGATTCCATATACTGTATAGGTGTCGCTTTATTGTTCCAAAGCGACTTGATTAATTCCTCTTGGACATTGCCTACTCCTGTGAGGATATCTCTCTTTTCTTTGTAAGCCAGAAGACTTTCCTTGAATTTTTCAAATGTTAATGGCTTCAAAATATAATCTGCCACACCACCTCGAAATGCTTTTTTCACAATATCCGCCTCAGCTGCAGCAGTGATGAAAATAATATCTGTGTCTGGACTATGCTCCTGTATGACTGTTAATAAGTCAGTTCCTAACGTATCAGGAAGGTACACATCTAGTAAAACTAAATCTGGTTGATAGGAAATAATCCAATCCTTCGCTTCATCCCCTGTAAATGCAGAACCAATGACCTCAAATCCTACTAATTTTTCAATAAATCGTCGATGAATATCAGAAATTCTTTTATCGTCTTCTACTATTAGTATTTCAATTTGGTTTGTCATGTAAATAACCCCCTTTTGGAATCGAAACGATAAACAGAGCTCCTCCTAGATCGCCTCTTTCGATAGCAATCGAGCCACCCAAATCATTCACATTTTCCTGTACCTTCACTAAACCATATCCGCGATTTCCATCTTCCTTCGTAGAAACTCCTTCCTTCCAAATATCATTTAGTACTTCCTCTTTTATCCCATTTCCTGAATCTTCTACTTCAATTAAAATTTCTTCTCCGTTATCTAATATGAACACTCGGACAATCCGTTCGTCTTCTAGTAAGCCCTCGACTGCTTCAAATCCATTCGTTACTAAGTTTCCAATAATCGAGACAAAGAGGTGTTTCTGTAAATGTTTCGGCAGCTTCTCTAAGTAACTGTCTTCATCCAAAACAAATCGTACCTTCAATTCCTTTGCACGATTTAAAAATCCAATAACAATCCCCCCAAGGAATGGATCCTGTAAATGCTTCGTCATGAATTGAATTAATGATTGATGTTCTGCTGTCTCTACATGGATTAAACTAAGTGCTTCCTCATAAGAATTTAGCTGAATAAGACCGGATATCGTATATAAAAAATTGTTATATTCATGTGTCTGTGCTCTTAATGCTTCGGTATAACGCTTCACTTGCGATAACTCTTCAGCTAACCGATCAATATCCGACTGAAGACGAAAACTTGAAACCGCTCCCACTATTTTGTCTCCTACTCGAATCGGAATACGATTTACAATCGCTTTTTTTCCACGAATCTCCATCGGACGATCTAATTGATCTTCTCCAGACTCCATAACTTGTGGTAGATTCGTATTTGGAATCACTTCCCAAATATTACGACCAACTAGCTCCGTCTGTTCTGGTAAAGATAATATTTCGTGTGCTGCTAAATTGACCATCGTAATGACACCGTTTGCATCGACCATAATAATTCCTTCGCGTACAGATTCAATCAATGCATTACGCTCTGTAAATAAACTCGCTATTTCAGACGGTTCCAGATTAAATAATTCTTTTTTAATATTGCGTGCTAATATACTAGATCCAACAATTCCTATTAAAATAGCAATTACAACGATATATGCAATATTGTCCACATACTGCATGAATATCATTGCAATATTGTCCTTTAAAAATCCAACTGAAATAACTCCAATAATTTCTCCTTTGTCATCGAAAACTGGTGCTTTCCCTCTTAGAGCTGTTCCCAATGTACCAGTAGCTTCTGATATATAGGATTTACCATAAATTAGTGCTTGCTCATTATCATCGCCTACCATCTTTTGCCCGATTCTTTCCTTTACAGGATGGGCATAGCGAATTCCTTCTTTATTTCCAATAACAACATACTCTGCCCCTGTGCTCTCTTGGATAGATGTTGCAATAGGCTGAAGAACATCCGTAGGATTCTCTGCTTGAAAGCCAGCAATAATATCTTGTCGTTCTGCAGTAGTGATTGCTATACTAAGGGCCCTCTCCCCTATTTGTCTTTCAATGGCATGAGAAATGATAAAGTAAAAGGATATCCCTATGACTATTGCCACTAACGAAACAAATATAGCCCCAAATGTAAAAATACGTGCTTGTAATGTATTCTTTTTCATATTACCCCCACAAAACTTTTGATAAATAAATAACGATTGTCACGGTAATGCAGCTAACAACCGTTGAAAATAATACAATCTGTGCCGCTAAATTTGGCTCAATATCATACTCCAGTGCAAGTGTAGAGCTATTTCGAGAAGTTGGGAATGCACTTGCTATGAATAAGGATTGTGCTACTACACCATCAATATCCATCACCATGATTAAACCAAACGCAAGCATCGGGCCTAGTACTAACCTTCCAACTGTGCTTGTTAATATAACCTTGTTAAATATTGTTTTAATATCGAGCTGAGCTAACTGGGCTCCCAATGTAATAAGTGCAATAGAAATAAATGCATTTGCCAAGTAATCCAATGGTATCCGCAAAGAAATGGGAATACCTATATTCCATATGTTCATCACTGCTCCAATGATTAACGCATGTACAAGCGGCAGGCGTAATAAGCTACGTAAAATATCCAACCCAGACTTTGTAGAAGATATTAAATTATATAAACCGTATGTATAGGTAATAATGTTTTGGAAAATCACGATAATAATTTGAATAGAAGTACCAAGAGGATTAGCTACGAATAGCATCTGACTGACTGGAATCCCATAGTTCCCAGAGTTAATGAGCACAATGCTATTTTTATAAATAGCCGCCTGATTTCTATTTAATTTTAGTAGTTTGCTAACAACTGTCCCCAAAATCATTAAACAAATACTAAAAATCACTAGGTACAAAACAATTTCAGCCATTACAGAAGCGTTTACTTTTGTTTCATAAATATTAACAAAGACTGCTGCTGGCATTAAGCAGTACGTGATTAAATTCGATAAAGCCTTCAAATTAAATTGAAACTTGATCTGTAAAGTTGCTCCTATTCCCAACATGATCAGAATAGGCGCAACAACTTGAAAAAACACCATCCCTAAATAAACCATCCTAGTTGCCCCTTTTCAACAAGCATTTCTTATTTTAGAATATTATCGCACTTTTCTTAATGTTCTACTAGACGTCATTTGTGTTAACCTAAAATAAAAATAGGTTTACACATTTATTTGAAATACATATAATTGAAAATGAAATAGAAAAGAGAGGTGTGGAGTTGAAGTGGTTAAATCACGTTTACACGGGATGATTTTGGCATCCTTATTTGCAGCGTTAATGGGAATTGGAGCGAATATAACATCCATTCTTCCTTTTTTTATTATCGCCGGAGTTCCTATTACTTTTCAGCCGGTCGTTAGTTTGCTTGCCGGTGCTTTGCTTGGAAAAAAATATGGACCATTGTCTATGATTATTTATTTATTCATTGGTTTAGCAGGTATTCCAGTGTTTGCAAGATTCAGCGGAGGGATAAGTGCGATTCTAAGTCCAACGTTTGGATTTTTGTTGGCATTTATACTCGTGGCTTGGGTTACAGGTGTAATGGTAGAAAAAAGTAAGTCGTTCCGGATGCTTTTAATTTCTTCCTTTGTGGGGACAGTCATTACCTATTTGATTGGAACAAACTGGATGTACATAGCCTATAAACTTTGGTTTACTGCTCCGACAGGTTTTGATTACCAAATGGCTTGGACTTTTATGCTAGTGCCATTACCAAAGGACTTAGCATTATCGGTACTTTCCGCAATGATTTCTTATAAAGTGCTTCGAGCTTTTCCAGCACATACACAAACAAATCTAAAACATGAGGTGATTGGATGAACTGGAATGTACTAGCAGAAAATGTGTTAAACGGCCATCAGCTGACGGATCAGGAATGTCTTGATTTTTTACAGGCAGATAGTAAAGAAACACTTGCTCAACTGGATGCAGCATATAAAATCAGACATCATTTTTACGGCAATGATGTTAAATTGAATATGCTCATTAATACGAAGTCAGGGCTTTGTCCCGAAAACTGCCGTTACTGTTCCCAATCATCCGAATCAAATGCCCCAATTGAAAAATATAGAATGATGACGAAGGACGAAATTGTAGAAGGGGCAAAACGAGCTGCTGAATTAGGGGCAGGTACTTTTTGTATTGTAGCAAGTGGTCGTGGTCCAAGTAGACATGAGTTAGCAACAGTCAAAGAAGCAGCTAGGGAAATAAAAGAAACATTGCCACTAAAGTTATGTGGCTGCCTTGGAATACTTGCAGAAAACCAAGCGGAGGAACTTAAAGAAGCTGGGATTGATCGCTACAATCATAATATTAATACATCGGAAGATTTTCATGACAATATCGTTTCCACTCATACATTCGACGACCGAGTTGGCACCGTTGAAAAAGTAAAACAGGCAGGCATCTCCCCTTGTTCCGGTGTAATAATTGGAATGGGTGAATCTTTGGAGAATATTATTAGTATGATGCGTTCCCTTCACTCTCTGGATGCAGATTCTGTCCCGATTAATTTCCTACATGCGATAGAAGGAACAGCTTTTGAAAACAAAACACCAATGACACCGATGTGGTGCTTACGAATTGTGGCATTTGCAAGGTTCATGCTACCTACAAAAGAAATACGCATTGCAGGTGGTCGAGAGCTTAACTTGCGTTCTCTACAACCAATGGCTATGTATGCGGCAAATTCTATTTTTCTTGGAGACTACTTAACAACTTCTGGTCAAGAAGCAGAGAAAGATTTAAAGATGATTGAAGACTTAGGATTTACAATTGAAAAGGACGCGTTCGCAACAAGCGCTGAACATTTCGAAACGAGTGTACTTTAACTAATCCAGCTTCTCGTTAAAGAGATTGAACGGTCACAAATATTTTTATCTGGCCACATTTTTATTTATCCGGTCAGAAAACACAAAATGCAGACTCCTAAGCAGGGAGTCTGCATTTCAGGTTGAATAACTTTTTCAATAATATCTGCACGTGTAGCTATAGTACCAAAACCATCTGCCGATTTTAACATTTCAGCAATATATTTATCTTGTGCATCTAAATATTTTGCTGGGTTTTCCATTGCTGATAAGAGCTTGCTGGTGGTTTTATTTGTTGAAAAGTACTGTTTTAACTTATACTTAGAGAGGAAAAATATGAATAGAAGATTATTGAAATGGAGTGTCTAGTTTGAAAAAGCCTGTTTACTTAAATCACGATGGTGGGGTAGATGATTTAATCTCACTATTTTTATTATTACAAATGGAAGAAGTAGAATTAATCGGTGTTGGTGTTATTCCAGCTGATTGTTATTTAGAACCAGCACAATATGCGAGTCGAAAAATTATTGACCGTTTTGGACAGGGTAAACAAGTTGAGGTTGCTCTTTCAAATTCTCGTCCTGTGAATCCCTTCCCTAAGGATTGGCGTATGCACGCGTTTTATGTAGATGCATTACCAGTCTTGAATGAATTCGATTTAAAAACGGGTGTTGTGGATGAACCCGCCCACATTCATTTAGTAAATAAATTAAATGCCTCTACTGAAAAAGTCACATTACTTTTCGTAGGTCCATTAACAGATTTAGCTCGTGCGCTTGAAATTGCACCAGAAATTGAAGAAAAAATCGAGAAGCTTGTTTGGATGGGCGGTACATTCCTTGAAAAAGGAAATGTTGAAGAGCCTGAACATGACGGAACAGCTGAATGGAATGCATTCTGGGATCCGGAAGCTGTTGCAACAGTTTGGAATTCGAATATCAACATTGATTTAGTAGCCCTAGAAAGTACGAATAAAGTACCTCTTACAAACGACATTCGTAAAATGTGGGCAAGACAACGTGAGAATCTAGGTGTTGATTTCTTAGGACAATGCTATGCAGCCGTACCATCTCTAGTTCATTTTCAAACTAATTCAACTTACTTTTTGTGGGATGTGTTAACAACTGCCACTATTGGCCATGAAGATTTAGTGGAGAAAAAGACTGTTAACTGTATTGCGATTGCAAGTGGTGCAAGTCAAGGTAAAACTGAACTAAATGAAAACGGTCGCCCTGTTCATCTCGTATACGATGTAGACCACGATGTATTTTTTGATTACATCACACAATTAGCAAAAAAATCAGTTCTAAACAAATAAGAAAAACGCAATCGCCCTGTTAAGCCCTTACAAGCGCTTCAGTCCCTCGAGGAGCTGGGAGTCTGGAGCTAGACACTGTTCAAAATTTTTATACTTTCTTTTAAAAAATGCAGACCCCTAAGCAGGGAGTCTGCATTTATATTAATTATTACTTCGTTTCATATCTCGAATAGCTTGGATGGATAGTCTGACAAGTAGTATCGCACATAGAAATAAACCAACATAAGCTGCTGTATTTAAATATACCGTATACGCTTCATATACAAATTGGGCAATTGCTAACAGTGCTACGGAAATAATCCCAAATGTGATACCGACAAGTAATAAGACAAAACGGGAAAACAGTTGCGTAACAAAGTCTGCATTTTTCCTATCCGAGAAAATATCATGATGTAGGATGATTTTTCCACTTTCCACACGCTGAACGAGACGGTCTATTCTACTTGGAATTTTACGAAGCGTTGGGATGATCATAGTCAGCTCTTCTTCAATAAAATCCTTTGTAGCACCAGGTTCTTTGAACGGTTTTTTCAATAAGGACTCTATATACTGTTTAGAGTACTCTTTTCCTTCTACGAAAATATCAAAATCTGGTTTAATAATGCGTAATGTACCATCTAATGTGATAAGAGAGCGAAGTGCAAGTCCCACGGATGGATAAAAGGACAACCCGAAATCACGGACAACTTCAAATAGAGATTGAATCAGTTGTTCTGTAGGAACACGATCCACATAAGAAATCTTCAATAATATTTGACCTAATGCTTGTTCAATATCTTCTCGTTCTGAATGGTCTGCATCCTCGATAAGTAACATCACTCCATCGTACAGTATGCTCGCATCATTTTGCCGAATCCCAAGTAATAGTAGTTTCATCCCTTCTTGCTGGGGAGCCGCCAGTCGACCGACTGCACCGAAATCTAGTAATATTGGAAGGCCATCTTTTTTATCTATAAAAATATTCCCTGGATGTGGATCGGCATGGAATATACCGGAAACTAGCATTTGCTCCATGAATGAATAAAGTACTGTTCGAGCAAATTCTCTTCTATCGATCTCTAAGTCATAAAATAAGTCATCACCAACCGCTACACTTTGACCATGAACATATTCAGAAACAATCATACATTTGTTACTAAATTCTGTGTAAACACGTGGTATCTTCACTTTATACTGACTTTCCACAAGCGCATTTGTAATTTGTATCGTGTTGCGTACTTCTATATCGAAGTTTACTTCCTCTCGTAAACCATCAGCAAACCCGATTGCGAGCTCTCGAAATCCTAAACTTTCTGCCCAAGTTGATTTACTACAAACCCAATCCGCAAAATCAACTAATATATTTAAATCGTCACGCATTATATCTTTCACATCAGGACGTAACAATTTGACGACGACTTCCTCATTATTTCTTCTTAAAATCGCTTTATGTACTTGTCCAATCGATGCAGCTGCAATTGGCTTCATATCAAAATAGGAAAATACACTTTCTAAACTATAAGGCAGGCTTCTTTGCAGAATTGACTTCACCTGTTCCTCCGTCAAAGGCTTCACATTTTGCTGTAATGAGCCAAGCTCCTCGATGAATGCTTCTGAAAAGAGTTCCTTTCTCGTAGATAACACTTGACCAAACTTGATGAAGATCCCGCCTGACTGCTCTAATATTTCTCGGAAGGCAATCGCTAACTGACGGTCATTTTCTCGATGTCGAGCGTATTTTAATGCTCTTGTAAAACCATTTGTAAGACCAATTTGAACGACTTGGCGCAGTCTTTTCTGTTGACGCCATTGGTTTCGAACGCGTTTGAGAAAAAACTTTTGATTGGTATGTCTATTTCTTCTTTCATCCAATTCAAGTGGGGAAAATAACTCAAAAAACAGATAAAGTAACATCGTGATCAACAGCATACTAGCAATCCAAATAAGTGTGCTTGCATTCGTAACTGCAGTGACCATACTTTCATTCAAATAATCCGTATAACGTAAATAAGAATACCAATACACAAAAGAGGTTAAGGACACGCTAAGAACAACCGACAATATACGCTTAGTGAACTTTATCTGGGTGCCCATTAACCGTCCACTAACAAAATAAATACAAATTGCTACTACAATCATTTGTATAAATAGCTTTGCATAAATCATAGTCCCACATCCTCCTATAAATTGTTTCTACTATAACAAGACCTATTAATATGTATGATAATTCGTTCTGTTCACATTCCTACATGGCAAGCCATGCAAGTCACCTTCTTTTTATTGCAAGTCACTCCCCTTTAAATACCACTCACCTAAAACAAACTGTCTTTTTAGTTATTCCACCATAAACTTGGTATACAAAGAAATTTATTGGAGGAATTACAATGAATATAATTGACGTTCGTAATTTTAAAAAATCTTATGGACAAAACAATGTTTTACAAGACGTAAATTTTCAAGCAAAAGCAGGTGATATTATAGGGGTCATCGGTAAGAATGGAGCAGGAAAATCAACTTTTCTTGAGATTCTGATGACGATTAAACAATATGATGCTGGTAATGTAGTCGTATTAAATGAAGATATACAGTCTCTATCTATTACCCAATTGGAGTATATTCGAAAACAAATATCTGTCGTTTTGCAGCCCACACAATTTTATAAAACGTTAAAAGTAGAAGAATTACTGAAATTATTCAAAGCGTACTATCAATCACCCGTTGATATTAAACAAATCATTGCAGATTTCAAATTAGAGCCCCACCGAAAGAAATACTTTGATAAGCTCTCTGGCAGATGGAAGCAAATAGTTAGTTTAGCAATAGCATTTTTGTCTGAACCAAGACTTCTTATATTAGACGAACCAACTACAGGACTTGATCCACATATGCGAAATCTCCTTTGGTCGTATATTACCGATTACAACAAACGTACAAGAGGCACTGTCATTTTAACCACACATAATATGGATGAAATCGAATTGTACTGCGATAAAGTGATGCTGATTAACAATGGAATCAGTGAGGTTTTTGACACTACCCAAAATATTCTAGCTACAGGCTATAAATCTATTCATGCGTTTTATCTTGCGAAAGTTTCCATTTGAGGAGGAGTTTAAATGTTAGCTACACAATTAAAATATGATTTATTAATGTTCACAAGAGAAATCTTTTATTTAGTTTTCACCGTTGTCGTTCCACCTGCTACGTATATATTTATGGGGCAATTATATGGGGATCAAACATATGGCGCAAACTTAAGCTATGCCCAAACCTATACCCCCTCCTTTATCTTACTCATTACTTTTACGGTTGTATTTTTCGCTTATGGTTTTGACCAAGTAATGCAACGGACGACTGGCATCGAGAAAAGAATTAGTCTATCTCCTGTTCCAAGAAAAACGCTATTACTTTCCAGTATTCTCCGCTCCATTATTATTACAAGCCTTGGATATGTGTTTATATATTCGATAGGTTTGCTTATGTATGATTTACAGTTTCATTTGCGGGAGGCTCTGTCATCCTATGGGTTTTTCATTTTAATCAATGCTGCGCTTCTTATCTTGGCATCTGCTATTTATTCGTTCTTTCAAAATATGAATAGTGCCCTTGTATTTTCGATCGTCCTCTTCCAAATCGTTATGCTTACTGGTGGATTTGCGATTCCTATCAACATGATGCCAAAGTTTGTGCAAGTTATTGCGGACGTTAACCCTTTGTATCATATAAACAATTTGTTTATCGCAGTTTGGAATGGGCAGCTTAACTTTGGCCACAGCACCCTCCTTTCCATCGGTTATATCGTTGCATTAATTCTTGTTTCTATAATAACTTTGAGAATACAAAACAGACGAAAAATGATATAGCTTGCTACTCATGAAACCATTACACTTAGGGAGAGAGGGGTGTCAAGTGTTGAAAGTTTCATTGAATATTGATGATGATTTTAAAGAGACGAAAGTTACAATTGAAACGCCTAAATTGGATGATTCCGTCCAAGAGTTACTTGATTATATAAAAGGGCAAGAAACAGAATTCCTTGTAGGAAAAGTGAGAGAAATGCAGCATATTTTAAAACCTTCGGATATTCACTACTTCCATACAGAAAAAGAAGCAGTCATCGCGGTTACTACTTCTGGTTCCTATAAATTAAAAGAAAAACTTTATGAACTCGAGGAAATTCTTCCTTCTAATAAATTTATCCGCCTATCGAAATCCGTTATAGCAAACCTACATGAATTGAGTCGATTTGAAGCATCATTCAATGGCACCCTATGTGTGCATTTCAAATCAGGTGCAAAGGAATATGTTTCCCGAACCTATGTAAACACGATTAAAGAAGCATTAAAGATGAATAGGAGGAAAAGTGTATGAAGACCTTTCTTTTTCGAAGCATGATTGGCATTTTCTTTGGGGCTTTCTTAGCCGTCCTATTTACTAATTTAATAGTACTTTTTGGAGAACAAGAGATGATAGATGGGCAACTATTTTTGAAGTATTCGCTAGGTTCTATTTTTTGTGGATGGTTTTTCACGGTGAGCCCTCTCTATTTTGAAAATCCAAAATTGCGTTTAGCCCAACAGACAGGACTACATTTTCTAACCGTTGTCGTACTGTATTTTATTTTAGCGTTTGGAATAGGCTGGGTGCCATTTGAATGGTCTAGCTTCTTCTCCGCAATTGTATTATTTGCTGGATTTTATTTAATTTTTTGGACAGCCTTCTATCTTTATTTCCGTAACCAAGCAAAAAAATTAAATGACGAATTGGATTTACTCTAGACTTGTTATCTGGAAACAAATCGGATGCATCAGCCAAAATTTTGGACTCAGCAAGATAATAGATAACGAGACTTTTTTTATTACAAGTAGAACATTAATTAATGTAGAAAAGATGTTGAATGGACAGAAAGTAATTTATCCGGTCACATATTTTTTTATCCGGACATATTTCTGTTTATCCGGTCACAATTTTTTCTATCCGGACAGAAAAAATGCTTATCCGGTCGAATCGGATGGCTTGCTTCAATAATCGGTTGGCTTGGCCAGATTATTTGATGGTTCGACTCGATTATCGGATGGCTTCCCTCGATAATCGGGTGGTCCACGCATAAAATCGGATGGGTCAGCAAGATAGATTAGGTGACTCTTTTACTACAAGTAGCCAAAGTTTATTTATCTAATCACAACGAGAGCTCCCAACATCTAGATGGGAGCTCTGTTCATTTTGCTATGGGAACGTACCCAGCTTTCTCGAGTAACTTCTGCCCTTGCTCAGAAAGTATCCATTCAATCATCTTCTCGACGTTAGGATTATCACTACCTGCTGTTACAATATAAAACTCTGATGCAATTGGATAGTCACCTGATCGAATCGTTTCTTTCGTTGGTGCTATACCATCTATTTCTAATAGTTTTATCTTCTCGTTACCTACCATTTCAGTCGAATAGAAACGGAAGGTGTAGCCTACTGCATTTTTAAAGTTTTTATATTGGGCTACTTCATTAATAATTCCGCCCATTCCTGTAGCTATATCTTCTGAAGGTGCCTCCATAATAGGAGTGTCCCCCATTAAGTTTTCGAGTGCTGTTTGGCTTCCGCTATCTGCCGGGCGCTGAAAGGCACGAATAGAATCATCTGCCCCTCCGACCTCTTTCCAATTTGTCACTTTGCCAGAGTATATATCCTTTATCTGCTCCATCGTTAATCCATTTACTTTATTTTTTTGATTGACGAAAAATACAAAAGCCTCTCTTCCTATTGGCGTTAGTTCCAGCTCTTTTCCTTGTTGCTTTGCTTTAGTGAGCTGTGCTTCAGAAGGAGCTGCGACAAAAATCATGTCTACCTTTCCGTAAATCAAGTTGTCGTAGGCGTCCGGTGTTGTATTAACCATCACTGCACTATCATATGGATAATAGTCATTTTCCGGATATGTAGCCTGAACAAATGCTGAGTATAAGGGATATAAAGCTGTTGCTCCGTCCATTCTCGGTAGCTGGTCTTTAAGCTGCAAAGTTGAAGCCTCTTCTAATGTTGCTACTTCTCGTGAATCTGAAAAAGGTTTATAGACATAAATATTCACTTCTGCATCCACCATCTCAATTCGTTTAGTATATTCATACTTAATAGCTGGAACAGTACTTAATGAAATCGCCATTATTCCAAAGCTTATGAAAATCACCTTCCGCTTTTTCGTTTGGAAGAAATGAAAGACAAGAAGAACAAAAAAGATATATACCACAACTCCACTTGTTAATATGAACGCTACATACGATATTTTCCCAATAATTAAAGTAAAGAAAAGCACTGCAAAAGTTAAAAAAAACATTCCTATGAGAATAAAAACTGCACTTAAAACTTGTTCAAAAAATGACATTTTCTTCAATGGAAATCTCCCCCTATTCGGATATTCTACAACTCTAGGTGAAATCCTCTTATCTTGACCCTTCTTTTATGTATTATTTCGTTAAATTTTTTTAATTTTTAAACCTATTGAAATTATTAGAATAGAGTGTTAAATTAATTTAAAGTGTTTCCTTCAAAAAAGAGTAGTTTTGAAGTGTAAACTTTTTAAATAATATAAATGGGGGAAAGTTATGAAAAAAAATAAGTTTAGCTTTGGTTTTGTGGCTTTAATGCTAGTACTGATTTTAGCTTTGGCAGCATGTTCTTCTGATGGAGAGTCTGAGGCAAATAGTTCTGATGCAAAGAAAGAATTACAAGTAGCTTATAATGCCCAACCTCCTACTCTTGATCCACTTATCACAACAGCGGTGGCTACTAGAGATGTAATGAGAAATGTATATGAGACATTGTTAACCCTAAATGAAAATTTTGAAATAACACCACTACTTGCAGAGTCGTATGAGCAAAGTGAAGATGGAAAAACAATTACTTTCAAGTTACGGAAGGATATTAAGTTTCATAATGGTGATGTGATGACAGCTGATGATGTTGTAGCTTCCATGACACGTTGGGTAGAAACAACCTCTTTAGGAAAAACTTCCTTTAAAGATTCTACTTTTTCAAAGGTAGATGAAGAAACAGTAACACTTGAAATGCCTGAAGCACAATTTACCGCTTTGCATATGTTAGCTGATCCGGGACAAGCAGCAGTTATAGCCCCAAAATCCACTATAGAATCTGCAACTGCAGAAGGTTTAACAGAATTCATCGGTACTGGTCCATATAAGTTAATTGAATGGAAAGCCGATCAATATGTTCATCTAACAAAATTTGAAGAATATCAATCTGTTGATCTACCTGCAAGTGGTTTAGCAGGAAAAAAAGAAGCATTCATTGATGATATTTACTTCCAATTTGTTACGGACGCATCTACAAGATTAGCAGGTATCCAATCAGGTGAATATGACATTGCAAATGCAATTTCTTTTGATAATGCCGAGCAACTTGCTACCAATAGTGATGTGAAAAATTCAGTAGATCACAATGGCTTTAATGGTGTTGTATTTAATAAGAAATCTGGTTTCTTTGAAAATGTTGTTGCACGTCAAGCTGTTAATGCAGCCTTAAACGAAGAAGCAATCTTAACAGCCGCCTTTACAAGTCCAGAATTTTATGAATTAGAGCACGGCTTAATGATTAAAGATCAAAAAGAGTGGTATAGCGAAGCTGGGAAAGAGAAATACAATCAAGATGACCCTGAAAAAGCAAAAGAATTGCTAAAAGAAGCTGGATATAATGGGGATGAAATCGTAATTCTTTCAACTCGTGACTACGAAGATCATTATAATGCTGCAGTAGTAGTTCAGCAGCAACTTGAAAGTATAGGAATGAAAGTAAAACTAGATATTTATGATTGGGCAACTGTATTGCAAAAAAGAGCAGATGAAAATGCATATGACATTTTTGTTACAGGTTTCCCTACAGAGCCTATTCCAACTAAGTACGTTTTCTTAGCTTCTTCTAATGAATGGCCAGGTTGGACAAACGATCCAATTATTGATGATTTATTAAATAAAATTAATACTGCAAGTTCTCAAGAAGAAGCAAAACAACATTTTGATGCTTTACAAGAACAATTTTACGAATATTTACCAATGATTAAATTCGGTAACAAAACAACCATCACAACCCTACGTTCTGATGTAAAAGGTATGGATTTCCTTCAAGGAATCATTCTTTGGAATGTAGATAAGAAGTAACTTGTAAAGTATATGAATGAACTAAATCATCGAGGAGATGATCACTTGAAAGGCTATATTTTAAAACGTTTATTATCTTTAATACCTGTTCTACTTGTAGTAGCCGTGGTTGTGTTCCTATTAATGCATATAACTCCTGGTGATCCAGCTGCTGTAATTTTAGGACCGGAAGCATCCCCCGAAGAGGTTGCCGAGCTCAGAGAAGAGCTCGGATTAAACCGGCCACCAATTGAGCAGTTTGTCTCTTGGTTTGGTAATATACTACGAGGTGATCTAGGTACTTCCATTTTTATGAAACAACCAGTTTCACAAGCTTTTTTTGAACATTTGGGACCTACTCTATCCTTAGCAATAATGGCACAATTTCTTGCAATCGTAGTTGCAATTCCTCTTGGTATTCTTGCTGCAAAGTTTAGAGGATCATTTTTGGATCAAAGCTTTATGGGAATTTCCTTACTGGGTATTTCCGTCCCAAGTTTTCTACTTGGCTTATTCTTAATTTTGTTGGTTGGTGTTGAACTTAAATGGCTTCCTGTAGCAGGATATAAGCCAATTAGTGAAGGACTATTTGACCATGTAAAATATTTAATTCTTCCAGCAATAGCACTTGGCGCAATGCAAGCTGCCCTAATAGCCAGAATGACTCGATCTTCGATGCTAGATGTATTAAATGCAAACTATATTAAAACTGCACGTTCAAAAGGAGTAAAAGAGACTCTAATTGTAATTAAACATACTTTGAGAAATGCTTTTATCCCTATTCTTACAATTATCGGACAAACTTTTGGAACACTTGTTGCAGGTGCCGCTGTTGTTGAAACAGTCTTTAACATTCCAGGTATTGGACAACTAATCATCAACTCCGTAGAGCGACGGGACTTCGCTGTTATACAAGGCTCCGTTATGTTAATAGCTGTGAGTTATGTACTGATCAACTTAGTCATCGACTTACTATACGGCATTATCGACCCACGTGTTCGATTGGGTAGAAAATAGAAAGGAGTTGACATGAAGTGCAAAATGTAATTACTAATGAACAACTAAATGCTTTGAAAAGTGAGATGAAAAAGAAACATAGAGACCTTTTGATAAAACGATTTCTTTCAAATAAACTTGCACTATCTGGTTCGATCATAATGATCGTAATTATTTTGCTAGCGATTATAGCTCCTTTCTTTACTTCTTTTACTCCATATGAGTTAGATGCTATGAAAAGGCTTAAAGCACCAAGTGGAGAACATTTCTTGGGAACTGACAACTACGGTAGAGACCTATTTAGCAGGGTTGTTCACGGTGCAAGAGTCTCCTTAATAATTGGCTTTGCGGTAGCCATTATTACTTCTATCCTAGGAATGATTATTGGTCTGTATTCTGCTTATTTCAAGAGATTAGACGGTATATTGATGAGAATTTCAGATGGTCTGATGGCCTTCCCAGCAATTCTTTTGGCAATCGCAATAATGGCTTCCCTTGGACCTAGATTAGAAAACGTCATAATTGCTCTAACCATTGTTTTTACTCCTTCCGTAGCAAGAACTGTACGCTCTGCTGCATTAGTTGTAAAGGAGCAAACCTATGTGGAGGCATTAAGAGCACAAGGAGCAAGTTCATCAAGAATAATTTGGTTAAATATTGCTCCAAACGTTTTATCACCACTTATTGTGCAAGCCACTTTTATATTTGCTGACTCCATAATCATTGAAGCAGCATTAAGTTTTTTAGGTGCTGGTATTCCTTCTCCTGATCCTAGTTGGGGAAACCTGTTATTTGACGGAAAAACTGTAATATTTAACGCTTGGTGGATGACACTTTTCCCTGGTATCGCTATTATGCTTACAGTCTTTGGGCTAAATCTTTTTGGAGATGGACTTAGAGATTTATTAGACCCACATAATAATAAGGCAAAAAAATAAGAAACTGCGTGGTGATTCAATGTCAGACATACTGTTAGAAGTAAGAAATTTAAAGATTCATTTTAATACGGAGAATGGAACTGTCACAGCTGTTGATGATGTATCGTTTTCTGTCAAACAAGGTGAAACTGTAGGCGTTGTAGGTGAATCCGGTTGCGGTAAAAGTGTAACTGCAGAGTCTATACTTCGCCTCCTGGATGAAAAGAATACGAGTTATGAAGGTAATATTCTATTTGTGAATAAAGATATTTTAAATTTTAGTTATAGGGATTTACAGAAACTACGCGGAAACGAGATATCGATGATTTTCCAAGATCCGATGAGTTCCTTAAATCCAGTTTATACAGTAGGCAATCAGATAGTTGAAGCATTATTGCTCCATCAAAACTTATCGAAGAAAGAAGCGGAAGAAAAAGCAATTGAAATGCTTAGATTAACAGGTATACCACTTCCTGAAAAACGAGTGAATGAATATCCTCATGAGCTTTCTGGAGGGATGAGACAGCGTGTCATGATTGCAATGGCACTCTCATGTAGACCAAAATTGTTAATCGCTGATGAACCAACTACCGCGCTTGATGTAACAACCCAATCACAAATTTTAGATTTAATTAATGACCTAAAAGACGAATTTAATATGGGTACCATAATGATTACACATGATTTAGGTGTGGTTGCGGAAGTTTGTACAAAAGTTGTTGTTATGTACTTGGGTCAAGTAATTGAAGAAGCCTCGGTGGAGTTTATTTTCACCTCTCCTCTTCATCCTTATACCCAAGGGCTTTTAAAATCAATTCCGCATATCGAAGGTCCTCGTGATGAAAAACTTTATGTCATAGAAGGGAAGGTACCGACTTTAACCCAAATTCCACCGGGATGTCGTTTTGCACCTCGTTGTGAATTTGCAACAAGCCTATGTAGAGAAAAGATGCCTCAATTAGAGTCTTATGATAATGACCGCAAGGTACGCTGTTGGCATTTCAAAGAGATTCAAGAAAAAGGTGGTGTGATGAATGGTTTCAGAAATAAGTCAAGTAGTACCGCAGTCTCCTTCTAAAACAGAAGCACCTAAAGATGTCATTTTAGAAGTTAAAAATCTAAAAAAATACTTTCCTATTATTGGATCTTTAAATAATAAAATTTCACAAGTACAAGCTGTAAATGATGTTTCTTTCTGTCTATTTCGAGGAGAAACATATGGATTGGTTGGTGAATCCGGTTGTGGAAAAAGTACAACTGGTCGTACAATTTTAAGATTACTTGAGCCTACAGAAGGTGAAGTAATATATCAAGGAAAAGATATCAACAAATTAAAAGGAAACAATTTAAGAAATATTCGACGAGAATTACAAATGGTTTTTCAAGATCCTTATTCATCCCTTAATCCTAGGAAACGCATTGGGGCAATACTTGAAGAGACACTTAAAATTCATAAATTGGGAAACAAAAAAGAACGAACAGAACAAGTTATGAATATCTTAAACAAAGTTGGTTTTCAAAGAGAACACTATTATCGCTTTCCTCATGAATTCTCTGGTGGTCAACGACAACGAATCGGATTAGCAAGGGCTTTAATTATCAATCCTAGTATCATCATCTGTGATGAACCTGTATCAGCACTAGATGTATCTATTCAATCACAGGTACTAAACTTATTAGAAGATATACAAGAAGATTTTAACTTAACCTATTTATTTATTTCACATGATCTTGGTGTTGTTCGACATATTTCAGATCGTATTGGTGTAATGTATCTCGGAAAATTAGTAGAAGAATCTCCTACTGATGAGTTATATGCAAATCCATTACATCCCTATACAAAAGCTTTACTCTCAGCAATTCCGGTAGCCAATCCATTTGTAAAACGTGAAAAAATTAAACTTATCGGTGAACTTCCATCACCTGTAAACCCACCAAAAGGTTGCGTATTTCATACCAGATGTCCGTTCGCTACAGATATATGTAAACAAGCAGAACCAGTATTAAAAACGATAGACAACGGACATAAAGTGGCTTGCCATCTTTACTAATATATTTGGAGGTAATTTAATGTTAATTGAAAAAGTGGTAATTCGAAAAATGAAGATGGATTTAAAATTTCCTTTTCAAACGAGTTTCGGTACACAACAGGAGCGATTATTTCTAATTACTGAGATATACAGTGGAAATCATATTGGATATGGAGAATGTGTTGTTAGTTCTAATCCGTATTACAGTGAAGAAACAGTTTCCACTTCTATTGCAATTACAAAAGAATTTCTATTACCACTTATCCTTGGAAAAAATATTCAACATCCTGATGAAGCAAATAAATTGTTTAGTCGTATTCGCAGAAACAATATGGCGAAATCTGCAATTGAAGGTGCTCTTTGGGACCTTTATGCAAAAACACAGGACAAACCTCTTGCAGAAGTTATCGGAGGAAAAAAATCAGAAATCACTGTTGGAGTAAGTATTGGTATTCAAGAAACGAAAGAAGATTTAATAGATAGAGTAGAAGAATCACTAGCACAAGGTTTTAAAAAGATTAAAATTAAAATAATGCCTGGAAAAGATTTAGAATATCTCCGTAGTGTTCGTGAAAAATTTGGCGATATACCTGTTATGGCTGATGCTAACTCAGCTTACACTTTAGATCATATTGAATTATTTAAGGAAATAGATAGTCTGAATTTAATGATGATTGAACAGCCATTGGCGCATGATGATATTATCGATCATGCTGTATTACAAAAAGCTATTCAAACCCCAATATGTTTAGACGAAAGTATACATTCTGTAGAAGATGCTCGAAAAGCAATTGAACTTGGAAGCTGTAAAATTATTAATATTAAAATCGGTCGTGTTGGCGGTATTTCAGAAGCCATTAAAATTCATGACCTTTGCCAAGAAAATAATATACCTGTATGGTGCGGAGGAATGTTAGAATCTGGTATAGGAAGAGCTCATAATATAGCTATTACTTCACTAGCGAATTTCAGCATCCCAGGAGATACAGCCCCTTCTGCCCGTTATTGGGTGAAAGACATCATTCAACCTGAGGTTACTATGGATGAAAAAGGACATATTAAAGTACCTACTAGCCCAGGTATAGGCTATGGTATTGATAAAAATGCTTTAGATGAATATACAATAGAAAAAATTGAGTTTACCGAAGAATCACTAAGTATGTCTAACTAATAACACGAAACCTACCTAATTCATTAGGCGGGTTTTTTTTATAGAAAAAATCCTCTTTTAATCGATTAAATCGATTATGAGAGGATCCTTTTAGTTATTTTCTAAAGCTATAAGTACTGCTTCCTTTAAAATCTCTGAACCTGTAAATAGCATATCATGGTTAAATGACATTTTAGGGTGATGCAATCCTGGGGATAAATCACAACCTAGTCCTATCATGGTCGCTTTCAATTCTGGTTTCTTAATTGTATAAAAATGAAAATCATCCCCACCAGAAGTTATAAGTGGTTTAGTGCATTTTTCTATTCCTATTACCTTAATAATCGCTTTTCTCATTATTTCTTGTGCTTCATCATTTACTATAGCCGCAGGTAATTCTGACTCAAAATAATAATCAATTTTCGTATTATATAAATGTTGAACGTCTTCAATTATCTTGAGTGCTTTCTCTTTCAAAAGACTCATTGTTTCATTATTTTGTGCTCTCATATCAACACTAAAACTTCCATTTCCAGGTATAATATTTTTATTATCCCCTCCGGCTTGTATGGATGTTATTTTAATAGATGAGGGAACTTGCGGATCTACATTTATAAATTTAAATAAATGATTAATAGAAGTGATGATATCAACCGCATTCGATGTTAGATGAGGTCTCGCACCATGACTGTCATCTCCAGAAATGGTTGCATGCATAAAACAACCAGCTCCATGTACAATTATAGGGGTAGCAAATCCTGTGTTTAGCTCTTGAATAGGTCTCAAGTGAATACCAAATAGATAATCTACATCATATATTACTCCCTTTTCTACCATTTTCAATGCACCGTTTCCTTTTTCTTCTGCAGGCTGAAATATAAATCGCACTGTTCCGTTGAATTTAGATGCCAAAAGAAGTCGAATTGCTCCAATTACCATTGTCATGTGAGCATCATGTCCACACGAATGATTTGCTCTAAAGACACCATCTACTTCTTGCCAAAGTGCGTCCATATCTGCTCTAATTGCAACTACTGGCTTCCTTGTCCCTATATCTGCAAATAGTCCAGTACAATCACTAAAGCTAGTGACTCGACAACCTTCCTTTTCAAGTAAATCTTTAATATACTTTGTAGTCTGAACTTCATTCCAACTAGTTTCCGGATGTTCATGTAAATGTGCGAAAATTTCTTTCAGATCATTCTCTACCTCAATAGTGCTAATCAATGTAAATCCTCCTTTTATTAATTAAAAAACAATTTACTATATGTTTGTTCATAAGAGGCCCTTTGCCTTTTATATTTATCAGAATCCTTTAAGATTACCCCTGCTAAGAGTGCATTTAAAAAAGAAGTTACAACCGGAGCAGAATCTAATGTGGACATATAGGCAAGTTTAGTTGAGAACAGTAAACTTGTATGCTCTGAGATTGGGGAAATTTCAGAATCAGTGATGCCAATTACAAATACATTTTTCCTTTTTAACTCTTCCGCCACATGTAATGTTTGGACCATGTATCTACTAAATGAAAACGCAATTAATACACACTCTTCATCTAGTTTCTGTAAAGAAAAGTAATCATCCATATTTAAGTTAATTAATTTACTATTACCTCTTATTGTATTTAAGGTGAAGCAAAACCAGTGAGCTAAACCATAAGACGCCCCGTTTCCAACTACCACTATTTGTTTTGCATTATAGATTTTATTAATAGCTTCATCAAAATCAGATTTTTGAATAGATTGAGTGGTTCTTTTAATATTTACTTGATCCCTAAGCATTACTTGTTCAAAAATTGTAGACTCCTCAGGTGTATCTAGCATATCTGATTCATAATCCAATATGGTAGATTTCAGTTCAAATACTGAAGATCTGACCTCCTTTTGTAATTCTAAAAAGCTTTTATAACCTAAAGAATATGCCAGTCTTATTACACTCGTTTCACTTACTCCTATTATTTTCCCAATCTTTTCAGCAGAGTTAGAAGCAAAAACGAAGGGGTGCTCTTTTAATAGTTCAGCTACTTTCTTCAAACTGTTCGAAAGAGTATTGAAGTGTTCTTTTACTCTAATTTCATAGTCATACATATTAGATGTTCTCCTTTTTGAAGGATTTCCTTTTATTTTATAAATTAAATAAGGTTTCCCTTTATTATCATACCATTTTATCTGAAGATTCACAACTTAACAATTATGTTCTCAATCAAAAATGAAAATTATCTATATGCAGTAGATGTGGATTATGCATATGAATTCACGAAAGGCTTAGAAGAATTTAAGACCAATGAATAACTAGGATCTCGCACGCTGGCTCCGAGGCAGAGTTAAAAACTGTTGAAAAAATTGAAGAAGGATAGTTGATTAAGTACGTTTTTTATTACAAGTAACCCAAGTTTATTCATCCAGTCAAAACAAGAAGAGCCCCCGGCATTCATCGGAGGCTCTTCTTGTTTTATTCATTAATATATAGTTCAAAAACGTCTGCAAAATCTTTTTTAACGTATTTATCCTTTTGATCAAGTAACCATTCTGTTGCGAAGCGAGTAATCTCTTCAAATGAACCAGCAGGAGTCACTTCTCTACTTTCAATTTTACCGATGGATTGTGCTGCGTATCCTAAGCTATTTTGGGCAATATCATATTTCTTAGCGTTTTCTTTCATTTCAACAGAAATAGTGTGAATTACTTTATATAAGTCTTTTATTTCCGTTGAGAATTTTTTATGAATATCAATTGATAAAGGGACATTACCAATCGTGAATTTGATTTCTACATCTAGATCAATCGTTCCTGCTGTTTCAAGTGCTACGTCTGTAATTGGGTGATAGGCATAATCGTATCTTCTCAGCATTCTTTTCTTGCTCATTGCGTTTTGACCATCTACATGTATAAGCGCTTTATTTGTGAAGCAATATTCATCCGCTTTTGTCTTGATAAGGAAATAAATAACTTCACCTGATTCGTGCATGACAAAGTCGTCTGATTCAGTTTTATCAAATTCTGTTTTTGGTACAACAATTCCAATATCCGATAAACCTAGTGCGTCTGATGCGAGTTTTTTTAGCATTTATTTTACCCCCTTGATTTTATACTAATTTAAGATTATCATAGTTTAGCTTGGGCAATAAAGGGAATTCTTAACTATAAAGAATTTTTTAAATTTTTAGTAAAGGAATGTGATCAATTGAAAAAGTTTGTTAGCTGCCTTACTTTGGCGATGTTAGTTGGTATGTCGCTCGTAGCATGTACACCTAAAGAGGAATCTTCTGACAAGAAAGAAGAGACTGTCCAAGAAGGAAAGGATGTTACTTTGGAAGGTAAAAATGAAAATTATCTATCTGCAGTAGATGTGGATTATGCATATGAATTCACGAAAAGCTTAGAAGAATTTAAGACCAATGAAAAACTAGGATATCGCACTGCTGGCTCCGAGGCAGAGTTAAAAACTGGTGAAAAAATTGGAGAAGAAATGAAAAAAATTGGCCTAACCGAAGTAACCAAGGATGAATTCACTTTAGATACTTGGGAATTTGAGAAAGCAGATTTAACATTCACGGATGAAAACGGCAAGGAGCATTTAGCTGTTTTGGGTGGTTACCAAGTTAACTTTGATACTAACGGCGTGAAGGAATTGGATATCGTCTATGCAGGCAAAGGTACTGCAGAAGATCTTGCTGAACTTGATATTGAAGGTAAACTCGTTTTAATAGACATCAACCAGCGTGAGGAATGGTGGATTAATTATCCTACCTATCAAGCACACTTAAAAGGTGCCGCTGCAGTAATTGCAGTACAAGAAGCTGGCTACGGTGAAGCGGACCCAGATGCTTTGAATGCCCAAGATATCTGTGGCCCGGATGATGCACCTGCATTTTCTATGTCCCAAACAGACGGTAATAGTTTAAAGAAAGCCTTAGAAGCCAGTGAGAATGGTTCCATAAAAGTTAAATTCGATGCAAAATCAACCGTGAAAATGGATGGGAAATCATATAACTATTACGGTAAAATCATCGGAAAAGATCCTGAGTCTTATATTATTCTATCTGCACATTATGATTCTTATTTTACTGGATTCCAGGATGACAATGCCGCAATCGGTTTAATGATGGGTGTTGCGAAAGGTTTAGTTGATAGCGGCTACAAACCAGAAAAAACGATTATTTTCAATGCACTTGCTGCTGAAGAATGGGGCGTTTCCAACTCTCGTTATGACTGGTCAACAGGAGCATACAATCAAATCTTCAACATCCATCCTGAATGGGTTGGAAAAGCATTTGCTAATATGAACTTTGAGCTTCCCGCTTATGAACATACTACCCAAGATGAAATCCGCTCTGTATATGAGTTAGATAACTATTTAACGAGATTTGTGGAGACAGTTCCAGCTGTAGATGGTGTATATAAAGATGGTATTTCCGTCGTATCCCCACTACGTACTTGGTCTGATGACTTTTCATTTGGCATTGCTGGGGTTCCCGCACTGCGTAATGATTTCCAAGATAGTGATTTCATGCGTTCACATTATCACTCTCAATTTGACAGTGAAGAAACGTATAATGAGGATGCTTTTAAATTCCACTTAAATTTATATGGTTTACTCACTATGCATTATGATCAAACTGCAGTCGTACCACTAGACTTCACAAATCGATTACAAGCATTAAAAGAAAAAATCAATGCAGAAACATTTGAAAAAGCTTCTGTTTCTTCGGACGAGCTTGTTGCAGAAATTGATACTACTCTAGCAATTACAGAAGAAGTAAATGCGAAGGTAGCAAAGATTAATGAAGATTATCTAACAGCGTTAACAGAAGGTGACTCTGAAACAGCTAAAAAGCTTTACGATGAAAGCCGTGAGTTGAACAGTGGCTTACTTGCTGCATTTAAATATGCGGAGGATAATTTCACCCGTTTAACTTGGGAGGACGTTCTAATATTCCCACACGAACATGCACAAAATAATATTGATAATTTATCATTGTCCATCGATGCATTAAACCAAGGTGATATTGCTACCCCACTGGACGAGTACCTATGGGCAATCGATAATAACTGGTACGCATATGATTTTGAAAAAGAAGTATTCGATTATTTCACGGACTATGTGCTTGAAGCTCCTAAGGAAAAACTGATGTGGGGTGAAGGCAGAATCGTAGGACACGAAGACCTATTTGATACAATTAAATCACTAAAAGAAAAAAGAGATCAATCTGATGCGGATGTGTCTGCAGAGATTAAAACATTGAATGAAACATTAGAAAGACAAAAGGAACTATTAAAAACAACCGTTTCCGATGAAACTGCTAGTGTAAGAGAACTTGGTGAGATGTTGGCTGAATTGAAATAAAGTGAAAAAGCTGTCTATTGGAGTAATAAACTCAATGGACAGCTTTTTTCTTATTTAATTCAACAGACGAATAACTTCTCCATTCAAGTACGCCTGTATATCCTCTACTGTTTCCTGAAAATAAGTGCTGTAATTTCTTTCGCTTACATAACCTAGATGGGGTGTTGCAAGCACATTTGGTAGAGCGCGGAATGGATGACTTATTGGAAGTGGCTCGGTGTCAAATACATCTATCCCTGCTCCTGCGATCCAGTTTTCTCGTAAAGCATGGATGAGTGCATCTTGGTCAGCGATAGCTGCGCGAGAAGTATTAACAAGATAAGCGGATGGTTTCATCAGCTTCAATTCTTTCTCACCAATCAAACCTCTTGTTCGATCACTTAGTACAAGATGAATGGAAACAAAGTCACTCGTTTCAAGTAACTCCTCCTTTGAAGTTGCAAGTTGTACACCAAGTTTGTCTGTTTGTTCTTTCTTTAAGTTTTGACTCCACGCTATAACTTCCATACCGAATGCTTGCGCAATCATTGCCATCTTACTACCTATTTTTCCAAGTCCAAGAATCCCAAGACGTTTTCCATATAAATCGGACCCTACCGTACTCTGCCAAGGTCCATCATTTCGAAATTCATTATTTTCTTTTGTAATTTGGCGAGCAAGATTTAAGATAAGAGCCCAAGTCAGTTCAGTTGGAGGCTCAGACATGCTTGCTGTTCCACATACCGTTACTCCATGTTTTGTTGCAGCCGGAAGGTCAATAGAAGCATTTCTCATGCCTGATGTGATGAGTAATTTTAGTTTTGGTAGCTTTTCAAACAAAGATGCAGTAAATGGTGTACGCTCACGCATGATTACTACTATTTCAAAGTCATTTATTGCATGAATGAGTTCTTCTTCTTTTTCAAAATGATTTTGAAAAGATTTTACCTCTACCTCATCTAAAATATTGGACCAGTCTGCCATCTTAAGGGCAACATTTTGATAATCATCTAGAATAGCACAACGCAATTTCATTTATTCTCCCCCACTATTTAAAATAATCAACCATAATTTGCACGATTAAAAGAACTGTTACTAGTCTAAGAAGTGGTTTCACATGCTCGGTTTTTAATTTGCGAGCTATTCTTACTCCAACCTGAGCACCTACAATTGCTCCAAGCATTAATGCTAATGTAAGTGGCCAAATGATTTTACCAGTTGAGATATACGTAATGGCTGATCCAAAGCAACTCGCAAAAACTCCAATTCTAGATAAGCCGATTGCTCGTATATATGCAATTTTTTGGCTTGCATATAAGTACATTGCAAGTGTGCTGCTCCCTGGACCAAACATTCCGTCGTACATGCCTATACCGAGCAGTGCAGGTCCTGTTCTCTTATTAACATTAAATTGTTCCGTCCCATCAAAATTACCTTTTCCCATGAAGGAAGTTACAAACGCAAAGCTTAACAAAATGATGGCAATGATGGTCAGTGTACTTCCGCTTAATAAGGACGCAATTAGTCCACCTAAAATACCTCCTCCTAAACAAAACACAAGGACCGACAGTACTTCTTTCACGGAAACTTCTTTTTCCTTAAAGATAACAAGAAAGCTTGAGAGAGAACTGACCGTATTGGAAACCTTGTTCGCACCGATTGCCGAATGCACTGGTAATCCCATAAGTAACATCGTCGGTAAGCTTATCAGTCCCCCTCCACCGACCAATGTGCCGACTACATTACCTGCAATTCCAATCAAAAAAAATATAAAAAATTCCATTGTATATCCTTCTTTCCAAACTTCTATCATATGGTTAGCTTACGCCTCTATTCTTGATAAGTAAATTCAATAGTTATTATGGATTTACATAGGAAAAACTTATCAAGATTTGAAGGAGATTAGATAAGGGAAAGGGAAGAAGTAATAGAAGGAGGGATATCCATTGAAGAGACTAATACTCTTATCACTCATTTTATTTGGTTGTACAAATGAACCCAGTTCAGATGGAGAAATTATTGCGGAGAAAGTGGCAACAAACTTAGATATTCCATGGGCGATCAACCAGCATGAAAATATTTTTTATATTTCCGAACGTGTAGGTACGATTGCAAAAGTGACAAGTGATGGCAATGTTACGCATGAAGAAGTGGTGCTTTCAGATAATTTGTCTGACGCATCCGAAGCGGGTTTACTTGGTTTTGTATTAAAAAACGATTTTATAGATTCACTAGAAGCCTATGCTTATTATACGTATGATGAAAATGAGGAATCCTTCAATCGAGTAGTAACCATTAAATTAGAAAACGACATGTGGAGAGAGACTGCTATTCATTTAGACGGTATCCCGACTGGCAACATCCATCACGGAGGTCGATTAGAAATCGGACCAGATGGACTTCTTTATATCACTATTGGAGATGCTGGAATTCCCCAGAATGCCCAAGACCCATCTTCCCTTAATGGAAAAATAGTCCGAATGAAAGAAGATGGCACTTTTGAGATTTATACTACAGGTCATCGGAATCCACAAGGATTGGCATGGGATAAAGAAGGAAAGCTTTATGAAGCCGAACATGGACAATCAGCTAATGATGAAGTCAATTTAATCGAGCAAGGAAAAAATTATGGCTATCCCATTATAGAAGGCACGGAAAGGAGAAATGGTTATGTTACACCTATCGTCACTTCCGGTGCCAATGAGACATGGGCTCCTTCAGGAATCAGTTTTCATAAGGGAAAATTATATGTAGCTACCCTTCGAGGAGAAGCGATAAAAGTAATTGATGTCTCCACTGGAGAAGTGGAACGCTCTATCACCGGTTTTGGTCGTATTCGAGATGTTTACTCAGACGGAGAATCCCTTTATTTTGTTACAAATAATACCGATGGAAGAGGGTCACCAAGAGAGGATGACGATGTGCTCTATCGATTGATTGAGTAATCTACGATACTCGTAGGCACATCGCAATTTGTACACCAGACCTTCCTGTAAATCGTGTGCCTTCATCTATAAATCCAGATTTTAAATAGACAGATTGCGCAGCTTTATTTGCTTCATTTACACCAAGTACAACCTGTTCTACTAACGGAAAGTGTTCTTTTACATATTTCGTTAGTAGAATCATGGATGTTTTAGCAATTCCTCTTCCTTGATATGCTGGATGGATCGAATAACCTCTTAGTAAAATGCTTTGTTGGTGATTGGTATAGTTGAATTTATCATCACCCGTATCCAAAACAAAAAAACCTGCCACACTATCATCTTCTTTTATAACAATTGGCGTATATGTGGTATTGCTCTCGCTACGTTCCAATAGTTCAAGGGGATGTCCTGTGAATCCTAACTGCTCCTCCGAAAGCGGATAATCCTCTAATGCTGCACGATGTATTATTTCATATTTGGCAAGTGTAATCATTAGTTCTCCTCCTAATACAATTGTAAGCCCATCTCATCTACTACGTTCATATGTTTTGGAACTGTCAAATATAAATATGTTTCCCCCTGCACTCTTACTGTTTCATCGCTTGGAAAGACATCATTGATCGTTAAAATGGCTAGATTGTTGGAAAAACGATAATACTTATACTCTTGTTCAGTAGGCTCTTCTATTATTAATTGATCACCTTCCCATTTAACTTTGGAAAATGGAATTCTATCTTTCATATTCATTCCGTAAATAAATAAATTTGTTCGATAAACTTTACCTTCTACTAACTGCTCCTTCGAGTCAGTCCATTCCACATATACTTTTGCCGGTAGATAATCTGAATTAGAAGATACTATATGGAATGTATCTCCTTCAATCTCGTGCGTCCATTCTTCCACTAGAAAATCCTTATGAAGCTTGCTTACTTCATTCTTTCTAAAAGCTTCATCAAATACTTGATTTTCGTTTTCTAGCTTTTCTAAATCAGTTTTTGTAAATAACTCTTCCTCATTAGCTGGCATTAATTCATATACGACAACTGCAAATAAGAGAACACTCATATAGCTTAGAATAATTCCTTTTGCCAAGTGTTTAGTTAAAATTATACGCTTCGATAAGCTCTTTAGCCCAATACGAATAAACCAAGAAAAAAGTAGGATTAGTAGTATAGGCATGAACGCCATAATTACTGTCATGGTCTAACCTCCAGTCGATTAGAACTGGCTATTGCAATTCCAAAGAAAACAATCGTCACAATAATAAGATTCAGTATTAATAACCATGTCGATTCATTTATAAAGATATTTTGAATAAGTGTTTGCCCAATCTCTGTCGTAAGTATAGATAATACGAAAATGGGGATTATGAACAAAAATACTCTACTATTTTGTATAAGCATCCCAGCTAAGTAACCGCCCGCAGCAAGACTCAAAATCAATAATGTAGTAATAATTACCATACGGAAAGAACTTAATGGGTCATCAAAAACTCCAGGACTTTTCATATACTCCATATTGCCAAAGAAAGAAAGATACACACGCAAAACATAATTCGATAAAAAAGTGGTCACTCCAGCAAATATACTAATAATTAGAAGGATAAGGATATTGGCTAAATTACTGCTAAGTCGAGTAGTAACAAAAGAGAAATCGTCATAACGATATGCTTTGGTCGTAATAAGATTTCCAACAAAAAGTGCCCAAATTGCTACAAAAACAAATACCAAGTCATTTGAAAGTGTAAGTACTTGAATATGGATATTGTTAACACTAGTTCCCATCATACCAGAACCACTCGTAGAAAATAGAAGACCAATCAGCTGTACGAAAATAAGCGATAATAATGCGCCAATGTAAGCGTTCAACTTGAACTTAACCTGTGTCATAACTATTTTCCCAAGAGTACCATTAGTTAAAAACATCATCAATCCCTCCTTTCGAATCACTAGTTACATACATACAAACATCACTTGCGGAAATAGGTTTTGTACTAACTCCTTCTATATGCATAGGTCCATCCTTCTTCACCACAGTATATAGAAGCTGATCATTAAGATGTTTCGAATGTAGAATCTCTTTTTGAGATGTCCATTTTTTCACTACTTTCGTAGGACCTTGAATTCCAATTGCATACTCCTTCACTTCATCGAGGGACTTATGAAAAACTACCTTGCCTTTATGAATCAAAAGAATATCTTCTAGTAAATGTTCTATCTCCGCTAGGTGATGACTAGAAATTAAGATTGTGCGAGGATGTGCTATGTATTCTTTCAGCAAAGCTCTATAAAAATCAGTTCGTACAGCTTCATCCATTCCATTCGTCGGCTCATCAAACATCGTTAATTCACAACGTGTCGCTAACCCAAAAATTATATTAAATGTTCCTCGAGTTCCTGTGGATAATTTTGAATGCTGCTGTTTGGGATTCATATTGAAATAGTTAAATAATCGTTCTGCTAGTTCTGCATCCCATTTGGAGTAGAAACTTGGGGCAGTTTTCAAAATATCTGCCAACGTAAATGAATCGGGAAAGCTCATTTGATCGTCTATTAAGATACTGTTCGCGGACACACATAAATTATTGAAAGGTTTATTAGAAAATACTCTTACCTGCCCAGCGTCTTCTTTTATAAATCCTGCTAGTATTTTAAGTAATGTTGTTTTACCAGCACCATTACGACCAATTAATCCAGTAATTTTATGGTCTTCTAGGTGAAATGATATATCTTCAAGCGCATGTATCTTACTGTAACTCTTTTTTATATGTTGGCATTCTATAACCTTCATTTTTGCTCCTCCTCACATCTTTTTATTAATTGGATGAGTTCTTCTTCTGACACTGAAAGTCTCCTAGCTTCTAAAACAAGTTCCATCGCCATCCGTGTCAGCGTTTCCCCCCGTCTCTTATTTAGAATTGTTTCTTTTGCCTCGGTAACTACGAACATGCCAATACCTCTTTTTTTATATAAAATCTCATCTTCCACGAGAATTGTTAAACCTTTTGCTGCAGTTGCAGGATTAATATTAAAAAGATCCGCTAATTGATATTGAGAATGTACTTTTTCATCGCTTTGGAATCGATCAGCGATTATTTCATTCTCAATCCATTCCGCTATTTGAATATAAATGGGCTTCGAACTATCTGCGTCAAGATTCACTTATAGCAACCTACTTTCATATGAGTTAGTACATTAGTGTTGTAATGTAGTATATACTAAATTACAAAAAAATACCACATTCTTTTATAGAATGTGGTTAAATGAATTGCGATTAATTTTCAAATTCCTTTTCAAAGTTCAAGTTCACTGGTTCACTAGGCATTTCTTCTGGTACCATCATGTTAGTAGAAGGAGTTTTATCATCCACTTGCATAAAAGCAAATTCATCCATCCACACTTCTCCTACACCCTGAAGCATAACCCCAAAATAAATCGAATGTGCATTATGTGGCACATCTAATACGACAGAGTAATGATTCCATGCAGATGTCCCAGTAATAGGACGATTTTGCATATTATCAAATTGCAAAGTGTCTCCATCTTTACCGTCTACACGCATCCACAATCCAACAAAACCTTCCACTTCTTTCGTTTGAATAAAACTAGATAACTTCATCCGCTTCCCGTACCATTCGTTTGCAAGAAACTGCTGCATCACAGTACCAAATTCCCCTTGAACGGCTGGTGCTACAGATCTTAAATATCCCGAAGCACTTCCCTTATGGACATTCTCAAAATCCCTACTCATCTCATACTTATTATTATGAGCACCACTTAAAAACCAACCTTCCATCATCTCTTCCTCCTTTTGATCTTTTTCTTCTAATAAAGTTCGCATGAGCACTCGATACTTTCCCGGGGGTAAGCCATATTCTTTTCGAAAGGCTCGTGTAAATGACTCCTGTGATTCAAACTGGTAAGTAAACACAATATCTAGTATTCGAGTATCTGTGTATATTAGCTTATTTGCAGCGTTCGTCAGCCTTCTATGACGTACATATTCACTTAGCGTCATGCCTACTTTACCTTGAAATAAACGATGAAAGTGAAAGAACGAATAGCCCGTTAACTGAACAATCTCTTCATTATTGACTGGTTCCTCCAATCTTGTTTCTAACCAACTAATTGTCTTTTGCATAATATCCACTACCCATGCACCTCCTCATACACTTATTTTAAAAGACTTATTATGAGGGATTTTGATATTTTTTGCGATAGTAAAAGGATTTTTGGCTGTAATATAGAATTTATTAAGGAGAGATGGAGGGTTTATAAAATGAAACTCGGACAAATTGCCGTAAATGTAGAAAATGTAGAACGTGCAGTTGCGTTTTATAAGAATGTAATTGGACTACCATTATTATTTGAAACGAATGGATTAGCATTTTTTGAGTGTGAAGGAACGAGACTGCTATTAAGCCGCCCCGAAACAGAAGAGTTCAATCACCCAAGCTCCGTATTATACTTTCAGGTAAAAGATTTAAATGGAGAAGTAACACGCATGAAAGAAGCAGGAGCCACTTTTATTGATGAACCCCATATGGTTGCTAAAATGGGAGAAGTAGAAACATGGATGGCCTTTTTTAAAGATACTGAAGGCAATACCCACGCACTAATGAGTGAAATTTAAAATGGTAAGCCCCTCCTTGGAGGGGCATTTCTTGTTTGTGTCCGTATAATGATATTTCTGACCGTATAGAATTAAATGTGTCCGGATAAAATTTTTTCTATCCACATAAATAGTTTTCTGACCATATAGCATTTTTTCATTCATTTTATATTTAGTCGCTTTTCCTTCTCCCATTCTTATTAGTCCCATACTTTGAATAATTCTAGTCGTTGTCTGATGTTGATGAATATGCAAAAATTTACAGCATTCTTTATTTGATATTTTTTCACCAATCAGCACAAACCACTCAATTATCGCCTTTATATGTGCATGGGCATCTTTAAAATTGCAATTTGTGCATAACCAAGTTCTTTTAATTCTCTCCATACCAAAACTTTCACATTTCCCACACTGAACCCCAGTAATCAATTCACTAGGATCAATCCGCCAATTTCTGCACATTGGGTAAGGAAGATAAAACTGATGAGACTCCAAAATATTTTTAACTAAATGGTTCATCTGATCAGCAGACAAATATTCCTTTTGCGTTTGTAACTGTCGGAGATAAACAGGAATACTAGAAGCATAAATTACATCAATATGCTTCGGAGATTTAATGATTTTCGATTTAGTTGTACTAAATACAATAACTCCACTTACTGGTAAATTCATTCCCCTGTCTTTCAACCATTCTCTTAATAAGTATATATTTCGACTTACCTGCACTTCAGGACTTTCAAAAGTATCCTCTTGCCCATTCTCCAACCTTCTAGATAAACAAGCGGGTTTATTTTGAAAAAACAACTCTCCAACAATATTTTTACACTCTAAAATTACTACTCCATAAGGAGAAATAAAAATAGTATCCATTTGGAATCTACCATTTGAAGTTAGGCTCACATCATGTAAAATACGGCAATCATAAGGAAATTGGTATCTATCAAATATTTCTTCTACAATTGTTTCTCCAATAATTCCAGCTTTTGAGGATAGCATTCTAGAACTTATCAATGATTTCATCGCATGCTCTTTTGGTAAGCGGTGATATAGCATTTCCAAGCCCATATATTTGTATTCAATTGAACGTTTTTTTATAATCAATTCTTCCTTCACCCCTTTGTTGCACCATATCATATATATTCATAATGTAAATTGTATAAAAATGACGATAATTTTGTTATGAACATATAAAGTAATTCAAAATTGTGTTTAGGCCGAAATTATATATTAAAATTCAATTTTTGATTTTATAATTTATGTCGGTAACTGTCAGTATTTCCCGGGAAATGTCGCACTTTATAAGTTAAAATTCCTTTTCATTTTTCACTAAATAAAAAAATATACAAAAAAAAGTCGCCACCGATTACTCGGTGACGACTTTTCTAGTGCCCAGCGACGTCCTACTCTCACAGGGGGAGACCCCCAACTACCATCGGCGCTGAAGAGCTTAACTTCCGTGTTCGGTATGGGAACGGGTGTGACCTCTTCGCCATCATCACTAGACTCTTCGGCTTTCCATACACATCGTACTTCTTCGTCAACTTCATTCGTTCGGTCAGTCACGTACTTGAGTACGCTCCTTTCCTCTCTCAATCGTTTCCTCGAATTACTCGTGTCTAGAAACCCTCTTATTAGAGTGCTTGTTCACTCAAAACTGGATAAAAGACATTGATGCTCGCATATTCATATTTGGTTAAGTCCTCGATCGATTAGTATTCGTCAGCTGCACGTGTCGCCACGCTTCCACCCCGAACCTATCTACCTCATCGTCTTTGAGGGATCTTACTTACTTGCGTAATGGGAAATCTCATCTTGAGGGGGGCTTCGTGCTTAGATGCTTTCAGCACTTATCCCGTCCACACATAGCTACCCAGCGATGCTCTTGGCAGAACAACTGGTACACCAGCGGTGTGTCCATCCCGGTCCTCTCGTACTAAGGACAGCTCCTCTCAAATTTCCTACGCCCACGACGGATAGGGACCGAACTGTCTCACGACGTTCTGAACCCAGCTCGCGTACCGCTTTAATGGGCGAACAGCCCAACCCTTGGGACCGACTACAGCCCCAGGATGCGATGAGCCGACATCGAGGTGCCAAACCTCCCCGTCGATGTGGACTCTTGGGGGAGATAAGCCTGTTATCCCCGGGGTAGCTTTTATCCGTTGAGCGATGGCCCTTCCATGCGGAACCACCGGATCACTAAGCCCGTCTTTCGACCCTGCTCGACTTGTAGGTCTCGCAGTCAAGCTCCCTTCTGCCTTTACACTCTTCGAATGATTTCCAACCATTCTGAGGGAACCTTTGGGCGCCTCCGTTACACTTTAGGAGGCGACCGCCCCAGTCAAACTGCCCGCCTGACACTGTCTCCTACCCGGGTTACGGGTATGGGTTAGAATTTCAATACAACCAGGGTAGTATCCCACCGACGCCTCCTCCGAAGCTGGCGCTCCGGGCTCTAAGGCTCCTACCTATCCTGTACAAGTTGCACCAAAATTCAATATCAAGCTACAGTAAAGCTCCACGGGGTCTTTCCGTCCTGTCGCGGGTAACCTGCATCTTCACAGGTACTATAATTTCACCGAGTCTCTCGTTGAGACAGTGCCCAGATCGTTACGCCTTTCGTGCGGGTCGGAACTTACCCGACAAGGAATTTCGCTACCTTAGGACCGTTATAGTTACGGCCGCCGTTTACTGGGGCTTCAATTCGCACCTTCGCTTGCGCTAAGCACTCCTCTTAACCTTCCAGCACCGGGCAGGCGTCAGCCCCTATACTTCACCTTACGGTTTTGCAGAGACCTGTGTTTTTGCTAAACAGTCGCCTGGGCCTATTCACTGCGGCTCTTCTGGGCTATGCACCCAAAAGAGCACCCCTTCTCCCGAAGTTACGGGGTCATTTTGCCGAGTTCCTTAACGAGAGTTCTCTCGCTCACCTTAGGATTCTCTCCTCGACTACCTGTGTCGGTTTGCGGTACGGGCACCTCCCGCCTCGTTAGAGGCTTTTCTTGGCAGTGTGAAATCAGGAACTCCGGACATTCGTCCTCGCCATCACAGCTCAATGTTACAGAGTGCGGATTTGCCTACACTCACACCTCACTGCTTGGACGTGCATAACCAACAGCACGCTTACCCTATCCTACTGCGTCCCCCCATCACTCAAACGGCGGGGTGGTGGTACAGGAATATCAACCTGTTGTCCATCGTCTACGCCTATCGGCCTCGACTTAGGTCCCGACTAACCCTGAGCGGACGAGCCTTCCTCAGGAAACCTTAGTCATACGGTGGATGGGATTCTCACCCATCTTTCGCTACTCATACCGGCATTCTCACTTCTAAGCGCTCCACCAGTCCTTCCGGTCTGACTTCAACGCCCTTAGAACGCTCTCCTACCACTGATACCATAGGTATCAATCCACAGCTTCGGTGATTTGTTTAGCCCCGATACATTTTCGGCGCAGCGTCACTCGACCAGTGAGCTATTACGCACTCTTTAAATGATGGCTGCTTCTAAGCCAACATCCTGGTTGTCTAAGCAACGCCACATCCTTTTCCACTTAACAAATACTTGGGGACCTTAGCTGGTGGTCTGGGCTGTTTCCCTCTTGACTACGGATCTTATCACTCGCAGTCTGACTCCCAAACATAAATCATTGGCATTCGGAGTTTGTCTGAATTCGGTAACCCGGGATGGGCCCCTAGTCCAAACAGTGCTCTACCTCCAAGATTCTCGCGTTTGAGGCTAGCCCTAAAGCTATTTCGGAGAGAACCAGCTATCTCCAGGTTCGATTGGAATTTCTCCGCTACCCACACCTCATCCCCGCACTTTTCAACGTGCGTGGGTTCGGACCTCCAGTAAGTGTTACCTTACCTTCATCCTGGACATGGGTAGATCACCTGGTTTCGGGTCTACGACCACATACTCATTCGCCCTATTCAGACTCGCTTTCGCTGCGGCTCCGTCTCCTCGACTTAACCTTGCATGTAATCGTAACTCGCCGGTTCATTCTACAAAAGGCACGCCATCACCCATTAACGGGCTCTGACTATTTGTAGGCACACGGTTTCAGGGTCTATTTCACTCCCCTTCCGGGGTGCTTTTCACCTTTCCCTCACGGTACTGGTTCACTATCGGTCACTAGGGAGTATTTAGCCTTGGGAGATGGTCCTCCCGGATTCCGACGGAATTTCACGTGTTCCGCCGTACTCAGGATCCACTCAAGAGAGAACGAATTTTTGACTACGGGGCTTTTACCCTATCCTGCGGACCTTTCCAGATCGCTTCGTCTAACTCGTTCCTTTGTAACTCTATGCTGAGTGTCCTACAACCCCAAGAGGCAAGCCTCTTGGTTTGGGCTCTTCCCGTTTCGCTCGCCGCTACTCAGGGAATCGATTTTTCTTTCTCTTCCTCCAGGTACTTAGATGTTTCAGTTCCCTGGGTGTGCCACAGATGCGCTATGTATTCACGCAAATGTACTGCTCCATTACGAACAGTGGGTTTCCCCATTCGGAAATCTCCGGATCAAAGCTCACTTACAGCTCCCCGGAGCATATCGGTGTTAGTGCCGTCCTTCTTCGGCTCCTAGTGCCAAGGCATTCACCGTGCGCCCTTATTAACTTAACCTAATTCGGCTTTCAATACACGGCGCATTTCTTCGTCAGCTTCGCTCGTTCACATCCTCACGTACGTTAGTACGTTCCGGTGTTCACTCACTCGCTTCCTCGAACTGCTTGTGTCTTGAAACCCTCAAATATAGTAGTTAAAAGTACTACACAAAAAATAATCACGAATGTGATTACAAATTGAATTTCTTGAATTTGTTGCTTTCAATGTCGTTTTATCCAGTTTTCAAAGAACAAGTTTGAAATGCTCAAATGAATGAACATTCAAAACTGAACTGCAAAACGTTAAGCTACAGATAAAGATCTGTATTCCGTGTTTATCCTTAGAAAGGAGGTGATCCAGCCGCACCTTCCGATACGGCTACCTTGTTACGACTTCACCCCAATCATCTGTCCCACCTTCGGCGGCTGGCTCCCAAAAGGGTTACCCCACCGACTTCGGGTGTTACAAACTCTCGTGGTGTGACGGGCGGTGTGTACAAGGCCCGGGAACGTATTCACCGTGGCATGCTGATCCACGATTACTAGCGATTCCGGCTTCATGTAGGCGAGTTGCAGCCTACAATCCGAACTGAGAACGGTTTTATGGGATTAGCTCACCCTCGCGGGGTTGCGACCCTCTGTACCGTCCATTGTAGCACGTGTGTAGCCCAGGTCATAAGGGGCATGATGATTTGACGTCATCCCCACCTTCCTCCGGTTTATCACCGGCAGTCACCTTAGAGTGCCCAACTGAATGCTGGCAACTAAGATCAAGGGTTGCGCTCGTTGCGGGACTTAACCCAACATCTCACGACACGAGCTGACGACAACCATGCACCACCTGTCACCGCTGTCCCCGAAGGGAAAATCCTATCTCTAGGACGGTCAGCGGGATGTCAAGACCTGGTAAGGTTCTTCGCGTTGCTTCGAATTAAACCACATGCTCCACCGCTTGTGCGGGCCCCCGTCAATTCCTTTGAGTTTCAGTCTTGCGACCGTACTCCCCAGGCGGAGTGCTTAATGCGTTAGCTGCAGCACTAAGGGGCGGAAACCCCCTAACACTTAGCACTCATCGTTTACGGCGTGGACTACCAGGGTATCTAATCCTGTTTGCTCCCCACGCTTTCGCGCCTCAGCGTCAGTTACAGACCAGAAAGTCGCCTTCGCCACTGGTGTTCCTCCAAATCTCTACGCATTTCACCGCTACACTTGGAATTCCACTTTCCTCTTCTGCACTCAAGTCCCCCAGTTTCCAATGACCCTCCACGGTTGAGCCGTGGGCTTTCACATCAGACTTAAAGGACCGCCTGCGCGCGCTTTACGCCCAATAATTCCGGACAACGCTTGCCACCTACGTATTACCGCGGCTGCTGGCACGTAGTTAGCCGTGGCTTTCTAATGAGGTACCGTCAAGGTACGAGCAGTTACTCTCGTACTTGTTCTTCCCTCACAACAGAGTTTTACGATCCGAAAACCTTCTTCACTCACGCGGCGTTGCTCCATCAGACTTTCGTCCATTGTGGAAGATTCCCTACTGCTGCCTCCCGTAGGAGTCTGGGCCGTGTCTCAGTCCCAGTGTGGCCGATCACCCTCTCAGGTCGGCTACGCATCGTCGCCTTGGTGAGCCGTTACCTCACCAACTAGCTAATGCGCCGCGGGCCCATCCTGTAGTGACAGCCGAAACCGTCTTTTAACATTCCTCCATGTGAGGGAATGGATTATTCGGTATTAGCCCCGGTTTCCCGGAGTTATCCCAATCTACAGGGCAGGTTGCCCACGTGTTACTCACCCGTCCGCCGCTAAATCAGAAGAAGCAAGCTTCTTCATCATCCGCTCGACTTGCATGTATTAGGCACGCCGCCAGCGTTCGTCCTGAGCCAGGATCAAACTCTCCATAATAGAGAACTTAAAAAGCTCATTTTGTTTTGCTGGCATCATCATTAAATGATGTCAAAATTGTTTGCTATCTGACTAACCGAAGCTAGTCTATCAAGCTATATGTCTTAACGTTTTGCATGTTCAGTTTTCAATGTTCATGTTTTAAAAAATAATGGAGCGGGTGAAGAGAATCGAACTCTCATCATCAGCTTGGAAGGCTGAGGTTTTACCACTAAACTACACCCGCGTTAATATAAGATATAATGTTGTTATTTTTTGGCGCGCCCGGCAGGAGTCGAACCCACAACCTTCTGATCCGTAGTCAGACGCTCTATCCAATTGAGCTACGGGCGCATGTGCTTTGGTGCGGCCGAGAGGACTTGAACCTCCACGGGGTTAACCCCCACTAGGCCCTCAACCTAGCGCGTCTGCCGTTCCGCCACGACCGCGTAGTTATCACTTGGGACAAAATTTATTATACTCCCAAAACGAGAGATTGTCAACAACAAAAATGGTGAGCCATGTAGGATTCGAACCTACGACCCTCTGATTAAAAGTCAGATGCTCTACCAACTGAGCTAATGGCTCGAAATAAATGGCTGGGGTACCTGGATTCGAACCAGGGCATGACGGAATCAAAATCCGTTGCCTTACCGCTTGGCTATACCCCAACATGGCGGTCCCGACCGGGATCGAACCGGCGATCTCCTGCGTGACAGGCAGGCATGTTAACCGCTACACCACGGGACCTTCGAAAATAAATTATATAATTAGAAATGACCCCTACGGGATTCGAACCCGTGTTACCGCCGTGAAAGGGCGGTGTCTTAACCGCTTGACCAAGGGGCCATATAATGGCTCCGAAGGTAGGACTCGAACCTACGACCGATCGGTTAACAGCCGATTGCTCTACCACTGAGCTACTTCGGAATAATTTTTGTCGTTTTGTTTTACTCGACTTTTTCTATTATAGAGAGCCTTTAACAAAACGTCAACCACTTTTCCGAAATTTATTTAGAAATTTTACTAGTAACTAAAACTAATTTCCCTAAACACTTGCCACACCTGTATTTCTCGGTATTTAATCGAATTTTTCGATTATATAGAAGTGAGCATTTTTCACACGAATACGTATAGATTTTCTTCCTTTTAATCTCTTTAGGTTCAACGAGGGTCGAACAAAATCTTGGAGAGTTTGTTCTTTTTAGAAGTTCTCTAAAGTCGGCATCTCTATGTTTATATCCTCTTCCCTCTATATGTAGGTGATAATGACAAAGCTCATGTTTTATAACACCAACTAATTCTTCCAACCCATGTTTTTCAAAGACTAGTGGGTTTATTTCGATATTATGTGTTCTCAACAAATACCTTCCTCCAGTTGTTCGGAGGCGCCTATTAAAGGTAGCTTCATGTTGAAAGTCTTTCCCAAAGATTGTTTTTGATACATTGCATACTAATTTTAAAAGTTTTTCATCTGTCATTTAACTCGCTCCTAAAAAAGAACTTGTCCAATGAGTGCTCATTGGACAATTCTTAACTCTCACACTTGTTCTTGTGGAGGTAGCATCGTAAGTGCGATTCTTCCTTTATTGGCGTCATACTGTTCTACCCATACAGTTACGATGTCTCCTAATGAAACGACATCAAGTGGATGTTTAACAAATCCTTTTTTCAGCTTAGATATATGAACTAGTCCATCTTGTTTTACACCTATATCGACAAATGCTCCAAAATCTACTACGTTTCGAACTGTCCCTTGGAGCTCCATTCCTGTTTGAAGATCTTCCATCTTAAGTACATCTTTTTTCAAAATCGGTTGCGGAAATGCTTCTCGTGGATCTCTTGTAGGTTTAATCAATGTATCCACTATATCTTTTAGTGTGATTTCACCAATCTCTAATTCCTTACTCACATCTGCAATATTAATATTCTTCAAGGCTTCTTCCGCCTCTTTAGATCCGATTTGAGACTTTTTCAATCCTGCAATTTCTAATACTTGTTCTGCAGCTTTATAGCTCTCTGGGTGAATTCCAGTGGCATCAAATGGATTTTTTGCATCCGGAACACGCAAGAATCCAATTGCTTGCTCATAGGTTTTAGCTCCAAGTCTAGGAATTTTCTTTAGCTGTGCTCTTGATGTAAATCTACCTTGTTCGTTTCTTAGATTCACGACATTTTCTGCTACTGTCTTTGATAGCCCTGAAACATATTGTAGTAAAGATGCAGAGGCAGTGTTTACATTAACTCCAACCTGATTAACTGCAGTTTCTACTATAAAAGAAAGTGATTCGGATAGTTTCTTTTGGGATACATCATGTTGGTACTGACCTACACCCACTGCTTTTGGATCGATTTTCACAAGTTCTGCAAGGGGATCTTGTAAACGTCTTGCTATGGAAACGGCACTTCGCTGCTCCACCTGCAAGTCAGGAAACTCATTTCTTGCAGTTTCCGATGCTGAGTAAACACTGGCACCTGCTTCATTGACAATAACGTACGCTACATCGCCCTCTACTTCTTTTAAGCAATCAACTATGAATTGCTCTGTTTCACGAGAAGCTGTCCCATTTCCGATTGCAATCAATGAAATTGGATATTTCTCTAAATAAGATAGAACTCTTTTTTTAGATCCTTCTACGTCCATTTTAGGGGCATGCGGATAAATAGCGGATACTTCTAATAATTTTCCTGTATCATCTACTACCGCCAACTTACACCCTGTTCGATATGCAGGGTCTACACCCAAAATTATTTTTCCTTTTAAAGGAGGTTGTAGTAACAGATTACGTAAATTTTCCGAGAATATATGAATTGCTTGTGCTTCTGCTTTTTCTGTCAGCTCCGTACGAATCTCTCTTTCAACAGATGGTTGAATCAAACGTTTGTAAGAATCTTCAATGGACATTTCTACATGTCCAACCGCATCACTGGAAGTGTTATTTGGAACCCATTGTAATTTCATAACACTAGTTACTTTTTCAATAGGAACTTGGATACTTACCTTTAGAACATCCTCTTTCTCACCACGATTTAAAGCTAGTGTTCTATGCGGTACTATTTTTTTCACCGGTTCTTCATATTCATAATACATTTCGAATATGTTTTTCTCATCCAATTCAGCCTTTTTGACGGAGGAAATCACTTTACCATCTGCTCTAGAGATATTACGTATTTGTTCACGAATTTTTGCATCATCTGCAAATTGTTCTGCTAGTATATCTCTTGCTCCTTGAAGAGCATCCTCAATAGTAAGAACTTCTAATTCTTCATTTAAATAATCAGTTGCTAATTTTTCTACCGACTCTTTTGGGAAAGTAAGTAGCAAGTTCGCTAAAGGTTCTAATCCTTTTTCTTTTGCAATCGTAGCCTTCGTTCTTCTTTTTTGTTTATAGGGACGATATAAATCCTCTACACGCTGTAGTACGGTTGCATTATTAATAGAAGTAATCAATTCTTCAGTTAACTTGCCTTGCTCGTCTATTAAGCGGATAACCTCTTCTTTTCGTTGTTCTAGCTGTTGTATGTAATTGTACCGATCTTCAATTGCTTTAATTTGCACCTCATCTAAAGATCCAGTTTGTTCTTTTCTATATCGTGCGATAAAGGGAACTGTATTTCCTTCTTCTAATAGTTTGATTACTTGTTCTGCTTGCGTAGTTTTAACGCCTGTTTCTTTTGAAACAAGCTGTAACATTTTTTTTATTTCCAAAACAAAGTCACCCTTTCCATATTGTATCTATTTTAACACAAGCCCCCTACTTGTCTAAACTGAACCAAATAAAAAAGCTTACCCTAATGCTAGAGTAAGCTTCCTGCGATAAATGTTGCATCATCACCATGCTTGATAATGTCAATTAAAGATTCATATAAACATTTGGTGCTATTCGCCCTTTTTAATGTTTCTTTCGGATTCTTTAATTCTACTCCGTCCGAGTGCATCAGGAATTTATCCTTTTCAGAGTAAGAGTAAGTTTGAGTGCGAAACTTTTGCTTCCTACCAGATAGATAGCCCATTACAGGTAAAGGATAGATCATTTTGTCTGTTTTACTTTGATACATGTAAAATTTAATATTGCCAACGCAACTATAGGAAATAGTTTTGTTCTTTAAATCTGCTCTTACAATTGCAACTGCGGCGCCTCTCTTTTGAAACATTCTTTCATTGCAAAGTAACAGCAAATCATCCAAAGACTCATTTAGGTTGTTAGCAAGAATCTCAGGCATTACATCTGCGGATTCTTTTGCAACCGGACCATTTCCTAGTCCATCCGCAATCGCACAAAGTAAGTAATCATCATCTTTATAAATATAGTACGTATCCCCAGAGTCCAAGTTACCTGTTTTAGCTTCTTGATAGACTAAAACGTCTACCGATTCATCTGAAATATATTTCACTCTTCTACTCCACCTGACGCTAATATTGCTGCTTGCAATTTTTTTATAGCTTTTCTTTGAATTCTAGAAACATGCATTTGAGAAATTCCCAAACGATCGCCAGTTTCTTTTTGACTTAATTGCTCAATATATGTAAACTGAATTATTTCTTTTTCTCGTTCAGAAAGTATATTTAAAGCATTAGCTACAAGTAAACGTTGATCTGTTTTCTCGTACTCTCCGTCTGTGTTTCCAATAACGTCAAAAAGAGTGATAGTACTTCCATCAGAATCTGAATCCAGCGAATGGTCCATAGACAGAGCCTGATAGCTTTTACCCATTTCCATCGCTTCTAAAACGTCTTCTACCTCTACTCCTAAATGATCCGCTATTTCTGGGACTAACGGTGATCGCTGAAATTCAATGGTTAACGTTTCTACAGCTGCACGAATACGTGGTCCTAGCTCTTTAATTCTTCTAGGAACATGGACCGCCCAAGTTTTGTCACGTAAAAACCGTTTAATTTCACCAATTATCGTTGGAATTGCAAATGCTTCAAAGTTCCTGCCAAAGGATGGATCATATCTTCTAATAGCACCTAAGAGTCCAAGCATTCCAACTTGTACTATATCCTCGTGATGTGACTTACCATTCGAATATTTACGGGCGATGGATTCCACGAGTCTAGTGTAATTTAATACGAGATTCGTTTGTGCTTCTTCACTCTCATTTTGTTGATAATCTTCTATCCATTTTAAAATTTGTTCCTTTGATTGTTTGTTATGAAGAGATGTGTTCGACATTTTCATCCACCTGCTCTACTCCGACATACTTCGTCATAAATACAGTTACACCCTCTTGGTGATGAACTTTAACCTCATCCATTAACGTTTCAATCAAATATAACCCTAGGCCGCCTTCCCGTAGAAATGAACCTTCTTCTAAATCGTGATACGGTCCAACTTTAGCTTTTGTTTCCTCAAAGTTAAAGCTCTTTCCATGATCTGCTACCATTATTTCTAGTTTATCTTCATAAACGGCACATCCAATTACTACTTCGCCTTCTTCATCCTCTGTATAAGCATGTTGAACAGCATTAGTTATGGCTTCACTAGCGGCAATTTTCAAGTCCTCTATATCGTCATATGTAAATCCAATTCGGTTTGCCAACCCAGAAATTGTTAAACGAGCAACACTTACATACTGTGGCTTTGCAGGCAATCGAATTTCAACATAATCAAACGGTTTCATCTATTTTCACCTCTTTACTAGCTGCTTGAATATCCATAATCTCTCCTAAACCAGTTATATCAAACAATCGTTTTAAACGAGATGAAAGACCAGTTAATTCTAAGTGACTATTGGAAGCTTTAACGCTTTTGTAAAAGCCAACAAAAACTCCTAAACCTGTACTATCCATATATGATACATCTTTCAAGTCTAATTCAACTTGAAGATTTTCTGCTAATTGAATTTCTGCTAATTTTTCTCGAAGAATAGGTGCGGTAAAAGCATCAATTTCGCCTTTAATAATCCCTGTAACCTTCATGTTTTCTTCTAATAACTCTACTGTAATATTCATTATTTTATCCCCCGTTTTCGCTATCTATAGTAATCTATACCACATTTTAGCCAGTGATAAACATTTCTATTACATTTTCTTTAAGATGACCAATGTAAAATCATCTCGTTGTTCGAAATCCTGTAACTCTTCTAACTTATGGAATACGTATTCAACCATTACTTGCGCAGGTTCATTTTTCACACTTTCAATGATTTCCATCACCTTTTGTTGTTCGATGAAGCCTTCCTTCGAGCGACACTCTGTCACACCGTCTGTCATCATGACAACAAAATCACCTTTATCTAATACAATTGATTGTTGTTCATATTTAACGTTTGGAATAACACCAAGGAGTAAGCCTTTTGCCTGTAACTCTTCAAAGCTACTGCTTTTTTCACAATAGAATAATGGTGGTTCATGTCCAGCAGAAGCATAAGTAAATTCGTTATTCGTTGAATCGTATGCTCCATAAAACATCGATATAAACATTGAATCACTAACACTTTTCTCAACGATTCTATTAATAATATCCAAAACAACAACAGGTTCTGTTTTTGCTCCAGACAAACCATCCATCCCATACTTAATCATCGACATACAAAGTGCAGCGGGAATTCCTTTTCCAATAACATCAGCTACAGCTATACCTAAGTTTGTTTCGTCACTTAAGAAATAAGCATAATCACCATTCATTTCTTTTGCAGGGACAGAAATCATTCCAATATCTAAACCAGACATTTTCGGAACTTTTGTTTTTAGCAATGTTTTTTGCACGTTTGCAGCTAATTCCATTTCCATTTTAAAGTTTTCTTGTTTTTTTATTAAAGTTTGATGCTCTTTTAGCGCCAAACCATAGTGAATCATCACTTCTATTAATAAATCAAAAGAATGTGATACGTTCTCAGGTAGTTCGGGCATTATTTCTTCTAAAGAGGCCTTATGTATGCTTATAACATCTTCTGGAGAGATGTTCTTCTGTATAAGTTGCTTACTAAAGTTTTGCCCCTCATATAAATTATGCTCTGTTTGCTTTAACGTATAATCTTTTAATATATTTTTATAATCTCGTTTAAACTCTTGAGGCATTCCTCAATCACCTCCTATCTAAGCCACTTAGTAGCACTAATCTTTGTACCCTCTCCAATTACTGTCTCAATCTTAAAATTATCCATCAAACGCTTCACACCAGGAAGTCCTGCACCTAGTCCACCGGAAGTGGTATAACCATCTTCCAAAGCTTTTCGAACGTCCGCAATTCCTGGGCCTTCATCCGATGCGATAACTAATAACCCTTTAAGATTGCCTTCTGTAATATGGTTGATTTCTATCTTTCCTTTTCCAGCATATAAATAAATATTACGAGCAAGTTCACTGATAGCTGTAGTAATTCTTGCTTGGTCGACTGTTCCAAAGCCTACTTCTTTTGCTTTGTTTCTTCCAAGCTGCCTAGCAGCAACAATGTCCCACTCTGTTATAATATCAACAGAAGACTCAAAGTTCATATGGATTAGGCCTCCAATTCTCGTTCTAATTTTTCCAATCCATTTTCTAAGTCCAGGGCTGTTACTATATTTTCTAGTCGAATCCCTAATTCTATCAATGTAATTGCTACTGCAGGCTGAATTCCAGTGATGACAACTTTTGCTCCCATAAGACTAGACATACTAATAACATCTCCTAGCACTTTTGCGATGAAGGAATCGATAAAGTCGATTGGAGTTAAATCTAGCACTACCCCTCTTGCAGAAGTAGTATGAAGCTTGTCCAATAAATCCTCTTGAAAAGAAATTGCCGTTTGATCATCTAGCTCCCATTGAATAGAAACGATTAAGCAGTCTTTTAATTTTAATATTGGAATTCTTGTTTTCATTGTTCATCCACCTCTACAATAGCTCGATTTGTAAGAGCAAGCGCCTGCTCGACTCCTTTTTGCATTGTGCTAGTTGTTGTAAAATCATTTAAATTGATGCCAAGTGCAACGATTGTTTGTGCAATTTCTGGTCGAATACCAACAAGCATACATTTTGCCCCAACTAAACGAACGGCATCTGCCGCTTGAATAATATGGTGCGCTACCATTGTATCTACAACTGGAACACCTGTAATATCTAGCAATACGACTTCCGCTCTATGTTTTACTACACCATGCAATAAATTTTCCATGATCAATTTTGCTCGTTCCGTATCAATTGTACCTACTAAAGGCATTACTGAAATTTTGTCGAACATCGGAATAAGGGATGCAGATAATTCCTGCAAAGCCATTTTTTGTACTTGTACGGTTCTATCCCATACTTTTGAATACGCTTCGACAATACTATGTGTTAGTGGTGTCATCCAGTTATTAATAATTTCCATATAAGATTGAATATTCTTTTCATTTAAATAACCGTCTTCATCCATTTTTACATAGAGAACATTCGTAAAATTAGTTAGCGCTTTTAACACGAAAGAAACGGACCATCCGTATTGTACTACTTTGACCGAGAACTCATTTAACTTTACTTTATATATTTCTTCGCTCTCTGTTAAACTAGATATAATCAAATCTCCAAATTCACGTACAGTGTTATTAATAATTTGATCGGACATTATTTGAAAAAATCGATCGTCGTTCTCCTCTTCCATTTTCACTGTCCACTTTTCTAATATTTCATCTAGATGCTCGTGAATATACACAGCAATTTGTTTATTCATTTTATTACATACAACTCCTCAATCAAAATTGTTAGTATTATTGTATCGGATATTCATATACTTTACATCTTTTTCAACTACTCAAAAAGATCACGTTATTACATAGTTTAACATATATTAAAAAATAAAAAACACGATGTGTCTCGTCGGTCACACATCGTGTTTTATCTATGTATTAAAATTTTACAATTCCTAAGCTTATACCTAAAGCATGATCCACTTCATCCATTACATCTTCATCAAGATGTGTAATTTTATCGGTAAGTCGTGATTTATCTATCGTTCGTAGCTGTTCTAATAAAATAACAGAATCACGTTCAAAATCATACTGTTTTGCATTTATTTCAACATGTGTCGGCAATTTTGCTTTTTGTATCTGTGCGGTAATTGCTGCAATGATGACAGTAGGACTAAATCGATTACCAATATCATTTTGTATCACCAAAACGGGTCTGGTGCCCCCTTGCTCAGACCCTATTACTGGTGATAAATCTGCGAAAAAAACGTCCCCACGTTTTACGATCAAGTTTTCATCCTCCACTTACGAGTCGCTCTGTCGTATGTTGAGCTTCATACTCTGCATGTAAACACTCAGTGCAGATAGTTAAGTTTATATGAGACATTTCAACATAGCCCTTCATCATCGCTTCTCTTATAAGATTTGACTGGCCTTTCTTCATATATTCCTTTGCCTGTACACGTACAATACCTTCACTACCAGCTAATGATTGTTTTACGGTTTTTACTCCTTCATTAACCATTTGCTTTGGAAGCTGAATAATCGCTTCCTTTTTCTTTTTATCACTTACCACAGCAAACACCTCCGACAAAACATTTCCCTATATGACAATATACTTTATATTAACACTACTATCAGCGAAATAAAAGACATAATAAGAAATGGTTTGACAAATTCTGCTTGTAGTATTATTTTGTCGAAGTTTTATTACTGTATACCCTTGGAATTCTATTAGAGAGCATGCAACAAACTTCATATGGTATTGTTTCTAGTGCATCTGCCCATTCTTCGATTTTGATTTCTTCAGTTTTTTGTTTGCCTATTAGAACTACTTTTTCACCAATAGAAACGGGTTCTTTTAGTCGGATCATGCATTGATCCATGCAAATCCTTCCTACTATTGGTACCCTTTTTCCTTTTATTAAAACTGCCTGGTTTTGCAGCTTTCTTAACAGTCCATCTGCATATCCAATAGGAAGTGTTGCAATCCATTCATCTTCTTCAGCTTTGTATGTAGCCCCATAGCCTATCGGTGTTCCTTTTTCCACTTTTTTAACGTGCACCACTTCAGTTTCGAGAGATAGCGCTCTTTTTAAAGGGAAAGGTAAACAATTATTCATAAATGGAGAAGGAGCAATACCGTACATGGAAATTCCATAACGAACTGCATCCCAAGATTGATCGGGATACCTTAAAGCAGCAGCACTATTCGATGTATGAACCATGTCCGGTTTTCTTTCGAATAATGAAAGCATCCGTGCAAAATTAGCTACTTGCTTATGAAAATGTTCTTTATCTTCTTCATCAGCTGTGGAAAAATGCGTGAATACGCCAGTTACTTGTAGATATTTTTTTTGATCAATAAATGCTATTGCCTCTTTTAATTCTTCTTCTTTTACGAAACCGATTCTTCCCATACCACTATCTATTTTCAAATGAACTCTAAGCGATTCATCTTGAACGGTTTGGAGCCATTCAAGAGAATACGCAGTTAATGTAATATTCAACTCAGAGGCTTTTGAGAAAAAAGATGCTGGTGCTGCTCCAAGTACAAGAAGTTCAGCTGTTATTCCTGCCTCTCTTATATGCAGTGCTTCCTCTGGAGTCGCAACTGCTAATACTTTAGCACCAGCATTTAATGCGGCATTTGCCACCTCTATATCGCCATGCCCATAGGCATTCGCCTTTACTACTGCAATTATTTGTGTGTGCTTTGGGAGTGTTTGCTTCAATTGTTGTATATTTGATTGAATTGCTTGTAAGTTTATTTGAATGAATGTTGGTCGATACAATAATTGCGACATAGAACTTACCTCTTTTTCATTTTTAGTGTTTATTATCCCCCTCTTACGAAGGAGTAGTCAACACTCAATCACTTCGGTTCAGCTACGGACATGGAGGAAGCTACTTCTATCATTTCTTCTTTCGATAAAGATGACGAAGCTAGGAAGAAGGACATTCCATCTTTTTCCCAAGAAATAGATTGATCCGTTACAGCACCAATAGCAAACCCTAAATCAACTGGATCTCCTGGTGCAAATACTGGAATCGTTGAAGAAGTACTCTTCTCCGTAAGCTGTTGAATAATTGTAAACTCTTTTTCACCGCTAAATGTTAAAATAACTCTCTTATCACCATCTACTTCTAAAACCTTCTCATCAATTAAATGCACTTGATCAATTTGCGCCATTGGATAGTGTGTTTCAAATTCAGCATTGTCCATATCAGCTGAAGCTTCTACTGTCCCTTCATCTGCTTGACCAGTTGGTGATTGTTCAATTTTGAATTCATCCGCAGTGTGAACTTTACCCAATGTCACCTTTTTAAATTTAATGTGAATTTGTTCTTCTTTATTTTCATTTAAGATAGAAACATCCGTTGGTAATAATGTCTTTTTGTCGATATAGATTTTTTGGAACGGTAGCATGTTTTTATGGTTATTATTTGTTTTTGTTTCAAAGACGTATTTATTACCTTCTTCTTTAAATTTGGCAGATTTGTCTTTTTTAATGTCTTCCGCAAGAGAACCTATTAAATAGGCTTGGCTATTTTCAGATGGCCATTTGCTTTGGAATTTATACGTCTTGTTAAGTGCAGGTGTTACAACAAAAACTCCCTCTTTGTTTCGAACAATCATTTGCGTATTTTCTTCTTTTGCGTCAGCAACTTTCACGCGGTAAAAATCTGGTTTTGTGTGCCATACTTCCACTTGATAAACTCTTGGATCTTGACCCGTTTGAATACTCATTTCTGCTGTCAGTTCATACCCTTTCGTATCTATCCATTTGTTGCTCAACTTTTTCAACACGTCTTCTTTGGATTGGGCCCCACATGCAGAAAGTATCAGGATCATCGTTAATGCAAACAACAATTTAGCCAGTCGGCTCTTCAAATCAGTCCACCCTTTCTATTATCACTGCGTTCGTTCATTGTATGTAGGTGGACTACCATTTATGATTCCAGAATTACTTGAGCAGCTGCATATTCTTTTGTATGGGTGATTGAAACAAATCCATTTACTAGCTTTCCTTTAAAATAAAGGGTTGGTCTTCCACTAGTCTCTCGAATTATTTCAATATCTTGAAAACTACAGTTTTTGCCGATTCCAGTTCCCTTTGCTTTGGAAAAAGCCTCTTTCGCAGCAAAGCGTCCTGCTAAAAATTCTATTTGTCTGTTTTCGGATAACCCTTGCATCTGCTCGATTTCTTTTTTTGTAAGAATACGTTCTTCGAATTTGTTTGTTTTATTTTTAATTGATTTCACTCTATGGAGTTCTGTAATATCTAATCCAATTCCAGTAATCACGAAGTTACTCCTTTCAAATGCCGCTAATACAGGCTATACTATTATTAGAAAATTTGAGGTGACGATATGTTTGTAAGAAGAGAAAACTTTAAGCAATATATTAAGTTATATCCTGTTGTGTCTATTTTACTTGCTTTGAATATTGTTATCTTTATTCTAACGGGTATTCCAATTCTAGGGGAGCAAATATTTAATTTAGGAATTGGTTTTAATTTGCTCATTAGTGAAGGTGAGTATTGGCGATTAATATCACCAATGTTTTTACATGCTGGCTTTATGCATTTGCTTTTCAATATGTTCTCTTTGTATCTGTTTGGTCCAGAGCTAGAGCGATTAACTGGAAAAGCACGCTTTTTAACAATATACTTCCTATCTGGACTTGTCGGTAATATTGTTACCTATTTAATTCAAGATTGGAATTATATGAGCGTTGGTGCTAGTGGAGCAATCTATGGTATTTTGGGAGCATTTGGCGCTTTAGTTTATTATACGAAAAATTTATTGCCACAGTTAAAACAAATTATCTTGCCTATCATTGTAATTGGTGTGGTGATGACATTCCTTCAAGCAAATATTAATGTTACTGCCCATATAGCAGGGCTAGTTACAGGGTTTATCATCGGGTTAATATACTTCCACCCAAAACGAATCGCAGCATGGAAAAAGAAAAAGAACAAATTGAAGGTTTTATAAATTTTAAATAGAAGAGGCTGTCCTGAAAGTCAAAAAAATGACTTTTAAGAGCAGCTTCTTTCTTCGTAGCTTCTATTAAAAAATATGATAGATTTCCGTTCCAGGCGGACGCTTTCCGCGGGCGAGCGCCGAGCCTCCTCAGGCCAACACGATGTTGGTCATGAAGGCGTTGCCTCAGGAAGAGGCTGCCTTAGCCTTCCTTCCTCTCTAGCGCTACGTGCGGGGTCTCGGACTGTCTCGCTTTCCCGCAGGAGTCGCCGCCTTTCACTCCAATCAATTACTTCACTCAATCAACATTATTAGATGGAAACACAAAAGCAGATGGAGAAAAAAGAGTCGTTTTTCTCCATCTGCTTTATTTTAGGGACTTATTGGAAAGCCCCTCAGCTTGACGACAATAGTATTTTTATAAACGTTATGTATAAAGAAATCCTCCAAAAGAGATTACTTTATCCATTTAAAAGTAAAGATAGTAGATATCTATAAAAAATTGTTTATAAGGTAAGGACCACACGAAGACTCCTGTGGGAACAGCTTGAGCAGAAGACCCCGCAGGAACGCAGTGACGAGGAGGCTGAAGCCAAGCCCACGGAAAGCGAAGTGGTGGTCCTTGCCGAATTTAATTATACAACTCTATGCACCCAAAATTAAGTTTGTCTACAGTCTAAAAAAGAACAGCCTATTCCGGCTGTTCTTTTTCTATAGTATGAGGTTTGAATGGTTCATACCAATTGAGTAGCTTTTCTGCATCCGCTTTATCTAAATGAGGAACAGTGGATGATTCGCCACCTATTCCCGATTTAATAGTAGTGATAACGGATGATATGTTTTGTCTTTTTTGAAAATAAGTCGTTCTTTCCGTCATAGACTGGATACGTCTCTTTTCCATCCAAATCGTTACTTTACTAATATTTCGATAGCGCATTATTAAATGCTGTCCATCTATTGCATATCCAGCAGTTCGATGTTGCCACATTCCTAAGAGGTAACTTAGAGGAATTAAAATAAGCGACAGGAGCCCAAACGGATAAAAAAAGTAAATAACAGCCGCGCATATAGGAATAATCCAGAGATAATCTAGTCGGTAGAAAAACCTTTTCGATTTCTTCGGAACTTTTGTGAATGTTGGTTCCATATGAATTTTATGAAAAATCTGTTCCAATACGTGATTGATTTCTGCTTTTTTTATTAAAGGTAGCAGCCGAATCTTTTCATCCTTCTCTGCTAGGGACCCACCAGCACTATCTACAATAACAGATGCAAATCCTGTCCATTGCCGAAGAGGATTTTCCACAATCCTTACCCCTTGAATTCTAGAAAGTGGTAGCGTGATTTTCTTCTTTTCCAATAACCCTCTTGTAATAATTATCTCGTCATCTTCTACACGAATAGTGAAGTCATAATAATTAATAAGGGTAAGCACTACAGATACAATCCAGGCAACCAATAAAACAAGGAAAACAGCCAATGCTATTAGAAGGGCTCCAAAACGAATGAACACTACAATCTCATCATATATTTTTTCATAGGGAATAATATTGGAAAATTGGGAAGCAAATACGGCTATCCCCGAGAAAAATACTCCCATTCCACCAGATGTGCTCGCTAAGACAAATAAATCTTTCATCGAAATTTTAAAAATCGGTCGCGTCTCTACTTTTACAACTTCTTCTATTAGAATCGATTCATCTATTTCTATTTCTTCTGATTGCTTATTTTTAGCTAGTAGCATTTCTTTTTTTATTTGTTCAGCGGCTTGTTTTGTTATTGCGGTTAATTCGGCGTCCGCTTCTTTTGTTGGTCCGCCACCAGCCGTTTCAACTTTTACTTTAACAAGACCGAATGGTCGATGAAAAATACCCTCTGTATAGTTTAAGCTTTGAATACGATCAAATGGAATATATCGTTTTTTCTTGACGAACAATCCATACTCGATTCGCAATTCTTCATCCTCGAACCAATATCTAAACCGTTTCCACTTGATGATACCGCTAACTAATAGAAATATTAGAACAATAGCATAAATACCTGATGTAATATAAGAATACCAACCATCTGATTCGGTACTTGTTCCAAAACCATTTAACACCACGACAGCTATTAACGGCACAATCATATCTTTTAAAACTTTCACAAAGTTAATAACAGCGGAGATTGGGTGTAGCTTATATTTTTCGTTAGACATCATCTTCCGCCACCCTTGCAAGTACAGAAATTCTTCCCCTTAGTTCATCTGCTTCTTCTGTAATGAGTGCAGGAATAGTATGATTCGTCGCTGCAGTAGAAATAGTAATAGAAGCTAAATCGTACTTTCTTAATATTGGACCTTGCTCCGTATCAACATGTTGGACACGAACCATTGGTACCAACGTTCGCTTCACTACAAATAATCCATGCTGTAATTCAATTTCTTGTTCACGTACTTCATAACGCCAGCGCATCCATCTTACTTTGGGAAATAAGTAAATCAATAAATATGCTATCAATAATACAACTGCTCCTACAACTATGTATAACCAAATAAAGTTCCCATTAAAATAATTTATAACACTTACTCCAACTCCAAGCAAAATCGCAAGGAGCGTTTGAAAGATTCCATAAATTCTCCACACGCGAAGCCCTTTTTCGGATATCCGATTTATTGGTTCTGTTCTCATTGTAAACACCTCTTCTCTTGTCATTGTATACGATTTGTAAGACAAAATGTTTCAAAATTTTTAGGAATGTTTCTCGCAGTCTATCAACTTTTAATAGAGTAATCCGGTTTTTTGAGAGAGCCAACCGATTATTCCATGGTACTACTCGATTATCCTCGGCTTTTTAATTTTACATAAAAAAAGGATGAATCCACATCGAAATGTAAGATTCATCCTTTGAGTTAATTTTAGTTTTCGTTACGTGGTGAACGAGTTCTAGTGCTACGTTGAGTAGAGCCATCACGTGGACCACTGCTACGACGTGAGCTGCTAGGACGACCTCCGCCACCTGAACGTGAACCTCCGCGATCGCTACCTCCACGACCTGAAGAACTGCGTCCCGCGCCGCCACCACTGCGATTACCTTTGTAACCACCGCCGCCACTGCGTCCGCCACCACCGCTACGCTCTCTACGAGCAGGTAATGGACGTTCTTCAGAAAGTGCGATTGGCGTATCATCTGGTTCTTTCGTCAATGATTTAATTGCTGCAGCAATTACATCAACAGCTTCAAACTTTTCAAGCATTTCCGAAGCTAATGTGCGGTAATCACCTAAATCATTTTTGTTCACGATTTCTGATAATGTTTCAATCGCAACACGTTGTTGGCCGACTAACGCTTCGTCTGAACTTGGTGGACGAAGAGGTGTCATACGTTTTTTCGTAGTATCCTCTACGATACGTAAGTAACCCATTTCTCTTGGTGTTACGAATGTTACAGCGATACCATGTTTCCCTGCACGGCCTGTACGACCAATACGGTGAACATAGCTTTCAGGATCTTGTGGAATATCAAAGTTATATACATGTGTTACACCAGAAATATCTAATCCACGTGCTGCTACATCTGTTGCAACAAGGATATCAATTTTATTTGATTTGAATTGTTTTAATACAGACATACGTTTCGCTTGGCTTAAATCTCCGTGAATTCCTTCCGCTAGGTAACCACGAATGCTTAGTGCTTGAGCTAATTCGTCTACACGACGTTTTGTACGACCGAAGACAATTGCAAGCTCAGGTTGGTGTACATTTAATATTCTTGAAAGAACATCGAACTTTTCACGCTCTGTAGCTTTTACGAAGAACTGTTCAATGTTTTCAACAGTCATTTCTTTAGACTTGATTTTTACTTCTACTGGATCTTTCATGAATTTATCAGCAATTTTACGAATTGGTCCCGGCATTGTAGCTGAGAACAATAATGTTTGTCGCTCATCAGGAACACTTTCTAAAATTGTATTGATGTCTTCGATGAATCCCATGTTAAGCATTTCATCTGCTTCGTCTAAGATAAGTGTTTGAACTTGATCTAATTTCAACGTACGACGGTTGATGTGGTCAAGAATACGACCAGGTGTACCAACGATTACTTGAGGTTTGTTTTTAAGTGCACGGATTTGACGACCAATTTCTTGACCACCATATACAGATAAAAGACGAACCTTTTTGTCGTAACCTAATTTATAAAGCTCTTCCGAAACTTGGATTGCAAGTTCACGAGTTGGAGCGATAATAAGTGCTTGTATATTAGGGTTTTTTGTATCGATTTTTTCAATCATAGGGATACCAAAAGCAGCAGTTTTACCTGTACCTGTTTGAGCTTGGCCAATAATATCGCGGCCTTCCATAGCATGTGTAATAGTACCTTCTTGGATTGGTGTTGCCTCTTCAAAACCCATGCGTTGAACGGATTTTAGTGTAGAAGCGCTAATATTTAATTCTGAAAAATTTGTCAAAATTTTAATCTCCTTTTTGTTCTGTTTTGACAAATGGTTACATTTTCAGATGAAATTGCGGCAAATTCGAGCCTATACGAGGAACGTTTCCGTTTCTTAAAATTCTCTGTGGTTTTCAGTTCAGAGGGGTCTTATTTAAAGGGAAAGCCCGGTCTTTTGCCGAGCGGTTCGTTATAGAGTAATTACTCTGATTACTTCAACAAACCGTTATGTTCAAAAAAAAGTACTCTTCAATAAAAAGCTGAAGAGTCTTCACACAAAATGTATCCATTGCTCTTTACAGTCTATCATGCTATATCCTACGTTGCAACGAATAAGCAACTGTTATAATAATTAGTTAATTACTCTCTATACTTTCCACCTCTTCTTCCATTAAAAATTGGAATGCTTTATTATACCAACCTACACTGTCGTCACTATAACATATATGGTGTTTTCCAACCTCGGAATAAATAAGTTCTTTTTTATCTGATCCTAATTGGTCAAATAAGAACTGGGCAGTAGTATAAGGTACAATCCCATCTTTTTTTCCTTGGACTAGACAGATTGGTATTTTAATTTGGCCATAATAAGGTTCAACCATACGTACTAAACGCATAAATTCTATCGTGGCATGAATTGGAGTAGCTTTCAATTTAGCTCTATACAATTTATAAAGGTTATTATCTTCTAGCTTCCCAGACATAGCTTCCTTTGCAATCTCTCGGATGTCTTGAAGTAACTGAGTGGGGTAAATGTATTTGGCTGCTGCGCTTAGTAAAATCAATTTATCGATTTTATAACGATTTGCTAAATATAGCGCAATTACACCACCCATAGAAAATCCAATAATAAACAAACGATCTACTTCTTTTTGCAGCTGTCTAAGTGCTAGCTCTGCTTCCATCATCCAATTTTCTGCGGATATTTTTTCAAGCGATAGCGTTTCCCCATGGCCTGGAAGAGTAGGAACAACAAATTTCCAGTCTGTATTTGCATGTAAATAATCTACAAAAGGTTGCACCTCATATGGTCCACCTGTAAATCCGTGTATGCAAAGTACTCCTGTTTTCATGTTGCCCCTCCATTCCCGTTTCTATTTTTGAAACGGTTCAATAACTCTTTCTAATTTCATACCCCGAGACCCTTTTACTAAAACAATTGATTTTTCGTTTATACGCTTTTCTAAAAATAATATGAGTTGTTCATAGTCATTTTCAACCCAAATAATACTGTCTTCATTAAATTTCTCGACTAATCGACCGTATAACCATTCCATTCTTGGTCCAAATAAACAAACTCCTGTAAATACATCATTAGAAATAAACTCACTCATTTGTTCATGGTATTGCTTTTCATTTTCACCAAGCTCTAGCATATCTCCAAGTACAAGCCACTTAACTGGTTTAATCGATGAGCTTTCCAAAAATGAAATAGCGGCTTTCATTGAAGTTGGTGCTGCGTTGTATGCATCATTAATAAAAATAGAGCCATTTGAAGCTTCGATCACCTGCATTCGCATATCGGTTAAGACTATTTTTTTCAATGCATCTCGCATTTGCTCAGCAGTTAAGCCAACCTCTTTCCCGATTAATAAAGCAGCCAATGTATTTTTCACTTGATGCTCTCCAAGAACAGGAATAGACATTTCTTCGTTTAACTCCCCGGCTACACGGAAAGTGCTTCCTTGTTCTGTAAAATTCACTTCAATAATAGATAAATCATTTTGTTTATTGAGGCCAAAGGATTTCGTCTGTATAGAAGGAGCATTTTCCACAAATGGGCGTAATAATGGTTCATCCCCATCATAAAACAGCTGTCCATTTGCCTTTAATCCAGATATGATTTCAAATTTAGCCTTCGCGATTCCTTCTCGGGAACCAAGGTCTTGCATATGTGCTTCCCCTATGTTGGTGATTACTGCAAACAAAGGCTTTGCAAGATTAGATAAAAATTCAATTTCTCCAAATGAACTCATACCCATCTCAAGTACAGCAAACTCCGTGTCATCCTCAAGCGAAAGAATCGTTAAAGGCAATCCAAGCTCATTATTAAAATTGCCTTCCGTTTTTTTCACCCGAAAATAGGGAGATAACATTCCGGCAACTAAATCCTTTGTTGAAGTCTTCCCATTAGATCCTGTTATACCAATGAAAGTAGCTTTCAATTCTTCACGATACGCTACTGCCATCTGCTGAAGTGCCTTTTCCCCGCTTTCTACGAATAAAAGAGGAACATCCTCTGGAGGATTTGGTTCATCTTTTAACCAAAAAGACGCTGCTGCTCCCTTATCAAAAGCATCCTTCACAAAACGATGGCCATTTACATTTTCCCCACGAAAAGGGATAAATATGTCCCCATGTTGCAGCGTTCTTGTATTAATTGATACACCAGTCACTTGTGGATTCAGTGCAGGTTTTTGTATCCCTAACCATTCTGCGATTTCTTGTAAGTATTTTTTCAATTATGTCACTCTCCATCCTTCGAATGCTCAAGTTGTTGTTTTTCCTCGAAGCGTTCGATTGCAAGAGTAATCAATTCTTCAATTAAATCGGAATAAGATAAACCCGACTCAATCCATAGTTTAGGATACATGCTAATTGGGGTGAATCCAGGCATCGTATTTACTTCATTAATAACAACTTCTTCGTTATCTGTTACAAAAAAGTCCGCACGAACAAGACCTGAGCAATCTAGTACTTTAAAAGCACGAATCGCTGCATCTTCCATCTTCTTTAATAATTCAGGAGAAATAACTGCTGGAATTGCATAGTTCGTTGTACCGTCCTCATATTTTGCTTCATAATCATAAAAATCTTTCGTTGGTAAGACTTCCCCTGCCACAGAACATCGAGGAGAATCATTTCCTAGCACACTCATTTCTAATTCCCTAGCTACAATTCCTTGCTCTACAATAATTTTACGATCATATTTGAAAGCAAATTCTACCGCTTTTATAAGCTCTTCCCTATTACTTGCTTTCGTGATTCCAACACTGGAACCCAAGTTCGCCGGTTTAACAAATAATGGCCACTTTAAATTTTGTTCCATTTTTTGTAATAACTCTTCTTGACCATTTTTCCATTCTTTACGAATAAAATGCACGTAAGGAACTTGAGATAAGCCTGCTTGTGCAAATAATTGCTTCATCACTACTTTATCCATCCCAGCAGCAGATGCTAACACACCATTTCCCACGTACGGTAAGTTCAATACTTCCAGTAAACCTTGAACCGTACCATCTTCCCCATTAGGACCATGTAGTAGCGGGAAAACTACATCTAATTGTGAAGTCACGTCTCCCTCTACAGGCAAGAAGCTTGTAATTGTATTAGGCTTACTATTTTCATTTCCAATCTTTAAAGACTCAATATCTTCAATAGGACCAGTTAAGGCACTACCTTTTCTCCATTCACCCATTTTAGTAATGAAAACTGGATATACTTCGTATTTATCAAAATTAATAGCTTGAGAAACTGCTCTTGCCGTCAATAACGAAACTTCATGCTCCGCTGATTTCCCACCATATAATAAACCTATTTTAATTTTCATTTGTAAATAACCTCCACGTTTTGGATAGTATTAGTTTATCACGTACTGTATCGAGAGATGAACCATCAACCGATGATATAAATTAACTATTTTAGGTAGCACTTCAACGACTTAAATCATACCCAACACTTTTTTCACTATAATATGCTGTTACAATCGGAATCGTTTTCATTAAGTATTACCACAAAATATAATAAACGCCTTTGCAACTGAAAGTAGCAAAAGCGTTAAGTATAGCCGAATTTAAAATTGTATGATCAAATTTGCAGGTTTTGCTAAATGATCGTTCAAATCCCCAAGAACTTCATCCGGAAAAATGTTTTCAGGTAAGCTTCTAATCTCTATGCCATAGTTTGTTTTATCTAATTTAAAAAAGGAGAGTAATGCACCATCTTCAAAATAATCAGCGTATGCTTCTACCTTATCTATGGATAATTCAGGTAAAATTACGTTGTTCTTTTTTCTCCAAAAAGCAGTTGATTTCATTTTTTCATGGATGTATTGATTAAATACACTAGCTATTAAATTGTTAATATCCTCAATATCACGAAAATATATTTTTGTGATCTGTTGACCTTCATCTGATAAATAAACAAAACGATTTTGTATATGATGATAAAAAGGAAGACGAAATGCCTCTTTTTTGTGTGCTATGTAAAGTAGCTCTGCTTGTTCCTGAGGGGACATCATATTTAATTTCCGCTCATCCGAAAAATCAAGCAAACAAAGTGCTGTTGGTCTTTCTGCATAATCTTTTAGAAAATGATTATATTGTTCTTTCACCACAAACTCTAATTGCGTATGAATATTAAAAGATGCGTCCTCATAATGATGTTTTAATAATAAAAGAGCCGACAAATCAGAGAAATTCTTAATAAACTGTTGGATCGTAAGTCCACTAAATAATGCGAAATGTTCAATGTCATTTACATGTACATATAGATGCGTTAAATATTCTTCTACTTCTTTCTCTTTTTTTGCCACTAGGTTCACTCCTTCATTGTCTGTTTTATATTAGCATAATTTTTTACAAATGAAACATATGATTTTCGTGCATCGTCTTAATTAACCGACAAGCAAAAAACATTTTTTTAAGCTATAATAGGAAAAGTGTAAGCTGCGACTTGTAGTTTGTTAATACTGCACAGGAAAAAATGAAATTTGATAGAAATATAGGTGACTTTATGGAAAACAAAAAAGGCTTTGCCGATCGATTTGATTGGACGCTCGCTTTTATAATATTATTATTTTTGATTGTTAGTTTGCTAGCAATTTCTTCTGCTATGACATCAGGCCAATACGCTGGAACGAATTTTGTTGCTAAACAAGTTTTTTGGTATATGGTTGGATCTGTTATTATTTCTCTTGTAATGTTTTTTGAACCAGAACAATACAAAAAAATGTCTTGGTACATTTACGGTTTTGGACTATTACTACTTTTTATTCTTTTTATATTGCCAGGAAGCATGGCACTTGTTGAACCCCGGAACAATGCAAAAAGCTGGTTCCATTTACCAATCGGCGATATTCAGCCAGCTGAATTTATGAAGACCTTTTACATCCTGGCTCTTGCTCGTTTAATAACAAAACATCATGAAGTATATCTTATGAAGACCATAAAAACGGATTTTATTCTGCTTGGAAAAATTGGTATCACCTTACTCGTTCCGTTATTTTTTATTCTTGAACAGCCCGACCTTGGAACTGCACTAGTATTCATTGCCATTACTTCTGCATTGGTCATTGTAGCGGGAATAACTTGGAAAATTATTCTTCCTTTATTATTGGGCTCCGTAACAATAGGAGCTTCCCTTCTTTGGATGGCACTTTATATGCAGGACTTTTTAGAGGAAAAATTCGGCTTACAAGGTTATCAATTTGCTCGTATATATTCTTGGCTAGATCCATATTCTTATGCCTCCAATGAAGGCATGCACTTGATCACCTCCTTAAATGCTATCGGTTCTGGTGAAATTTTTGGGAAAGGATATGGTGGTCGCGTTGTATATGTTCCAGAAAACCATACCGATTTTATATTCGCTGTTATCGGAGAAGAATATGGGTTTGTAGGTGCCAGTATCGTCATTAGTCTTTTCTTTTTACTTATTTTCCACTTAACAAAGATTACATTACAGTTAAAAGATGCCTATAGTACGTATGTATGCGCCGGAATCATTGCAATGATTACATTCCACGTTTTTGAGAATATTGGAATGACGATTCAGTTACTTCCGATTACAGGTATCCCTTTACCATTCATAAGCTATGGCGGTAGTTCGCTAATGGGAAATATGCTAGCAATCGGCTTAGTATTCAGTATGAAATTTCATCATAAAACGTATATGTTCGCTAAAAACGAAGATGACTAAAAACCAAATAAAAAGAGGGTGGCTCGAATTATTCCGAGTCACCCTCTTTTTAGCTTTGAGGACTTTGTGCTGGTGGTGCTAACGCTTTAAGCATGTCAAGTCTCGATTTTGTCATTGTAACAGTCACACCAAGCTTTGAAAGATTACTTACAATTTTCTTTAAATCAACTTCCTTAGCCATTCTTTCCACCTCGTCCTTCCATATAGTATTACGATTTATATTCAAAAAAGTTTCTTATTTATTAATTTTTCTCAATCCTATAATACCACTATTTACATCGTTTTAATCTTTCATTTTTATTACATATTTTATTTGATTGTAAACCAAGCTAAGTAATAACCATAAGGAGTGATTCACGTGAATGTAAAAGATGTGATGAGTAGAGAAGTCGCGACTTGCAATCCACAGGATTACGTAAATGAGGTTGCTGAGCAAATGCGAACATTGGATATCGGTTGTCTTCCCGTTGTAAGCAATAAAAAACTGGTTGGTATGATAACCGATAGAGATATCGTAACAAGATCCGTTGCAAAAGATGTGAAAAGTAAAGTCGAAGATGTCATGACGAAATCCGTAATCTCTGTTTCACCTGATGATACTACAGTAGAAGCCTCATTAGTGATGGCAAGATGTCAAGTCCGTCGTCTGCCAGTAGTTGAGAACGGTACGCTCGTTGGTTTTGTATCATTAGCAGATTTAGCATTTCCATTTCCACATGTACAAGAAGTTTCTCACGCTATGGAAAGTATATCCGAACCAAGGAGTTATTAAACATCATTAGCTATCCTTTTTTATAATGGGTAGCTTTTTTTATATTTTTAGGTACTGAGATGTCAAACATATAGGAAAAGTGTAATATAGAAACTAGAAGATTTTCAGAAAGCAGGTTTCTGTATGAAAAAGACTATATTTATACTAATGTCCATACAATTTTTAGTTTATCTTGGTTTTGGAATAATCATACCTATATTGCCAGAGGTTATTTTGGAGCAAAATTATAATGAAATACATGTCGGTGGTCTATTAACAGTTTACTCACTAGCTTCATTTTTTACTGCTCCATTTTGGGGAATGCTTTCGGATCGTACTGGAAGAAAGACACTCATTTTAGTTGGGCTAGTTGGTTTCAGTTTAAGCTTTTGGCTATTTTCATTATTTTTTGATTCGCTTTTCATGCTCTATCTCTCTCGTGTCGTTGGAGGTCTTTTTTCAGGAGCCCTCTACACAGCTGTAACGGGATTTGCAGCAGATCTATCCAACGAAGAAAATCGCAACAAATATATGGGGCTTCTTGGAATGTCCATTGGTCTAGGATTTATTTTTGGACCAGCTATTGGTGGTGTTCTCGGACACGTAAGCTTATCACCTCCATTTACTGTGTCTGCAATTTTATTGCTAGTAATTTTTGTATATGCACTTATTATATTGAAGGAGCCAGAGAGATCTGGAGAAGCGAATAAACGAGCACTTCTTCCTAAGGGTGCTGCGAGTCTTTGGTCATATCGAATAAAGTATTTATTCCTGTTTTCATTCATGGTGACGTTTTTATTGGCTGGATTAGAAGCAACCTTCCAGCTTTTCCAAATCGAGAAAGTTGCCATTACCCCTTTGCAAATCGGCTATTTGTTTATGTTTAGCGGCTTCGTGGATGCGGCAATTCAAGGCGGAGTGGTACGACGAATTAAAAACGGTACAGAAACGAAATGGCTATTATACGCACAAATCATTACTGCAATTGGTCTATTTATGACCGTATTTACATCGAGTATTTTCTGGGCAGGATTCTCCCTTTGTGTGTTTACCGCTGGAAATGCACTAGCTAGAACAACAATTGTTTCACTTACTACGAAGGAATCTGGTGGAAGCTACGGTACAGCGGCTGGTATGACTTATTCGATGGATAACTTAGGTCGAATTATCGGCCCATTATTATTTGCATGGCTTTTCACAATCCAACCAAATAATATTTATATGTTCTCTGGTGTACTCGCAGTTCTTTCCATCGGATTGATCTTCGCATATCGTAAATCTACAAAATCATTGAGAGAAGTAGCGTGAGATTGAGGGATTGTAAGTAGAGATTGTGCGATTCTTGATCGTCATTGAGCGATTCACCTAATTTACCACAAAACGCCAAGGATTTTCCTTGGCTTCAGGTAGCAGCTAAATTTAGATTTCTAAAGTGTCACTTCAGACTTGTTTGAAAACGCTTGTCAGTCGAGGCGCGCCGACACGAGGCGGAAGCGAATAGAACTTAGGTTCATGAGCTTACAACGAAGTGTAAGAAACGAAGAATGAAAGCGTTTTTCAACAGTCTGATGCCAAGGATTCGCTCCTTGGCATTTTTTTATTGTAACTCTGGTTGCGCAGTTTGTAATTCAGGATGTGCTGCTCTTACAACGGATGGTCTTGCAAGTAGTAATACTACCAAGATTAATACAAGGCTTGATACTATGAGAATACCTTCTGCCGGTAAAACATCGTATAAGAAACCAAACAATACCATTCCAAGCGGCATGAGAGCCATTGCACAAGTTTCAATGATAGAAAACACGCGCCCCTTATAATCATCCTCAATCATTTTTTGCATCATCACTTGAATTGGTGTATTAGTCACAATCATCGATATACCAAAGCCAAACATAAGGAGAATGTAAAAGCCTACTAACCAATTATAGGACATATCGAACAGCAACGGTAATGCCACTCCGCCCATTAGCACTCCCATCACCACGATACTCCATTTAGAAACTAAAAATGGATACTTTAGCTCTTTACGAGAAGTAAAATAAATGGACATAATCAACATTCCGATTGCAAATGCTCCTTCAGTGAATCCAAAATGCTGAGCATTTATTTTTAATTTCTCAATTAAAATAAATGAATATCCCACTTGGTATGCACCGAACAGAAAATTAATAAAAAGGGAAATTACAACCATCGTTTTTAAAATGGAATGTTTCATTAAATAGTTGAATCCCGCCTTCATGCTTTGAAGCATCGACTCTTTTACTTCTCCCTCTACTACCTCTTTCCGTTTAGCAAATAAATTAAAATTCATCGTGGACTCTAAGAGTACTGCAATAATCGATGCAGCCATATACATAACAAGAAAAACTGGCATTGTTACAGTACCATAGAGTAACCCACCTACGGCTGGACTACCAATTGCAGCAAATGAAATGGATATTTGATTTAAAGACATTGCCTTTTGTATTCTTGCTTCATCCACTAGTCCTGTGATTGACGAGCTAAATGTTACACCTGAAAATAATGAAGTGATGGATAAAATAACAGTAGTTGTATAAATTGCTAACAATGATAAACCTGCTGTTAAACTAACAATTAGCAAACCACCAATTGCAATTGTGGTGGCAATTTGAGCAACGATGACAATCATTTTCCTAGAGTAATTATCAGCTACATAACCAGCAAAAGGTGCTACAAGCGTCCTTGGTAAAATACTACAAATCAAATTCATTGCAAAGCTTGAGGCAGAACCAGTTAATTGCAAAATATAAAAGCTGATGGCAAATGAATACACTTGCGCCCCAAATGTTGATATGATCTTGCTTATCGTGAATGTCCACAAATGATACGTTGCCCTTTTGAGTTTTAACACTTCTTCCATTTTTATTTCCCCTTTTTTTCAAATTCTCATTGGTAAAAGGCCGAGATTTTGAATCGCAAATACGATTTACCCCTGTACAAAATCTTTGGAAACCACCAAAAGCCTTACCTTTTTTCTATGTAAAGAAAATAATACCATATTTATCCTTTCAATTCAACGAAAAGTTTAATATAATTAAACAAATTGATAAAGAGGTGATTCTTGTGCCAACATTAGGCGATCGCATACGCAAAATTAGAAAACAACAAAAGATTACATTAGAAGCACTTGCAGGCTCAGAACTCACTAAAGGAATGCTTAGTCTAATTGAAAACAATAAAGCCAATCCTTCTATGGAAAGCTTAAATTACATTGCTGATCAGTTAGGAGTAGATGTTTCAGAGCTTTTGGAAGAAGTAAGCACACAGGATTTAAGAGAAATATTAGTGAAAGTAGAAATACTTTTTAATACGAAGTATGAAGATTTAACGAATGAATATGAACAAATAATCGACCTAATCGAGCCATGGGTCCCAAAGCTCACACAGGGGTATGAAGCAGCTCGATTACTTGAATTGTATAGCAGATGTATATCATTAAAGGACAAACAATATTCTCTGAAACTATTAAAACAGGTAGCTATAATGTATGAGCAATTAAATTTAACAACCAAACGAGCAGAGATAGGGACATTTTTTGCTTTAGTTCCTTATACGAATCACAATTATCAGGAAGCGCTAGATATTTTACTTTCAGAGCGTTCTCAGTTAGAAATGAATCCCTTATGGATTGATCCACTATCTCGACTAGACTATGACTACCTGGAGGCTGTTCTTTATTTTGCAGTAGGTCAACATGAAGACGCTATCGATAAGATGGAAAAGGCAATTGCATATTCTAATAAGCATAAAATATTTAAGCAAGTAGATAATTTATATCGATTAGCTACCGCCCACGCTATGATGGCTACGGACGAAGAGAAAAAAAAGTATTATTTACAAAAGTTACTTGCATATAGTGAATTTGCCGAGGATGAGGATTCGAAGATTTTCATTTCGTACGCTAATATTCACTACTTAACTTCTTATAAAAAACTATATAAAGAAGCAGACCAGTTATATAACGATACTTTTAAGGTCAGCATACAGAATAAATTATTCGCACCTTATTTCCTACTTGAAAGAGGAAAAACATTATATGGTTTACACCAATTTGAAGATGCACTTAAAAAGTTAGAGGCAGTTGAAATCCCTAGTATTACCCATCACCCTTTCGATTTGTCTATATTCTACGAAAAGGATGCATATGCTGCATTATGCTACATGGAGCTTGGTCAACAGGCAAAAGCTTTGGAAGCAGCACAGTTTGCTATAGATAATATTAATAAAATGCCTGACTCTCCGTATAAAGCTTTTATTAAAGAAACGTACGACAAAGTCCAAGGGGGAATGTAATCATTGAAGAAAAATTGGTTTTGGGGAGTTATTAGCCTTATTGTCGTAAGCTGGATTGTCAATTCCATTTACTTTCAATCGAAGCAACTAGAGGAGCCAGTTATATTAAATGCTTATTTAGATATCCCAATTAGTGATAGTACAAATTTTTCCATACATTATATAACGAATAAAAAAGATATTATAGAGTTGCAGTCGCTTTCCATTGGCACACAAAGCTTATTGAATGAGCGAAACTTCATATTCCCTGGTTTCGAGAATCCAACTGCACAATCTTTCAATCAAGAATTTTCTCATCATTATTTAAAAGAGGCTATGTTCAACTTAGGCGAAGAGGATATAAAAAATTTTCAAGAGGAATTAAAAAATCATAATCAGATATACGCCACTTTTACAAACGGTCAGACTTTGCCGTTACAAGTTTCTAAACTAAATTTCACTTCTTATAAAATTTCAGATGAAGTATTTTATAAAAGTTCAGGATTTAACTATACTGGCAACTCTCGCGCAGAATTTATTCATATAAATAAACCTATAAAGATGGAAGCTTTTGAGTTACCAAAGGGGATTCAACAAGACATAGATATAAAGTTGATGGTGTGGAAAGATACAGATGAACATAGCCCTATTATAAGACAAGATGCTTCAAAAGAATGGGAGGATCTGGACGCTCCCCTCTATACAGATGTAAAATGGCCGCTTCAAATGAATGCAGGAGATTCAATAGGAATTTTCTTTCACACGAAAGATGACTTGGATAAGGCAAAAACTATTAGACTTATGCAAGATTGGACAGGTGAGGATGCCGACGGGACTCAAATCAAGCACGTGATCAATATTATTAGTAATCCTATATTGACGCAAGATCAAGTGAATAACATTGTAAAGAAAGCGAGAGGTGAAGCGAAATGAGAAATGGATTCAAACAGCTATTCATCGGCTTTCTTTTCGTGTTCATCAAGTTTCACTTGATCGTTGACCTCTTGCCAGATTTTATTGGATATATCTTTGTTTACAATGGCATCAAACAAATAGCGACTTTATCCTCTCAACGTTATGAGAAACTAAAGGTCCTATCGATTATTTTAGTTATTATTTCGGTGCCTAACTTCTTTTTAAATGATCAAGTTATCCAACTGAATGAATGGCTAGGATATTACTCAACTCTTCTCAGTTTGCTGAAAGTGATTCTAATATATTTATTGTTTGCCCTTCTGCAAGAGGTTGCAAAGCAGCTTCCATATAAAGAAGGTTTCATTTCAACTAGGCGAATGTTCTATTGGTATATGGCGATCGCTTTGCCATCCTTGTTCATACAATCATTTTTAATGAATACAACTTTCGATAATAGCATAACTGGAAGTATTTTGATTGTAGTGTTTATGCTAATCATTGAGATTTCTTTCCTAGTATACTTAAACAATATGCGAAAGAGATATCCTAAAAATGCAATTTATGAAGGTTATGAAAAAGGTGCAGTCTCCTAACTTGGAGACTGCTCTATTTTGACTGTGTGGACGTATTATTTTTTATCCGGTCAGAAATTCTTTTATCTAGTCACATTTTTTTCTATACGGTCAGATTTTTTAGTTTCTATCATACTATTTTCTATCCGGTTACAAATCTTTCATTCACCGTGATAAGCACGATAATTATCAAGCCATTCCATAAATTTAGTCCATGCATCTTCAAAATCAGGTTGGATGCATGAAATTTGTAGCAAGCCGTTTTCAATTAAATAATCACTTTTATAATGTAAATCAAATCCTGACATTCTTGCATCTTCGGCTAAGTGCGGATAATTCTTTTCCTTCCACGTAAAAATCATTGGATAATGTTGGTCTGCTAACAGTTCAATTTGATGCTTTTTCACATCTTCTTCGATAAATCGCATTCGATTATGTAATTGTTTATATCTAAAACCACCATCATATGCCTTTAATGCATATTCTAAACTCAATACAAACTGGGAAGGCATTGTAAATGGAACTGCGTGATTACTTCTAAATGCTATATCTAAATACGTTGGTATGTTTTCACTTACTGTAATCTCCGTATTCGCAAAGACAAATGCCAAACCACTCATTGTTCCAATAGCTTTTCCACTTACCCCCGTAGCTAAATAGACACCATCCAGCTGAAAAGGAAGTGCTCCAAATGAACTCACACAATCTGCACATAACAATACATTATGACGCTTGCATATAGCAGACAACTTCTCCAATTCATTCAACATTCCAGTAGAGGTCTCACCATGTGCCATAAGCAACCAGCTATAATTACCCGTAGCAAGTTCTTTTTCAATCGCAGCTAAATCAAAGGAAGTTCCCCATTCGTACTTGTCAACGTCAAAGGAAAGTCCCCATCTTCTCGCTTGCTTTTCCAAACGTTCTCCGAAGGCACCATTTGTTAGAAGTAACCCCCTCTCGCCAAGCACATGCAATTGGGCAATCATCGCTTCATTGGCAAGAGTTCCACTCCCAACTAACAGATGGACATGTGCTGCTCCACTCATCTCTAGCAGACTGCTCTTCACTCTCTCCAGCATTACCTTGAACTCATGCGAACGGTGAGATATTGGCTTTTCTAAAAACGCCTGTTGAATAGATTCCGATTGTTGGACTGGCCCAGGATAAAATGAATATCTTTTTTGTTTAAAACGAGCAGCAACCGAGTTGTCAAATCGTTCTCTTGTCAGTACCATCGGAACAAACAAAGCTTCTCCTGTCCCGACCGTGTCTGCAAAGGGTTCAAAACCTAGCTGATTATATAGTTTTTGTTCACGAATCGTTCCTGATATGACAGCTGCTCCATAGCCATTTTCATAGGCATAATCAGACAATGCCCTAGCTAAATAATAAAACACTCGTCCATTCCGATGCGCTTTGTCAACCGCCATTAATCGAACTTCGCAAAGTAAGCCTTGAAGTGCATCCTCAGGAAGTAATTCCTCTACTGGACCAAGTTTTAGATCTAGCGAAAAAGGACGGACTGCTCGAAAGGCAACCATCCCCGCTAGTTCTTGATCCTTCAATACAATCACATATACGTTTTCATGATGAAATGGATCGACTCTCATTCCACTCGGATCTGGTTCATGCTGCGGAATCTCTTCCACGAATGTCTGATAATTTAATCGAGCGATTGCATCAAATTCTTTTTCGGTCCGTGCAATTTTACACCAATACATAACCCCAAACTCCCCAATCTATTCACTTGAATGATAGCGTTCCGTTCTCTTTTCCAATAAAGTAATTCCGACCGCTAATAGGATAACGCCTAAAAGTAACATCATACTAACATACGTCCAAACGTCACTTAAGGTTTCCCCATAAATGGTAACTCTCTTTAATGCTTCCATTCCGTAATAGATAGGAGACAACCATTTCATTGCTAGCAAGCCATCTGACTGTACGATTTCGAGTGGCCAATAAGCACCGCCGATCATTGCAAAAGCGACAGATAGCAAAGAAATAATTACACTGCTTTGACTTACTGTTTTGACTAACGAGATAACAAATAAAGAAAATGCCATTACGAGTAATACATAGAAGCTACAAATGACGATAACCTTCCATAATCCCCCGTACATATTTGTGCCAACTATAAATCGGAAAACAAAAATGACTAAAAGCATTTGGACCAATCCAATTAAATAACTAAACGATAAATGCCCAAAATACAATTGAAATCTACTGATTGATGCTAGCTTTAAACGATTCCATACTCCTGAACGTTTATCTTCTAATATAAATTGTACATTTATAGAGATTGTATAAAAAACAAAATAAAGCATAAAACCAAATAAACTTTGTAATGCCCCATCATAGCGGAACACTTTTGACTCATCCATCGATGCTTCTTTTATCTGAAAAGCAGGATTTTCTAAGCCTTTTTCCACTTCCTTCCACTTACTTTCCCCACCTACAACAATTATCTGATATTGAAAAGCTAGCTCATTATAGATAGTCTCTACATTTAAAGAAAGATTTCTTACTACATCGGACTCTGTGTCTGCTAGAACACTATACGTTTTTTCATTTAGTAATACACCGATCGTGTCCCTTTTTTCCTTTATTGTATCCTGAAGTTCTTGCTCCGATAAAACAGTTATTGCATAATCCTCTTCTATTTGTAACCTCTCTAAAACTTCCTTGCTCATTTTAGATTCATCCGTAGCAATTAATAGAGTCAATTTACTACCAACTGAACCACTTAACACATATGCAAAGATAACGGTCATGATAGTCATTGAAATGAGAATAAGTGGCTTTCTTTTTAAGTTTTGTAACCTTGCAATCCATATACCCTTCATGATGTCACCTCTCTTTTTGGAAATAAAACAATAGAGAGAAACACACAAAGACTAAATGCCACAACCAAAACAGACATAAATGGCCATATTACCTCTAATTCTCTACCTTTTTGAATGGATAGGATGGCAGTCATGGTAGCTCCATTAGGTGTAAGATTACCGATTTTGGCAAGTAGTGTAGATACTTCCCCTATATTGAAAAACGAACCACCAAGAAATGAGAATATAGTAATTACTAAGCCATTAAATATATTCGCTGCTCCCTCTGACTTCGTTCTAAGTTGAAGGGTGGTTAGTAATGCTGATAGGCCCCCAATAAAAAAGCTATAGGTTAAAACGGTAATAGCCATTGCATCTAGTCCAATCCACTCGATTCCTAGCACAAACTTCCCATAAAGTAGAAGTAACAATTGTTGAACAAAAGCTACCATCGTCCCTGTAATAAAAATAGAAATTGAGTACCAACTAGCCGATACTCCTGCTAAAATAATTCGGTCATATACCTTCCATTGCACCTCCTGCAAAGCAAAGCCTGCTAAAAATGACGGGATATACAGAGCAAACATCACAAGCATTCCAGCAGTGTAGTAAACGGAGGCAGGAATTTTTCTTTCACTTTCTTCCAGCACCTGGTCCACTTTTTCAACACTTGAACTGTTTAGCAAACGTTGATCCAGTGATAATCCAGCTTTCGTAAGAGCAAGTGACTTCGTATAGCCATTTTGCCATTCATTGATTACGGATTGAATAATAGAAGCCCGTATTTCATTTTCTTGACTAAGAAATAAATCAATCTCTGGTGTTTGCGTCTCATTAAAGTAAGCCATTTTTATATAATCCAAACGAAAACTCGATGGAATTGTTAATATACCATCCGTATTTTCGTCTTTTCGAATATTTTCTAAGTCTGTAAACTGTTTCTTTTCAACCACTATATACTTCTTTATACCATCGGTTGATAGAATGGAGTCTTCTAAAATTTTTATAGGATCATAATTTTTCATTTGAATTAGCACTGAATCTAAAGAAGAGCCACTCAATCCCTGTTCCTTTAAGAAATTTATAATAGATTCCTCTTCCTTCTCCCAGCTAGACTTATCTATCAAAACTAATCTTGCTTGAATAGCTGGTTCCCCACCACTATTCATCACACCAGCAAGCGCAGTAGAAAGAATTGTAATAAGTACAAGTGGCATGAGTAATAAAATAATAAGTGGTTGCTTGTTTCGCAATAGCATTTTTATTTGCTTTCCAATTAAAGTAAGTAGCATAGCCATCCCCCTAGTCTCTTAATGCTTTTCCTGTTAAATGTAGGAATACATCTTCAAGAGAAGGTATTTTAATGATGGCCGAAGTGATTGTCACATCATTTTCTGCAGCTATTGCGAAAATGCTAGCAAGTGGCTCTTCCTTTTTAGGCATGGATAATAGCAGAATATCTTCTTCATGACGAACACTGGCAGCAGGAAATTGTTTCTTCAGTACCTCCCCAAACTCTTTTGAAAGTAAATGTCCCTTTAATTCAATCGTTTGATTATCAGAAACTAGTGATTTTAACTGCTCTTTTGTACCGAAAGCAATAATCTCACCTTGGTCCATAATATAAATTTTGTCACAAAGGAGCTCAACTTCCTCCATATAGTGACTTGTATATAATAAGGTCATTCCTTCCTCAACAAGCTGTTTAACAGTATCTAATATATACGCTCTTGACTGTGGGTCAATCCCTACGGTTGGTTCATCCATAATTAAAATAGATGGTTTATGTAAAAGTGCAGCTCCAATATTAAGGCGACGTTTCATACCACCAGAAAATGTTTTAACAATGTCATTTTTTCGATCAGTTAATCCAATTTTCTGTAATATTTCTTCTACACGTTCGGTCAATAGTGAACCTTTTAAACCATAGATTCTACCGAAAAAAGCTAGGTTTTCTCTTGCCGATAGCTCAGGGTATAAAGCAATTTCCTGAGGAACTACCCCCAATGTTTTGCGAAGCGACTCGGGATTTTTATTGATCGATTCTGAATTCCAAAGTACTTCACCACTTGTTGGCATTACTAAAGAAGAAAGCATGGAAATAGTTGTTGATTTTCCTGCCCCGTTCGGCCCGAGAAGTCCAATAGATTCTCCTGCTTCTAGCTGCATATTTACTTGGCGAACCACTTCCTTTGTCTTAAACTTTTTATGAAGGTTTATTGCTTGTAACACGGCTCCATCCCCTTTATCAATTAAATTCATATTAGCGTATATCCGTTCTCGTTTAGATTGAAAATCTGAGACATCCGCCGGAGGTTTTAACTCCAGTCAGTCGAGATTTAGACCTGGATTAAAGTTGGTATTTAGTACAATTATACCAAAATTCTTTTGCAATATTAAAAAACCACAAGTAAAGTTTATGTTAAGACCATAGATTTTATTTGAGCGCATACAAAAAAGCTGTCCGATGAAGGACAGCTTTTTTGTAATTTTGTTATTCTACTGTTTGTGTTTCTAATGGTGCATTATAAACGTCTTTATCTAATTCACCGGTTACTTTCGCAGTTGTAACACCTGCAGTCATTGATCCACTCACGTTTACAGCTGTACGTGCCATATCAATTAATGGCTCTACTGAAACGAGTAAACCAGCTAATGCAACTGGTAAATTCAGAGCAGAAAGTACAAGTATGGCGGCAAACGTCGCTCCACCACCTACACCTGCAACTCCAAAAGAACTAATAGCCACTACGGCAACTACAGTAAGAATAAACATCGGATCTAAAGGATTAATACCTTGAGATGGAGCAATCATAAATGCTAGCATGGCAGGATATACACCCGCACAACCGTTTTGCCCAATGGACAATCCAAAGGAACCAGAGAAATTTGCAATACCTTCAGATACGCCTAGTTTATTTGTTTGTGTATTAATATTAATAGGTAAAGTACCTGCACTTGAACGTGATGTAAATGCAAAAATGAGTGGCTCTGCTGCTTTTTTCACAAACGTTATAGGATTTAAACCTGAAAGTGAAATAATAATTAAGTGGATTGCAAACATAATAGCTAATGCTACATAGGATGCTACCACAAATTTACCTAAATTATATATTGCTGCAAAATCAGATGTCGCAACGGTTCTAGCCATAATTGCCAGGATACCATATGGAGTCAATCGAAGAACAAGTGTCACTACACTCATAACAAGCGAGTACACAGCGTCTATTCCTTTTTTAATCGTAGCAGCAGTTTCACCATCTTTTCGAGCTACTCTCAAGTAGGCAAAGCCTAAAAATGCTGCAAATATTACAACCGCAATTGTAGATGTATCACGCGCACCCGTGAAATCTAAAAATGGATTAGCTGGAAGTAAATCAAGCATTTGCTGAGGAAGTGTTTTATCTCCTACTTCAGCAGAACGTGCTTCATAGTCCTCTGCGCGTACAGATTCTGCTTCACCTTGCACAATCTGATCTGCATTTAGATCAAAGATTGCTGCAGAACCAATTCCTATTAGTGCTGCTATAGCAGTAGTTCCAATTAAAATACTTAAAATAATTGCAGCCATCTTCCCAAAGTTTTTCCCAATCGTCAACTTCGTAAAAGCGCCTAGAATAGAAATAAATACTAGTGGCATTACTATCATTTGAAGTAACTTCACATAGCCAGTTCCTATCAAGTTATACCAATCTACGGATTTAGCTAACACTTCAGATGTTACACCGTAAATTAGATTTAATGCTAATCCTAAAGCTATACCTAAACCTAACGCTGTAAATACGCGTTTAGAAAATGATACATGTTTCTTTTGCATTACTATTAGAACACCCACGAACAACAGTAAGGCAGCTATATTAAGAATGATAAACAATATGTCCATTTCATTACCTCCATTTTTTCACCTAACATAGAATAATACTTTTATTCCAATAGGTCAAGTAGGTTATACTTTCTACCACATAATACCTAGTTTCTTCATTCTTTCCCCTAAATCGGATATACTAAAACTAACTTCCAAAAAAAATAAAATAGAAGGAGGTGAAACTGTGGCGGCTAGCATTATTAGTTTAATAGTGACAGGGACAATTATTTTAAATATTTTCTTTGCAATTGCATTAATATTTTTGGAACGTAGAGATGCTTCCTCTACTTGGGCTTGGATCTTGGTTTTATTCTTTGTACCTATTGTAGGTTTCGGTATTTATTTATTATTTGGAAGAAAGTTGCGTAAAAAGCATTTATTTCGTTGGGAAGGTAAAAACAAAATTGGTATCGATAAATTAATAGAATTTCAAATGGAAGCGATTGAGGATGATTCGTTTGATTTTCGTTTGGATGATGCCATGCATTATAAAGAGTTAATTATTATGCATTTACACAATAACCAAGCGGTACTAACTCAAGATAACAAAGTAGATATTTTTAATGACGGACGAAAAAAATTCCAGGCACTTTTGCAGGATTTAGAAAATGCAAAGGATCATATTCACATTCAGTATTATATTTTTCGTCTAGACAATCTTGGTCAAGAGATTTACCAAGTACTATTAGATAAAGCGAAGCAAGGAGTAAAAGTTCGAATTTTATATGATGACACAGGTTCACGCTCTTTGCGGAAAAGGCAATTTAAAGAGTTAATAGAATTAGGTGGCCGTGTAGAAGCATTTTTCCCTTCTATCCTACCTCTTATTAATCCACGTATGAATTATCGTAACCACCGAAAAATTGTCGTTATTGATGGTCGAATTGGTTATATCGGAGGATTTAATGTAGGGGATGAATATTTAGGATTAAATAAACGATTTGGTTATTGGCGTGATACACATCTAAGGATAGAAGGAAGTGCAGTACATCCACTTCAAACCCGATTTATACTTGATTGGAACCAAGCTTCCGCCGAACATGATATTGAATATTCCGATGTATTTTTCCCAGCTATCCCGATGAAAGGCTCAGTTGGATTGCAAATTGTTTCCAGTGGACCTGATTCCGAATGGGAGCAGATAAAAAACGGATATTTAAAGCTTCTAATGATGGCGAAAAAGTATATTTACATTCAATCACCATACTTCATTCCAGATGCGAGCTTTATGGATACACTTCGTATTGCTTGTCTATCTGGTATCGATGTTCGGATAATGATTCCAAACAAACCAGATCATATATTCGTTTATTGGGCTACCTATTCCTATGTAGGAGAATTAATAAAAGCCGGAGCAAAAGTATATATTTATGAAAATGGATTCCTTCATACAAAAATGATTGTCATTGATGATGAAGCCTCTACTGTAGGAACAGCAAATATTGATGTCCGAAGCTTTAAGTTAAACTTTGAAGTTAATGCATTTATCTATGACCGCGAAACTTCTCATGCGCTTGCAGAGCTATTCGAGGAGGATATGAAGTTATCTACTCCATTGACTATGGAACTATATGAGGAAAGAACTCGTATGATTAAGTTTAAAGAATCTCTAGCACGATTATTATCCCCAATCCTATAACTAGAAAAGTCAGCGTCCTCATTAAGGGACGCTGACTTTTTATATATCCAAATATTCTTCTAGCGTAGTGCCTGCTTCATAAATCTCGCCCGCTAGTTGCTTACCAACATAGCGGAAGTGCCATGGCTCGTACATATATCCGGTAATTTTTTCTTTTTCCTTTGGATATCGCATGATAAAACCATAGTTATGTGCATTGGCAGCAACCCATTTTCCAGCCTCAGTTTCTCCAAAGCTTTCACGCGCAAAATGTTGCTCAAAATGTTGTTCTCCTATATCAAAAGCAAGACCAGTTTGATGTTCGGAGTATCCTGGACGTGCGCTATAGCGATCCGCCTCTTCTTGCCCATCATTACTTACATATCTCTGATAAAGTGTCGTTTGATATTCAAATGAACGATATGTACTAAATGCAACGAGGTCAAAACCAGAAAGTTTTGCTTCGGCAGCCATTTCTTCAAATGCTGCTCTTGCATCCTTACTTTCTCCAGGGTCAAATGTTGAAGGTAGTGGATACTTTTTACTTGCAATGAGTACTCCTTGGAAGTATGTCGGTTCCGTTGGTAACGTTTCATGACCTATGTATCCATTTGCTCCTGACATATCGACTTCAGGCTCTTCGACAACTGGTGGTTCTACTACCTGCTCTTCTTTCGTCGGTTCCTCTGCTTCTTGCTCATCTATCATGTCTTTTTCTTTTTCCTCTGTAGTCATCTCTTCTGTTTTATTCGTCAGACCTAAAGATGCAAGACTTTCGTTTATATTCCAATCATTTATTCCAATCCAAGTGACAATGGCTGCAACTAACAATCCCAAAATTGTACCCGAGACAATATATGGCCATTTTTTTTGTTTTTTCTTTTTAAATAAACTTTGTCGAGAATGCATTGTCTTCCTTCTTTCCAATAACGATACTATCATTTTAACATTTTTCTTCTAAAACTGGATGAGAAAATGGGTTGTCTTTGTGGACAACCCATGAACAAAATTTATATTAAAATCATTCCTAGAACGACGAAAAATAATACGATAAATAAAATAGACATTCCCTTCATCCATTTTGCTTCCCGTTCAAAACCTTTTTCCTTAAAGCTGACCGCTCGGTAACCATTACTTAAAGCAAATATAGCTGTCATAAAGAGGACTGCCATGTTTAAATTCCCTACTATAATAAATATTAAAGAGGCAATGGAAGCCGCTGCAATTAAGATTCCAATGATCCAATTCTTATTCACTTTTAAACTACACCTCTCATAGAAAAAACGAAGCTATAAAAAGCTTCGTTTTAGACTGTTGACAAACGTTTTCGTTATACAGATTCTTCTGCTTTTTCTGGATGATTTGAATAAAATTTACGCCCTAAGTATGTTTGGAAGATTAAGATAATCCCACCGACAGCCCAGTACAATGGTAATGCAGCCATAGAGCTGAACGAGATGAACATAATCATGATAGGAGAAATATAAATCATCATTTTCATTTGTTGCTTTTGTTGCTCTGGTACCGTCCATAATGAAACTTTTGCTTGAACAAAATAAACCACACCTGCAATAAGCGTCATCGCAATATCCGGAGAACCTAAGTTAAACCATAAAAAGGGATGTGTTTTCACATCTGTTGAGTGCAGGATTGCAAAATATAATCCCATGACGATTGGCATTTGAATAAGCATTGGTAAGCAACCCATATTCAAAGGATTTACATTATGCTTACGATATAATCCCATCATTTCTTGTTGTAAAGCCATTTGTTCTTCTTTTGACTTTGTAGCTTTTAATTTCTTTTGAATCTCATCCATTTCTGGTTTCAATTTATCCATTTTTTCTTTCATACCTTGTTGATTCTTATAGTTTTTAAGCATCAAAGGCATTAAAGCAAATCGAATAATTAATGTAATTGCTATGATAGCAAGTCCATAACTACCATTGAATATTTCTCCAAAGAAATGAAGTAAAAAATCAAAAGGTCGAACAAAAATATTATAAAAAGTACCTTCTTTATTCTCTACTCCTGAACATCCGCTTAGAACAACTGCTGCAAAGACAAGAATAGAAAGCAAACTAATCTTCTTTTTCATTCATTCACCTTCATTTTTCAAACTATAACGAGTATACCTTCTATGAAGCTATTTATCAAATATAAACATAGCAATACTTATATAGCTCTGCTTTCATTTGGAAAATTATATTTGAAATTAGGGTATTCATGATGATCCCTAAACTGCTTCGGTGTTAGACCTGTATACTTTTTGAATATACGAGTGAAATAGCTTTGGTTGCAAAAGTGAAATGAATCAGAAATATCGGAAATCCCTTTGTTCGTATGTCTTAGATAATACTGGCACTCCTCTACCTTACGAATATTTAAATATTCTACTAGAGTTACCCCTGTATGTTCCCGAAAAATTCGAGATAAATGACTTGTACTAATATTAAAACATTTAGCAATATCTTCCACAGTTAAATTTGTTTCAATTTCATCATTTATAAATAAGATAACTTTGTTCACTGTTTGATGACCAAAGGACGGTTTTTTTCTTTCTGTAATGACCAATACAAAAAACTCTACTAATTCATCTGCACATTGAAGAAACTGTGCATCGCTCATTTTTGTTTCTATAACGTTGACACTAGCGATATTAAAAGCCATTACCTTATCAGAGGGAACTTGGCTTTCTTGTAATTTCCTTGCCATCACAGCAACTAATTGTATGTAGTAATTTTTGACATACATAATCATTAACTTCTCAGCTCTAATAATAATTAAGTCTATGATTTCTCTTAATACTTTTTTAGCTTCCTCAAGCTCGAAAGCATACATATGAAGAAATAATTTTTTTTCTAAATCTAAAAACAAACTCAAACCTTCAATGCTGTTAATTACGCTTATTTCTTTTGTATACGCTTTGGAAAAGCTTTCTAAAAAAATCTTTTGTGAGTATTGCATAAGGACCTCATCTTTCTTTTTTTATAGTACTTTTGGTATTGTTCTTTATTGGGTACGTAGAATCATTTTATAACACTTTGTTGGAAAATGGAAACATTTATGATGATAATTTAGCTATTATTTGGAATTAATAATTTTAAGTGCTTTGGTAGTACCTTAATTTCGAATGGTGTACATACACCTTCATCCCCGTCAACGTTACAAAATAATGGTCGATCAGACTCCATGTAAACCTTTTTAGTCGTAATGACCTCCACTCCATCATCCTCTTTTAATGTGCCCAATAAAATTTTTGTACCCATTCGAACGAGGTTAGCAATACCAGATTTTTTAAAAATATACACATGAAGAAGTCCATCGTTGATTTCGGCATTTGTCATCATTTTTTCAAATCCACCTACTGAATTTGTTAAGCCAACTAAAACGAGCATCGATGTTCCAGTCCAGGTCCCATGGTCATGTTGAATAGTGAAACCCACCTCTTCGTTAGAAATAACTACTTTTGCACCTTCAATTAAATATGCTAATGAACCTAGTTTCGTTTTTTTCTCAACGGAAGTGTTCGCAACTCTACTTGCAATCTCACCGATTGCAACGATATTTCCAAAATATTTATTACCAATTTGAGCTATATCTACAAACTCTGTATTGGTCATCTTTAATGCCTCGATTGCAATCTCTGGCTCTAAAGGGATTCCTAATGCTCGTGCGAAGTCATTTACTGTTCCAAGAGGCACTATTGAAAATAGAGGTCGATATGATTGATTGGCAAGTCCGTTTATAACTTCATTTATCGTCCCATCTCCACCCATAGCTACGAGGAACTCCATTTTCTCTTCACAAGCTTGTTTGGCAAACGTAATAGCATCATTTTTTTTTTCTGTTTCCTTTTCAACTATTTGATATCCAAGTGCATCGAGAACTGTAAGAGCCCTTTCTTTATATGTTTCGGCATCTTCCTTCCCAGATGAAGGATTAAATATAACCATTGCTTTTTTCAATCTATTTACCTCCTTTATTTGTAATTTTTATTCCCCTAATACCCTATTTACCTATTATGAAACAGATTACATAATAAAAAAGTGCTAAACTAGAGTAGAAGCTGAAATAGAAATGAGGAATATACTTGCGGGTATTTATATATATAATTGTCTTTTTTTCTTTTTTTGATTTATTTGCACAGCTACCTATAATGAGTCCTTACGCTAAATCTTTAGGTGCTACCCCATTCTTAACGGGCTTGGTTGTAGGAATGTATTCATTCTCAAATACAATCGGAAACATCATCTCAGGTTTTTTAACCGATAAAAAAGGTCCTTTTTCTATATTAATCATTGGTTTATTTGCTACGAGTATTTCCCTCTTTATGTACCAAGGGGTATCAGACCCAATCGGTCTATTAATTGTCCGCTTTATCCATGGACTGCTTGCAGGTCTTATCGTTCCTGCAGCTTTTACGTATTCTGCGAATCAAACCTCTGCTGAAAAGCGTGGAAAAAGTGTTGCATTATCAGGAGCATTTGTAGGACTAGCTGCGATTTTAGGTCCTGCTTTTAGTGGAATTATGGCTAGTAAAAAAGATGAAGTATTTGTCTTAAGTATCACAGGTTCTATTATGCTTATTCTTAGTATTTTATCAGTTTTCTTATTAAGTACAGTTTCCATTCAGAAAAAAACGAAGGAAAATGCTTCTGCAACAGTAAGAGACATTTTTGCAGAAAGTGGTTTGGTAAAAGCATTTGCAGGTGCCTTTTTCTTGATGTTTTCACAGGGCGTACTCGCCTATATGCTCCCTTTAAAAGTACTGTATCAAGGGTATGATTCAAAAACAAGCGGACTATTACTGAGTACTTTTGGCTTTGTGGCAATTTTAGTCTTCATATTACCTATTAATCGACTATTTGATAAAGTTAAACCTATTAAAACACTCGCTTTTGGGATGGGATTAATGGGGATAAGCATGCTTTTACTCGGACAGATTGACACTTTGCAACTGCTATACGTGGGAATGAGTTTATATGGAGTAGGATTTGCATTTCTATTCCCCTCTATAAATTCGTTGCTAATTGACTCAACAGAACCTACTTATCGGGGAAAGGCATACGGATATTTTTACGCCTTTTTTTCAATAGGCGTGGTAGTTGGTTCTAGCGTTACTGGACTACTGAAACTTACTGCAAACGGTGGATTTCTATTAACGGGTGGATTGTTAATATGTTTATCAGTATTATCTATACTAAAAGATAAAAAAAATTGAGGGTCCCCATGCTGGAGACCCTTTCTATTAAGAACTCACTTCATTATATTCTGGAGTTTTCTTGTCCTTATTTTGCACTTCATCATTATAATATTGAACACTTGTCATTGCGCCTTCGCCTACCATCTTGCTATCGGGAGTATTGTGCGGATCTGGGTGCCCAGCAACAGTTAAATCGGAGCGATTATGTTTTTGTGCATCTATAAATGAGTTAACCTTTGCTTTTGTATTATTAAATGCAACTATCGCTTTATCACGATTTTCTTTTTTACTAAAATATGCATAAGCTCCAGCAGCAATTCCCGCTAGTAGTAATGTGTTATTTTTTCCTTTAGCCATGATATGTACCTCCTAATTTATTTATGTTCTACTTATTACTTACCCTTTATTTCAAAACTTACACTTTTTTAACCATATAGACATGAGGAATTCCATCTTCATCAAATTCATCCGAGCTAGCATGAAAGTCAAAGGAACTGTAGAAGTTTTTCAAATGACTTTGAGCACATAGTTGAATCGATTCTATTTGATAAGTGCGTTCTGCTTCTTCTAAAGCTTTTATCATAAGTTGTCTTGCAACACCAGTCCCGCGAAATTTTTCTTTCACAATTACTCTACCAATAGAGCATTCCTCATATTTTTCACCAGGTGGAAGTATTCGGCAATAGGCAATTATCTCATTTTCTTCGCAAGCAAATAAATGTAAAGAATTATAATCATAAGTATCCAATTCAGGGTAAGCGCAATTTTGTTCTACAACAAAAACATCCACGCGTAGCTTGAGTATTTCGTACAATTGATATACATCCATTTCATTAAATTTTTGTAAATTCCATTCCATAAAAAACCCACCTTTCATTTTTATTATCACACAATAGTAGAAGATTGATATTATTTTTGTTATGATAACAAAAAGAATTTAGAGGTGACTCAAATGATTAGGGCGATCACGTTAAATGATCTAGCAACTGTTCAACAAATCGCAAAGATCAGTTGGAACAGCACATATAAAGGAATTATTCCAGACAATATACAAGAGCTTTTTCTAAAAAAGGCTTATTCAAATACGATGTTAGCCAAAAGAATGGAAAAAACTATTTTTTTACTTGCAGAGTTTGAAGGAAAGCCAATTGGATTTGCTAATTTTACGTATGTAGATGAAGATGGAGATGCCGAGCTAACCGCTATCTATGTACTTCCAGAGTATCAGCAAATAGGCTACGGCAAAAAACTACTACAGGCCGGCTTGAACGAGATGCCAACGGGACGTCAGTTATTCGTCTATGTAGAAAGCAAAAATGATGGAGCGCGTGCATTTTATGAACGTTTCGGTTTTGAATGCTTGGAAGAATTTGACGAATACTTTGAAGGTCATCCTCTATCGACGGCTAAATATGTGTATTTATTAAAAACACCGACTTACTGAATAAGTCGGTGTTTTATCATTTGACACGTATACTATTCCTGTGCAAAGCTCGTCGCAAAAAATTTCTTTCTTATCTTCTTATTTATAAAGAATTGTGATTTAGTTATACCGTTTGATCTGGATTGTAGTATTCTTGCTCAGCGAATTGAACTGGCGGCTTACGGACGAAGCACATAATTGCTGCGATATATAATAATATCGATGTTAACGATATGATTCCCGCAAACAGTCCAGCTAGTATAAACATAATACCTGCTAATTTTGGATTTTTATTTTTGGATATAGAAACAATCCCTACAATATTTAGTATAAGACTAATTACAAGGGCAACAACAAATCCCCAACCAAATACACCAAACACACTTGGAAGAATATCCACCAATTGTGCAATTGCTTCCGTATCCTGACCAGTTAAAGTTGGATCATTTAATATATGTTGCTCAAACTCCGTATTAAATGCCTCATCCTGTATGGCTGCACTTCCAGTAGTTACAATTATCGCCATCAATATAATTGCTAGAAGTGTAAAAATTGCACTTATAATACCTAAAACCTTTTCTCCTGTACGAGACATATGTATACCTCCATTAATGTTTTATATAGTAATTTTACGTTCAACCTTACTAAAAGTTTCATCTTTTTTTACTTTTACCCTATACAAAATGAAATAAACTTGTTTAATAGTTGTTTTAGGGGGGTACTTAAATACTAACACTTACTACAGAAAGGAAGGAATAGGATGGAGAAAAAGTTAATCTTTAATCAGTCTGATTTCTTATACACATTGGCAGGTGCATCCGTATTAACCGGTATTTTAGTTTTATTTATTTAACATTACAAATGTAAAAGGCAATCCACTTTTCTTAAATAAGCGGATTGCCTTTTATATTTATTAAGCTTTTACATCGTCATATTCGTTTGATTTATTAAAAGCTGCCACAACGTATGAGCATACAGCTTCCATCTTTAATTCTTTTTCACGAGCGTAGGCTACTGCAGTATCTAATAATTTCTTTGCTATACCTTGCCCTCGTAGTTTATCTGAAACGTATGTGTGGTCCATCACCATGACATCTCCAAGTAAAGTCCACGTAATTTCACCAAGTCTTTCACCATCTTGGACATATTGGTAGGCATAAACATCATTTCCTAATTCTTTGTATTGAAATTCCACAGTCAACCACTCCTTTTTTGAATTTTAACATAGTTATTTGTTAATTGACAACGGACGCAACTTAGCTTCAATTTGCTCTCTTTTAGGTTCTAAAAAAGGAGGTAGAGCGAGAGACTCACCTAATGATTCTAATGGTTCATCTGAATTAAAACCTGGCTCATCTGTAGCCAATTCATAAAGAATACCGTTCGGCTCTCTAAAATAAATGGATTTGAAATAATAACGATCTACTAAACCCGATGTGACAAATCCTTTTGCACGCAATAATTCTTCCCATTTTGGATAGTCTTCCATTGTCGGCACACGGAATGCAACATGGTGCACACTTCCTCTACCAGGTCTCTCTTGTGGTAAATCAGTTCTTGTTTCAATATGCACTTCGCCTGCCGGCCCCCCTGCACCTGTGGTATATACTAACACTTCAGGCATATTAGCTATTTCTGATGGATAAGATCCAGCTAACGTGAATCCTAGAATTTCTGTAAGCACTTTTTCTGTTGGATCTGCTTTTCGCACAGTTAGCTTCACTGGACCTAATCCTACAATCGCATTTTCAGCAGAGATCTCTTCTTTCACCCAAGCCTCTCCATATGGAATTCCTTTACCATCATCGACTACTAGCATTAAACGAGAGCCCTCAAAGTCTTCAAAATAAAGTGTGTTCCGCCCGAATTTTTCCTTTATTTCGTCATGGGGTACTTCCAATTTCGTAAATCTTTCTTTCCAAAATTTCAGAGCATCTTCGCTTTTTACACGGAATCCCGTATTGCTAATACTTGATACACCAGGATATGTTCTTCCTGCCATCGGAATGTCAAAGTAAGTCATATCTGTTCCAGGGGTTCCTACAGCATCTGCATAAAACAAATGATAGGAAGATGTACTATCTTGATTGACTGTTTTTTTCACTAATCTCATGCCCAGTATTCTTGTAAAAAAGTCGTGATTTTTATCAGCATCTGCTGTGATTGCTGACACATGGTGTATTCCTGCTAATTTCATTGCTTTCTCCTCCATTTTATCTCGAATTCAAGATAATTTCATTAGTTTTATAATATCAAATAAATATAATATGTGCAAACTTGAATTTATTATTTAAAAGAATGTTATTAATAGCCGTTAATTTTAGAAGCGCTTTTTAGTAACTTTCATCCACTTAGAGAATAGAACTCGAATGTGCGCTTGCCGCACGCTACACATAAGCCACCGCAGAACGAGTCGCTCCTTCGTCGCTCCCACATCTTTTATGGGGTTCAGATTTCATAACATTATGTGAACGACACGTTATTCACATACTCAATTTTTATTTTGGACTCTTAATTTCCGTTCCAGGCGGACGCGTTCCGCCGGCATGGCTTCAGCCGCTTCCCTTGCTCCTGCGCAAGCTCGTCGCAGAAAAAACCTTGCTCCTGCGCAAGCTCGTCGCAAAAATTAATTTCGCTACGCTCAGTCCAGGGTCTTCTGCTCATGCACCTGCCGCTTCGCTTTCGGTGCAGGAAACATTTGCTATTCCGGCTGGAGTCGCCTCCTTCCACTCCAATTAACTATTAACCGCTTTTCAATTAGAAAATCATCATACCATTGATAGAGCAAGTTTTTATCACTTACATTTTTTCGATTAGTATTTATAGAAAATCGTTGAAAAAGGCGACACTCCTGCGGGAATAGCGTTAGACGAAGACCCCGCAGCGCAGCGAGGAGGCTAAGGCAGCGCCCGCGGAAAGGGAGCCGTTTCAACGATTTTCTTATTTATTGGAAGACATTATTTAGTTAAGCCAAATACTATAGACTTTTGCGTGCGGCAAGAGGCATATCCGTCTATCCAAACTCTAAGCGCTAGCCCATAAAAAACACCCTAAATGCCTGCGATGACAATTAGGGTGTATCGTTTAATTAAATAAAGAACGAATGGAATCAATTAAATTATTAAAGAAGTCTTTGACACTTTGCCAAAATCCTTCATCATCTACAATCTTACCAATCTTATCTTCTATCGTTTTACTTAAATCATTCAATTGATCAGACCACTGGCTAAAATCGATGTCTAGTTGACGAATTCGATCCATCAAATCTATTAGTAATTGGCGATCTTTTTCAGATAGTTCAATCTGTAACTTAGCTAACTGCTCCGTAACTATCTTTTCAACTTCTTCACGTGAAACAGGATTTTGCTCAGCAATTTGTTTTTTAATTTCTGTTAACAATTCACTTACTTTCGCTTCATCAATACCTGCTTCTTTTGCAAGATTTGTCGCTACCGATAGTTCATCGTTTGCTACATCTGTACGTTCTGGGTCTAACTCACCGCCTGTCACTTCGTACGCTTTATATATTCCTACGAGCGCCGAATGACCTGTAACTGGTTTTGGAGCAGCGATTTCTACAACTGCGTCCTGAATTCCAGCTGTAAGCATTGCATTTGCATACATTTCTGAAGTTACCTCAGTAATATTATCTGGTGTGACAATATTGATTACTAAACCTTTACCAGCATCTTTTCTAGTGATTTTGGCTGAAGAGAACATTCGTGCAGATGCATCACCATCTTTTAAATACGTCGCTAAATCTTTCCCTGTTACGATTATTTCTTGAACATCTGAATTCTCGGTTATTTTTAAACTATTTTTCACACTATTTTTTTGTTCATCTGTCAGGTTCCCACCATAAACGACTATTGGTGCACCGAATTTTTCGTTAACTGGTTCCGTAGTACCCGTAGAGTCTGCAAACGTGATAGAAGGAGTAACTAAAACTCCAAACAATAAAATGACAGCGATAAATGGTTGTAATAATTTCTTCACTCAAATATCCCCTTTCTTCCAATCCATTCTTCCATTAGTACGAAAAAAGGAGCAAAAAGTTCCGACTGATCGATTCTTTTTACTCCTTCTCCAATTATTTCTAACTATTTAGACCTTTCCAAGTTTAGCTATTGGAAACTTTTCTTTTACATTTTTACTTCTGTCCAGCCATCATTTTGAACAATTTTACCCTCTTTCATGAGTTTACCAAGTGCTCGTTTAAAAGCCGCTTTACTCATCGTAAACATTTCTTGGATCTCCTCAGGCGTTGACTTATCCGTAAATGGCATTCTACCACCTACGTCATTTAAATATCTAAAAATAGATTCCGCATCGTCTCCCAAACGTTCATGTTTACGAGGTAATAAGGAACCGTTCAATGATCCATCTTCCTTTGTATCTATGATACGAACCGTTAAATCCTGGCCTAATCTAGGTTCTTCCACACGTTCTGATTGGTGCACGAAAATACGGTAATTTTCTGGAACACTAAGTAAGAAAGATCCAATCGGAAGAAGTCTATACGCTCTAGCTTGTACATTTTTGTTTAGTAAAGTAGTTGGAGCATCTATATATAGTTCCTCCACGCGATCTTCTGTTGCAAGACGACCAAACAATTCTCCTTCTTTGTCTGTGCGAAGTGTCATATATAAGTGATCGCCAATAACTGGCCACAGTTCTTTCACTTTCGGTAAGTCCTCTGCCTTTACTTGTACCTCCTTAGAAGTGCCAATATCGACAAATGCCCCTTCTTTATCCGTAACTTTTATCACCCTCGCCCATCCATACGTCCCCTTTGTAATATGTGGAAGTTGTGTGGTTGCTGATAAATTCCCTCTACGATCTACAAATAAAAATACTTCAATCTTGTCATCCACTTGTAAATCTTCTGGTGCTTCAGAAGCATTTAAAGAGATTTCTTCTCCTTTATGTGTGAGAATCCATTTTGATCCTTCTTTTTCTTCAACTTTTAATTTTACAATTTCTCCTGATTCTAGCTCTGCCAAATTCACCGCTCTCCTTCTGACCAATTATGATAATGGTCTTGACCTTACTTCTAATTTGTATCGTACATTATCCACTTATATATCCAGAAATCCTTACTTTACTTATTACCTTTTCGTTTGCATTATAAACTCTCCAACTAATCTGTAACAAAGACTATGTATATAAACTAATCGCTCTCTTCTTCTTGTAATTCAAGGAGTTTTGATTGAAGATCTGGATTCTCTTCTAGAAACAAAACTAAATCTGCTATACGATCAATGGAATTCCAGCTTAAATGGTGCTCTATTCCTTCTACATCATTGTATATATTCTCTTCTTTTACTCCAATTAGTCTTAGGAAGTCTTCTAATAAATCATGTCTTTTCACTAATTTTTTCCCAAGTTTTAATCCTTTAGGAGTAAGTGTTAGACCACGGTATTTCTCATAAATTAAAAAACCGTCTTTATCCAACTTCTGTACCATTTTCGTTACAGACGAAGGCAAGACAGATAAAGCTTCTGCAATGTCAGACACACGAGCATATCCTTTCTGCTCGATTAACAAATATATTTGTTCGATATGGTCTTCCATGCTAGGTGTTGGCATACGTATCTTCCTTTCATAACTACTTCGTTTATTTTACTACAACGCTCTCTTCTTCACAAATATAGCTATATTATCCAAGTAGAGCTTTTCTAAGTGAAAGAACCTTATCGTTTGATAAGGTTCTGAGAGAAAAGTTTAAGGTTTAACTACGATGAGGATACTTTCCAATTACATGAATTGAGTGGATAATTCTCTTATTAATCCATTCTAAGTTCTCTTTTGAATTTAAACGTTCAAATACAGCCGTTCTTCCTTTGTCAGTTGTGACGTAATGGGCTGGTAAAGTATTTAAGCTTAAAGCTATAATATCCATTTCACATTGTTCACATTTACAAAAGGTTTGGTATTCCGGACCTCTCATAAGCATCGTCACTAGGCTCTTCACAATTTCTTCCGTTACGTTTGTGAGCAAATTTATCTCTTCTCCTTAAAAATTATCATGATGTTTAACACTATATACGAAAGGGTAAAACTTTAATAACCAAATGCTAAAGCGGAAAGGAGAATATATATGGGTAAAATTTTATGGTCTATTATCGTTATTTTAATCGTACTTTGGTTAATCGGTTTAGTATTAAAAATTGGTGGAGGGCTAATCCACACACTACTAATTATAGCAGGTATTATTTTTGTAATTCAACTTGTAACAGGAAGACGGACCGTATAGAAAAAGGATGCTCTATGAGCATCCTTTTTTATTGGATTGTTTTCCCATAAATACATGTGTTTCTCAGTCTTTTCCCGTCTGCTGATAAGGAGTCATTGTGGAGTAATCCTTCTAATGTATATCCGACTCTTTCTGCAACGGAGCGACTTCGAACATTTTCACTATCACAACGAATTTCCACTCGGTTTGCCTGTAATTCCTCAAAAGCAAACTGTGTTATTCGTTCACAAGCTTCCGTCATTAAACCTTTTCCTTCAAACTTACTATCAATCCAATAGCCAATTTCAAACTTTCGTACATTCCAATCTATCCGATGTAATCCGGATGCACCTACAAATTCACCAGTATCTTTCAAGAACAAATGGAGTCGTAAGTCTTTTCTTGTTATAAAATCAGCAACCGCTTGACGTAAGTTAGTCGTCGTCTGTTCCAATGTTTGTTTATTTTGTGCCCATGGCATCCACTCTTTTAATGCATCATGAGAGTTAATTACTGACCTCCACACAACTTCTGCATCCTCCAAACGAGGTGCTCTAATTATAAGCCGTTCTGTGTAAAATTCCTCTGAAATAGAGTGTCGCTCTTCATTCTTTGCTTTTTTATTGAAATCATCATCCCAGTTAACCGGAGTTGCAGTTCCCTTTAAAAAGTCATCTCTCGTCATTCCATATGTCACTGCATCATAGTAAGAGTTTTCCTTGGGAGAGAACCAAGCCTGTCTGAGCTGCGCTTCTTTCACAAAGCCAGCTCTTTCAAACGTTTTACGCATAGCAAAATTATCCTGTCGAGTATGTCCCTCCAATCGTATTTTCACTTCAGGTAGTTGGAAAACATACTCAGTAACCATTTTCAACGCAAGAGGACCATATCCTCTTCCACGTGCTTCATCTGCAATTCGTAAATCAAATAAAGGAATCTCATCTTGTAAGTCATAGATTTTAACAATTCCTACTTGTTCTTTTTTTTCATTTTCAACCCAAAATGTCTTCACTTGGTCCGATTGATATCCACCTTCTTCAATCGTCTTTTCTATTAATTCTCTCGCCGGATGAGAGTTACCATGATATGGCCAAGTGTTAGTCGTCATAAAATGAATTAGCTCTTCTTGTTCTTCCATTGTCCATTCTGTAAGCTTCATGCTACCCCTCCCGTGCTACTTATGCACTTTTAGTAGTCGTAAAGAATTTAGTACCACTAGTAATGTCGCACCCATATCAGCAAAGATGGCAATCCATAACGTTAACCATCCAGGAATAATGAGTAAAAGTGCAATGATTTTTAATCCTAATGCAAACATAATATTTTCTTTAATAATATGCAATGCTTTTCGACTTAATCGAATCGTATATGGGAGTTTTTCTAAATCATCGGCCATCAAAGCAACATCCGCTGTTTCAAGAGCTGCATCTGTTCCGGCTCCACCCATGGCAATTCCAACCGTTGATGCTGCAAGTGCTGGAGCATCGTTTACACCATCACCAACCATTGCTACTGACCCATACTTTTTTTTCAGTGATTTTATAGCTAATAGTTTTTGTTCAGGCATAAGCCCGGCTTCTACATCGGTAAGTCCAAGTTTAACAGCAATAGCGTTAGCAGTTCGCTCATCATCTCCGGTAAGCATTACAGTATGTTTGATACCTGCAGATTTTAAATTGGCTAATACTGTCATGCTAGTTGAACGAATTGGATCTGCTACAGCAATAAATCCTTTGTATATTCCATCCTCTGAAGCCAGCATCACTGTGTTTCCTTCTGTTTGTAACTTTTCCACACGAGCTATAACTTCCGTTGGAACAGTGTTAATCGCACCTATCCAAGTAACGCTTCCTACCGCCCATTTCTTTCCTTCTATTACTCCTTCTGCACCTTTTCCAGTAACAGACTGAAATTCCTCGAGCTCTACCGCTTGTATATGTTCCTTAGAAGCATACTTTACAATTGCTTGTGCAAGTGGGTGTTGTGAATACGTTTCAATCGACATTACTTTTTGAATGAAGTCATTATCGGATTCTGCTTCCACATAAGTCACTTCAGGATAACCTTTTGTTAATGTTCCTGTTTTATCAAACGCAATGGCTTTCAAACGACCTATTTCTTCTAAATGTATTCCACCTTTAATAAGTACACCCTGTTTTGCGGCATTTCCTATTGCTGTTACGATTGCAACGGGTGTAGATACGACTAATGCACATGGACATCCTACTACTAGAACTGCAAGTCCTTGGTAAATCCATGTCTGCCAATCTGCTCCGAATAATGGAGGAACGATTGCTACTAAAAAGGCGATCATAATAATAGCAGGTGTATAATACTTCGCAAATTTATCGACAAACTTTTGTGAAGGAGCCTTTTCAGCCTGTGCTTCTTCTACTAAATGAATAATCTTAGCAATCGTAGTATCTTCTACTCTCTTAGTTACTTGAACTTCCAAAGAGCCCTCTTCATTTAATGTACCAGCAAACACTTCGTCCCCTATAGTTTTTACTGCAGGTACTGACTCACCTGTAATAGACGCTTGATTGACAGCTGATGTACCTTTTAAAACAATTCCATCCATTGCAATTTTTTGTCCTGGTTTCACAATGAGAATGTCATTAATTTGAATAAATTCTGTATCGACTTCTACAAGCTGATTATCACGGCGAATCGTTGCAGTTGGAGGAGCAATATCCATTAGCTGGCTAATTGATTGTCGTGCTTTATTCATCGAGTAAGCTTCTAATGCTTCACTCACTGCGAATAAAAAGACGACAACTGCACCCTCTCTCCATTCACCGATAATCGCTGCCCCTATAATGGCGATCGTCATTAGCGTATTCATATCAAAATAAAATTTTGATAAATTCTTAAACCCATGTTTGAACATTTCGTATCCACCAACAGCAATGGAAACAACAAATAAGCCGACTGCAGATGGATGGGACTCACCATTGACAATGGACGCAATAATCCCGATGACTAAAAATATAAAGGAAATGACTGTCACGATATTTTGCTTTCGTTTAAAAAACGGTACCTTTCCTTCTACTTTACGATGCTTTTCTTGTGCTACTTTAATGCCGTCAAATGCCCCTGCTTTCTCAATATCTTCTATCGTCACATCTCCTATTACAGAAACTTTAGATGCTCCGAAATTAACAAGAGCGTCCTCGACATCTGGAAGACTTTTTATATTATTTTCGAATTTCATGGCACAGCTGGCACATGAAAGATTTTCTAAGCGATATTCTTTTTTAGCTGTTTTCTCCATCTTTCTCACCCTCTTCTACCGCGTGTTCATACGCGATTTTAACTAGCTCGTTCACATGATGGTCTGCTAATGAATAATAAACTAATTTACCTTTACGACGTGATTTTGCAAGGGATAAATCTCTTAAAAATCGTAAATGATGTGATGCAGTTGCTGTAGATGATCCAATAATCTCACTTACATCGCAAACACATAATTCTTCTTCTATTGTTAGTGCATATGCAATTTTAAGTCTTGTTTCATCTGCCAACGCTTTAAAAATTTGCGCAACCTTTGTAACTTCTGGCAGCTTCTTTTTGACAGCCTGCACTACTTCTTCATGTACAATTGTCACTTCACACATATCTTTGGTCTGCATTTCCTCACCTCATTCAAATGTTCATTTGATTGTTACTTTCATTATATGTTCACACTATTTAATATGCAACTTCATTCAAACATTTATTTGAATGTTTCTCATTCTATGAGTGAGCCATCCGATTATTGGAGCAAACCATCCGATGTGACCATTTAATCGATTTTCTGTCCGTATAAAATTATTTCCGACTGGATAAGTGTGGTTTCTTTCCGTATAAAATTATATCTGACCGGATAGTTGTAGTTTCTGTCCGGATAGGTATTTTTCTGACCGCATAGCAGTTTCAACCTAAAAAAACCACTCAGATACTGAGTGGTCTCTCTATCCAAACTTATTTCGCTTTCAAATTCAATTCATAGCCTTTCTCTATGTCCCCATCAATAACTGTTGTATGATATTTTCCTTCTGCCCAATCCATCACTTGATCATGGTACCAATCTGATTTCATATGCCCACTTTGACCAGGTCCAACGATATGATATGACTCGCTTAAATCTGCCAAATCCGCAACAAATCGCCAGGATGCTCCGTGGTCGACTCTTCCATCATCACCGAAACCAGCTGCCTGCACTGTAATATTTGAGCCGCCAACTGGCACAGATTTTGGATTTAATAAATACTCTAAAATCGGCGAGGCACCTGCCAAGGGATGGTCAAATGTTAACTGATGATAATCCCCCCACTTCCATTTTTCTTCATTTGAACCAAACTCTTCTTTAACATCCGCAATCGCATCTACAAAAGAATCATAAACCCAATTGTCCACTCCACCATACTCATCTAACCATGCACTAGATTCATTACGATATCCTTTCCTTAAAAACTGATCCGAGATATTTCCTTTTCCTGATAACATATTGTATACATCCTCTGGCATTTCATCTTCCATCAAAGTCTTTGGAAGCTGCTTCATCCACTTATGAAAAACAAGAGGAGCCGCTAACTCCTTGTCATCCACCTGGTTCCACTCAGTTAGTAAACTAATAATCTCTTTATATTCCCCACCATTGTCTAGCTTTTCCACTGAATTAATCATAGAAGATAAAAATTCCCGAGCATATAAATTCGTTTGATCCATTTGTAAATTCATCATATCTTCCTTTGTTAAATTGGAATTACTTTTCAACACTTCTGCAATACGATCAAATCGGTAGGATTGTGCCCAAAAGTCTGTAATATGATATTTATAAGAATCATCTACTACTTGATTGTTCGCTGTCGCAATAAACCCTTCTAAAGGATTCACAATATTAGGTAGTTCATTGTATGGCACATACCCTTCCCACCCATAGTCAGCAGAGTCTCCCGGCACAGGTAATTGTCCGTCTCCCGATTTACGTATTGGTAGCCTACCATTTGCTTTATATGCAATTGTTCCATCTTTAGCAGCAAACACAAAGTTTTGTGCAGGTGCATGGAAATCCTCTAGAGCAGTCTCAAACTCATCCCAATTAGTCGATTTATTCATTTTAAGAATTGCTTGTAATTCAAGCGTTGGCTCTAGCGCAGTCCATTGCATGGAAAACAAAGCGGATGCATTCTCTTCTTTGAATAAAACATCTGAAATAATTGGCCCATGACGAGTTACCACAACCTCGAAAGGAATGGCTTCTCGTCCCTTTACTTTAATTTCATTTTTACGTATCTCTGCCTGCTCCCACTTACCTTCATAAAAAAACTGTGTTCGGTCATCCGGGTTTGGTGTTTCAATATATAAATCCTGGACATCAGGTCCCACATTCGTGACACCCCATGCAACGTCTTCATTGTGCCCTAGAATAATTCCAGGGATTCCAGCAAATATAACCCCGCTTACGTTTTGTTCTGGAGACTCTAAATGCATTTGATACCAAATAGAAGGCGTACTTAATCCTAAATGTGGATCATCCGCAAGTAGTGGCATGCCACTTTCCGTTTTATTCCCACTAACGACCCAATTGTTGCTCCCGTTAAATTCATTCGGTAGTAAAGAAGCATTAAAGTAACCGCTTACATTTACTGGTTTATTTTTGTTTGCCTCTATGATCGATTGTGCATCCTCTGGATAAGTAATAAATAATTCTTTCGCCTTTTCTTCCTCATATTCATTTAGAGCCCAATGCCTAATTGCCAAGGTCGACCAATTTCCTCCTAGATCATATGCCATAAATTTTCCTATTGCCAAGGAATCAATAGGCGTCCACTCTTCCGGTTCATATCCAAGGAGCTTAAACTCATAACTCAATTTCTTTTCTTCTTTCGCGAAGGCGATAAACTCATTAACCCCTTCCGCATACCATTTCAACACATCTTTTGCTTCTGGACTATAACCTTCATATGATTTTTCTGCAGCATTTCGCAAGCTAAATGTTAAGAAAAACTTATCTGTATCTAAAGCTGCTTCACCTACAACTTCTGATAATTGCCCGCTTGCTTGCCTTCTCGCTAAATCCATTTGGAACAGTCGATCTTGTGCTTGTACGAATCCTTGAGCGCGATATAAATCTGCATCCGATTTTGCTAGAATATGAGGTACACCGTCAGCATCTCGCACAACTTTGACATCTGCCTCTAATACATCTACGGAAAGATCTCCCTTAATTATAGGCTTGGAATTGGATATATACATATTCACTCCAATTACCGCAATTGCAATTATCGCAAGGATACTCCCCAATAACCAAGCAATTATTTTCCACCTTTCCTTCACATTCGTACCCCCTTTTATTACATTACATTCTTCGACATCCGTATTAAATTATCTTTATAGCATAAAAAAAGACCCATGAATAAATATATTCATAGGTCAATATTTATATTATGCTTGTTTGTTTTCACCAACAATTTTTACTTCTAATTCTAACTCGACTCCAAAGTTCTCTTTTACCGCTTTCTTAACCATTTCAATTGTACTTATATAGTCAGTAGCGGTTGCATTGTTCTTATTGACTATAAAACCAGCATGCTTTGTTGAAACTTCTGCCCCGCCGAAGCCTTTTCCTTGTAATCCGCTATCTTGGATAAGCTTTCCTGCGAAATAACCAGGTGGACGTTTGAATACACTTCCTGCAGAAGGATACTCAAGCGGTTGTTTGGATTCCCTTTGATATGTTAGGTCAGCTATTTTAGCATCAATTTCTTCTGGATTACCGGGTTTTAGTTCAAATTCAGCCGATAAAACATAGTATCCTTTTTTTGTGATGATACTTTTACGGTAGCCAAGCTCTAATGCTTCTTTAGAAAGAACAAGTTTTTCTCCGGTAGGTGTGAGGACTGTAGATTGAACAATTACATCCTGAACTTCTCCACCGTAAGCACCAGCATTCATTGCCATTGCACCGCCAATCGATCCAGGAATTCCACAGGCAAACTCTAATCCTGTTAGTGATTCTTTGGCCACAGCTCTTGAAACGTCAATAATGTCCGCTCCACTTTCTGCAATTACTCTATTTCCATTAATCGTAATCTTATTTAGTTTTTCTAAGCGAAGAACAATCCCTCTAACTCCACCATCCCGGACGACCATGTTTGATCCGTTTCCAAGAAGTAATAAAGGGATATCATTTTTGAACGCATATTGAACAACAAATGCTGCTTGGTCTTCCGTTTCGGGAGTGACGAATAAGTCCGCAACCCCACCCATCCGTGTCATTGTATGCAAATTTAGTGCTTCATCTATTTTTACATTTCTTGCATCTAGTTGTGTAGTTAAATCTTGAAACCATTTTTGTTTACTCAAAAAAGACAATCCTTTCTTCATATACAATTCACCTTTACATAGTATGCGTTTTAGCAACTAATATATCAAGCAAAATTGTTATAACCATTCTTTAGACCAGGTTTCTATTCCGCCAACTACATCTTTTAGGGCAAGACCTTTGTCTGTTAAGTTATATTCGACCCGCACTGGGACTTCTGAAAAGACAGTTCTTTCTACTATACCTTCTTTTTCAAGTTCTTTTAAACGCTCAGAAAGTAACCGCCCACTTATAGGTAGAGAAGATTCAATTTCATTAAATCGTTTCGCTCCATCTATTAGTTGGTAAACAATCAAAGCTGTCCATCTTTTCCCTATCAATTCCATTGCCTTCGATAATCGCGGGCATAATAATGATTCTTTCATCTGTTTCACCTCTATCATTTTCTATTATATTCTCCTCTAAGTAATTTGTAAAACAAAGTAATTTAATTACTTGACGTAACCATGGTATTATTTTAAAGTTAGTTACATAAAGTAACTTGTAGTTTAATAAACTTTTTAATGGGAACAGAATAATGTTGAATTTTTTATTTATCTCGAAATAAAACATCTTGATTTCAAAACAAGTTTGTTTTATAATAAGTTTATCAAAAAACATTCCAAGGAGGAAATTTATAATGACAAAATTTAATCTTGACGCTGCACACTCTAGTATCGACTTTTCTGTGAAACACATGATGGTTTCCAAAGTAAAAGGTTCTTTCACAAATTTCACAGCTGACCTAGAAGGTACTGCTGAAGATTTAACTGGTGCAACTATCAGCTTCGATATCGATGTAAAATCAATTAACACAAATAACGAAGATCGTGATAACCACTTACGTTCAGGTGACTTCTTTGATACAGAAAAATACCCAAGCATTAAATTCGTTGCTACAGACATTAAAAAAACGGATGATGGTGAATATGACGTAACTGGTGATATGACAATTAAAGGTGTAACAAAACCAGTGACTTTCGAAGTAGAATACGGCGGTAAAGGAACTAACCCATGGGGCCAAGAAGTAGTAGCATTTTCTGCGGATACAAAAATTAACCGTAAAGATTTTGACCTAGTATGGAACCAAGCACTTGAAACTGGTGGCGTTCTTGTTGGTGAAGACATCAAAATCACTGTGGAACTAGAGTTAAACCCAGCTCAATAATCTATATACATCTTAAGCTATCCTAAAAAACTAGGATAGCTTTTTTGTTTTTTATAAAACGGTATAAATATGAAAACACATACATTTCCAAATTAAAAAACTGACTATTCTGGAATATATTATATACTTTATACTACAGCGATTATGTGCTATTGTATTGAGTATTCTATATTGTCAGAAAGGAAAGTTTATTATGCCTCAAATGCTTGCTTTAGTTTTGGTTGTCGGAATTTTATTTATCGGAGATCTTGTCTCTAATAGAACGAAGGCATGGATTCCTTCCGTTTTCGTTTCCGCCGTTCTATTTATTATTGGTTATTGGACTTTCTTTCCAAAAGAGATTGTTTCCATTGCAGGGGTCCCTCCTGTAGTAGCAACAATGATGATTTATTTACTTATTACTAATATGGGTACTTTACTTTCCATTCAACAATTAAAGGAGCAGTGGAAAACGATCTTAATTTCACTAGCTGGAATATTAGGTATTATCGCTGTTCTATTTAGTATAGGAACTTTATTATTTGATCTTGAAACGGTTATTGTTGCAATCCCCCCTCTTGTTGGAGGATTGGTCTCCGCATTGATCATGTCCGAGGGAGCAGCAAATGCTGGATTAACAACATTATCTGTATTTGCAATTGTTATTTACGTTATGCAAGGCTTTGCTGGTTATCCACTTACATCTATCGCACTTAAGAAAGAAGGGAAATCACTTCTTGAAAAATTCCGTAAAGGAGAACTTACAATATCAGGACAAACCAACACTTCTTCAGATGAACCACAAGAAGAGCTGAAAATGTTCCGCAAAATGCCTGCAAAATATAACACAGATTACTTTAAGTTTTTCCGTTTAGCTTTGGTAGGTTTTCTTGCCTATCTTGTTTCAACTGTTTTAGAACCTATTGTATCCATTAGTCCGTATGTTCTTTGCTTATTATTCGGTATTATCGCATCGAGTATTGGTTTCTTAGAACGCCAAGTATTACAAAAAGCAAATGGTTTCGGCTTATGTATCATGGTTCTGATGCTTTTCGTTTTTGATGCTTTAAAGACAGCAACACCTTCGATGATTATGCAAATTCTTTATCCACTTATTGGAACAATTATCCTTGGAGTAATAGGTATGTATATTTTCTCTTTACTTATGGGAAAAGTTCTAAAAGTGAGCAAAAATATGGCTTTTGCCATTTCGTTAACTGCACTTTACGGATTTCCTGCTGATTACATCATTACAAACGAAGTAATTAATTCTTTAACCCAGGATGAAAAAGAACGAGAAGCTTTAACTGCACATATGCTGCCACCTATGCTAGTCGGAGGATTCATCAGTGTTACGATCGTTTCTGTTATTCTCGCAGGTATTTTCGTAGGATTCTTATAAGATTAGGAGAGATAATATGGCAAATCAAGCTAGAATAGAAGAACATATTAAGCTACTAAGTCAATTTACGGCTACTCCAGGCGCAGGAGTCACAAGGCTTACCTATTCTAAAGAAGATCAAGACGCTAGAAAATACATCATAGAGAAAATGACTGAATATGGGCTTATTGTTTCTGAAGACGGATTTGGTAACATTTTTGGAAAGCTCGAAGGAACTCAGCCAGATGCTCCATCTATTATTGTCGGTTCCCATTTTGACTCTGTCCCAAATGGAGGAGCTTATGATGGTGCTGCAGGAGTGGTGGTCGGCTTAGAGGTAGCCGCACTCTTTCAAGAAACCGGTTGTAAGCCAGCCTATCCTCTCGAAATTATTGCTCTTGTCGAAGAAGAAGGCTCCCGTTTTGGTGGAGGGTTAATGGGTTCGAGAGGAATGATGGGTTTATTGACTAACGAGGAGCTTAAAAGTCTTGCTGATAAAGATGGGATACTTGCAGAAGATGCGATGATGAGCATTGGGTTAGATCCTTCGAACGATAAAATTCGTGATCCAAAAACGATTAAAGCATTCTTAGAGCTTCATATCGAACAAGGTCCAATTTTAGAAGAAAATAATATTCCAATTGGTATTGTGGAAGCAATCGTTGGTTTAACTCAATTAGAAGTTACCATCCAAGGGCAAGCAGGACATGCTGGTACAACACCGATGGAACGACGATCAGATGCACTTGTCACTGCCGCAGAAATCATTGCAGCTTTCCCTCAGCTTGCCTTCGAGGAAGGAAACGGTACGGTTATTACAACCGGGCAGTTACATGTATTTCCTAATGGATCAAATGTCATCCCAAACAAAGTAATTTTTTCGGTAGATATACGTTCAGCTAAAGAAGAACATGTTCATAGCGCGATGCAAAAAGTAGAGCAATTAATTGCCTCCAAAAATGGTATGGGTATCCTTACTTCCACTGAACAATTGCTTTATATTGCACCGAAAGAAATGAATGAAACAATTCAATCCACTTTTAAAGAAGTGAGCGACAAATTAGACATTCCTTATTGCACAATTAATAGCGGTGCTGGTCACGATGCGATGGTTTTATCTGATTTCACTGCTTGTGGAATGGTGTTTGTTCCAAGTAAAGATGGTCTAAGTCATTGCCCAGAGGAATGGTCTGATTCAAGCCACCTGGCTGCAGGAGCTAATATTTTGTTCCAAACAGCTTTACAATTAACGGAGGGAAATAAATAATGATTAATTTAAAATTGAAAGACTCTATTACTAATTCTAAAGATGAATTAACTGCTCTACGCCGTAAATTACATAGTGAGCCAGAGTTATCTTTTGAAGAATTTAAAACGACAGCTTTCGTGTGTGAGTACTTAGATAAACTCGGAATTTCATATCGAAAAACTGAGCCTACAGGAGTTATTGCCGAAATTCAAGGAACTCCAGGCGGAAAAACCGTTGCTCTTCGCGGTGATATGGATGCACTCCCGGTTCAACAGCTTAATACCCATGTACCTTATGCTTCTAAAGTCGAAGGAAAAATGCATGCATGTGGACATGATGCGCACACCTCTATGCTACTAATCGCTGCAAAGGCTTTATCTCAAGTGAAAGATGAACTTCCTGGAAATGTACGCTTCCTATTCCAACCAGCTGAAGAAGCAGCTGCCGGGGCTAAAGCAATGGTTGACCAAGGCGCAATGGATGGAGTAGACAATGTTTTTGGTATTCATATTTGGTCTCAAATGCCAACAAACAAAGTTTCTTGTACACCAGGGCCTTCCTTTGCTGCTGCTGATATTTTTAAAGTGAAGTTTAAAGGACGCGGTGGGCATGGTGCTATACCAGAAGCTTGTATTGACGCGGCACTTGTTGCCTCATCGTTTGTCATGAATGTGCAAACCGTTGTTTCTCGAACAATTGATCCACAAAGTCCAGCGGTTCTCACGGTAGGAAAAATGGTAGTAGGAACAAGATTTAACGTAATTGCTGAAAATGCTGAAATTGAAGGAACTGTACGTACGTTTCATCCAGATACTCGTAATCATATCGAAAAAAGCATTACACAATACGCTGAGAGTGTAGCTTCTATATACGGTGCTTCTGCTGAAGTAGAGTATATCCGAGGTACAGATGCCGTAGACAACGACAAAGAAAGCGCGGAACTTGTTCAACAGGTAGCTACTGAAGCTTTCGGTTCAAAAGTTATTTATAATGAAAAACCTACAATGGGCGGCGAGGATTTTTCTGCATTCCTTACAAAGGCTCCTGGTAGCTTTGCACTTGTAGGAAGTGGTAATCCAGAAAAAGATACAGAATGGGCTCATCACCATGGGAACTTTGATATCGATGAAGATGCACTCGTCACCGGTGCAGAACTATACGCTCAGTATGCTTGGGCTTATTTAAAAAAGTAAGAAAATATAAAGCCCACATACTAACTCAACTAAATTTCGTTCATTTTCCACTACTCTGAAATATTTTAGAGTAGTTTTTTAAATTTTGAAACTATCTTTTGAGATTTTCGTATATACTAAAGAAAATGGAAATGGAGTGATAATAATGGAAGATATTATTGGACTTGGAATTGGACTTATAGCAGTGGTGATGATTTTCTCGATACCACTTTCCGCAATATGGTCAACTCATTTACGCAAATCACAAAACATACGTGCACAAATTGTAAAAGACGAAATAGAGTTAGAGAAGCTCAAATATGATAATTTTTTACTTGAAACGGAAAGAATGCGAATAGATTTACAGCAAAAACAAGCAAGTCTACTCGAAACTTCGGCGGATCCTTTAATCATAGAGTTACAAAAGCGTGCTCAAACCGAGTCAAAAGTTATATCTTCATAAAAATCGTGTCGAGATTATTTCGCACGTTTTTTTAATTGTTTTATGAAATGGAGCATACAATGCAAACATCTACAAAGGAATTTTTTCAACTTCTTAAAAGCCTTAAATGGCCAGTCAAAATAACAATTGTAGCCATAGTCTTATCCCTCGTAAGCACCATCATCGGGTTAATTGTACCTCTTGTGACAAAGGATCTAGTTGATACACTAACTACTACCTCCTTCAATTGGAAAATGATTGTCGGATTACTTGTTGTCTTTTTACTACAGGCTATTTCGGTTGGTTTCTCGTTTTATATGTTGTCCTATATAGGAGAATTTATCGTTGCGGATCTTCGTAAAAAGTTATGGAGCAAAGTACTTCATCTACCTGTCCCCTACTATGATCAAAATGAGAGTGGCGAAACGATGAGTCGTATTACGCAAGATACGTCTACTTTAAAGTCACTTATTACCGATCATTTGGTTAATTTTATAACGGGGATAATTACAATCATTGGCTCTATCATTATTTTGTTTTTTATTGATTGGAAAATGACGTTGATTATGCTTATTAGTGTTCCACTTAGCCTTGTCATTATGATGCCACTTGGCTCTATGATGCATAAGGTTTCCAAAGCTACTCAAAAAGAGATGGCATCCTTTTCTGGCCTTCTCGGTCGAGTTCTCTCTGAAATTCGGCTAGTAAAATCCTATCGTGCCGAGAAAACAGAAACTACGAATGGAAATAATGCCATTCAAAATTTATATCAATTTGGTTTAAAGGAAGCAAAAATACAAGCATTCATCGCTCCATTTATGACACTCATCATGATGGGAATATTAGTCGTTATTCTAGGCTATGGTGGAGTGCAAGTGTCTAAAGGAAGTTTGTCTGCCGGGGATTTAGTAGCCATCATCTTTTATTTAGTACAAATAATTGTTCCTTTTGCTCAAATGGCAACATTTTTCACTTCTTTCCAAAAAGCTGTCGGTGCTACCGATCGAATTCAAGAGATATTCCTAATGAAAAGTGAAGCAGTAGAACAAGAGGCAAAACAACCGTTACAGGATGGTGTAGTGGCATTTGAGGACGTACACTTTTCATATGGATTAGATAAAAAAGTGATTAATGGTATTTCATTTGAAGCACGGCCCGGAACTGTAACTGCTTTTGTCGGTCCAAGTGGCGGCGGGAAAACTACTATATTTTCATTGATAGAAAGATTTTACGAGCCTGGTTCAGGGACAATTTTGTTCAACCAGACACCTATTACCGATTTATCTTTGAATGCTTGGCGCTCTAAAATTGGTTATGTATCACAGGAAAGCCCGTTGATGAGCGGTACTATACTCTCAAACATAACGTACGGAATGACTAAAGTTCCTTCAATGGATAAAATAATGGATGCATCGGAAGCAGCAAATGCCTCCCTCTTTATCGAGGAGCTCCCGGACAAATACGAGACACTTGTAGGAGAACGAGGCATGAAACTTTCAGGTGGGCAACGCCAACGAATTGCGATTGCTCGAGCACTTCTGCATGACCCTAAAATTCTATTACTAGACGAGGCAACCTCTAACCTAGATAGCGGCTCCGAAACCTTTGTACAAGAAGCTTTAGAACGTCTCATGGAAGGTAGAACTACTCTAATTATTGCGCACAGATTAGCAACCATCATGCATGCAGACCAAATATTCTTCCTAGAGCAAGGAAAAATTACTGGATCAGGTACTCATGAAGAGCTAATCACTAAACATGATCTATACAGGGAATTCACTCATGGACAAGGTTTATCGTAAAATGAAAATACAATGAATTCTATATTGGATTTTTTTCACCATAGTTCCTTTGCTTTGGAGTAGAAAACCTCTAACGCTGTTTTAAATTCTTCCATCTTTTTAGCAGTTGCATCGTGATTTAGATTATGTTCGTCTACGTTATATGGTAGAGTTGTTAATAGAAACCAACACATGATGGAAAAAAGAAGCAAGAAAAAAAGAAGTTTGCGAATCGAGATACTTAAATTTTTTCTCAAAAATTCACCACCCATTTACATTTATAATTTTAGTATTAACTAAAAACCCAAATAATTCCACAACAACTATTTGGGAAAGTTGATATGAAAATAGGGCGTTATTTGGGTGTTTTTTATTCGCACTTTCCTGTTCTCTAATTCTTCTGATTTCCAAATAATATTATGTTATTATTTATATTGTATTGGTTTTCTTTTTTCTTACTAGGTCCTATTGAGGAGGTGCTTGTGTATGGAAATAGGACAATTGATTAAATTAGAACGCCAAAGACAGAATATGAAGCAAGAATACTTAGCTTCTGGTATTTGTGTTCCTTCATACTTAAGTCGAATAGAAAATGGGTTAGTAATACCGAGTGAAGATATTCAAAAGCATATTCTTATGCGCTTGAACATTCCCTTCGACTCTTTAAAGAGTGAAATTGACCAAGAGAAATCAATTCAATTTAAAACTAAATTTAAAACAGTCATCAACTCTAGAAATAAACAAAAAGCAGAAGTTCTACAACTAGATATCCATAACTATATTGAGAGTCATCCTTTCGAACCCAATAGATTGACACTTCTATTAATAGAAACTAGATTAATGCTTATGCTACCAGATCAAACGATTAACATTAGAAACAATCTAGCTATATTAGCTGAGTTTAAAAAGGAAATGGATTCCGAACAGTTATTTTATCTATATACGATTCAAGGAATAGTAGCTTATCAAAATAATCAGTTCAGTCAAGCTTCCGAGTTTTTCTCTCAAATTTTTACACTAATAAAAAACTATCGTATGGAAGACTGGGAAATGGCCGAACTTTATTACATATCGAGCTTGTCACTTCTGTCAGAATCACGTTATATAATGGCTATCGATTATGTAAAATCTGCTCTTTCCTATTTTAATCAAGAATTATTAATAGAACGTTCTATCGAATGTTTAATTATTTTAGGTATTGCTCAGATTGATACTGGGGTATTAAAAGAATCGATTGCTACATTTGAAAAAGCGAAAGAAATCAGCTTAAAAATCGATTCTTCTAAATACAACGGAAAGATTGAACATAACTTAGGAGCAAGTTATTCTATTCTTGGAAATCAAAAACAAGCACTTCATCATTTTCAAAATAGTTTAAATATAAAAACCAATCCAAATGATAAATTAGTGACCATTGTTTCAATATTAAAGGAATATCACAAAATAAATGATGTTCAAAATGCAATAGTTTGGTTAGAAAAGGGATTAGAGTTACTAGATCAGTTGACTGAGGAATATAAATCTTTCTATAAAAGTCATTTAAGTATATACAGAGCACTTTTATTAGAGAAAGATAATATTATTCCAATCTTTAAAGAAGCCCTAGCCTATTTTGAGGATATACAAGACTACAAATATTGTTTTATTTATTGCCAAGTGCTGGCAAAAAGATTAGCTGATAAAAAACAATACAAACAATCAACAATTTATTATCAGTTAGGTTTTAACTATAATTTAAAACTATCACATGTAACTAATTGGGAGGAACTAACTTGAAAAAATTTATTATCGGTACACTTTGTTTAATAGGTTTATTAATTACATTTAATGTAGGTTGGCCAGAACTTTCAATACAAGATAAACCTGATATTACTTCTATTAATAAACTTGCAATACAAGACAAACCTGATATCACTTCTACTAATAAATTTGCGATACAAGACAAACCTGATATCACTTCTATTAATAAATTTGCAATACAAGACAAGCCAGAAATCACTTCTATTAATAAATTTGCAATACAAGATAAGCCAGAAATCACTTCTATTAATTTTTACATCTAATAAAAAAGGGCCCAAGAAATCAACTCTTGGACCCTTTCTAATTTCCATAGTTACGTTCTAGACAAACTTCTTCATCCAGAATTATATGATGACTATATACTTCTCCAAACTCTAAACATTCTTCTATATTATCTACAAGTTCAAATACATCAAGAATCATTAATAACTTTATAGTGGTGGTTTCCCCAAATGCATTGGCATATGTCACGTCTTTAAAGTGTTGCTTCACTAATCCATCTACGTCCTCTAATTTATCCGCTCGGACAATATTGATCGTTTCTTCAAATGTTTTATTGGGCATCGATTCTGGTGAGGAGATATGTTCAAATAAAAGTTTTACAGAGTAAATGTTTGACAATAGAATCACCTCTTCTTTTAATTCTATTATTCTTTAATTTGAGCCAGAATGCCACAACTTTCATGTGGGAAAGTCACCTTCAAAAATGGTGTTTAAGTACCGGTTTACGTTACTACTTTCATGCACAATTTTACCTATTCAACTGACTTTCATAGAGTTCGTTATAAAAGCCTTTCTTTTGAAGTAACGCTTCATGGGTGCCATATTCTATGAGCTCCCCTTCATGGATAACGAGAATTTGGTCAGCATTTTCAATGGTTTTTAATCGGTGTGCGATAACAAAGCTAGTTCTCCCTTCCGATAAACGACTTAGTCCTTGCTGAATCGCAATTTCTGTACGTGTATCAATGCTAGAAGTTGCTTCATCTAGAATTAGAATATCCGAATCTGCTAGAATTGCACGAGCGATAGATAACAATTGACGTTGCCCCTGGCTTAAGCTTGAACCACCCGAAGTGATTTCCGTTTTATATTGGTCAGGTAAATGTTTGATAAATCCATGTGCAGAGGCCAACTTAGCCGCATTTACGACTTCTTCATCAGTTGCTTCTAATCGACCATACCGAATATTTTCCATGATTGTGCCAGAAAATAGAAAAGTGTCCTGTAATACGATGCCAATTTTTTCACGAAGTGAACTAATTTTATAATCTTGAATTTTACGACCATCAATTTTAATTTCACCTGAATTTATATCATAAAATCGCATTAACAGGTTGATAACAGTTGTTTTCCCTGAACCCGTTGGACCTACCAAAGCAATTTTCTCTCCTGCCCTCGCCCGAAAACTAATTTCCTTTAAAATTGGCTTTCCGTCCTCATAGGAAAAGTTCACATTCGAAAACTCGACCTCGCCTCTAAAGGAATTTACTTCAATAGCATCATTTTTGTCCGTTAGATCAGGTGCCTCATCCATAATTTCAAAAACTCTTTCTGCTCCTGCTATTGCAGACTGGAAAGTGTTTAATAGACTTGATAATTGATTGATAGGTCGAAAAAATTGACGAGAATATGTAACGAAAGCAGCAATTATCCCAACAGTTGCCATCTCTTGGACTGTCATCAATGCTCCGATTCCAATGATTAACGCTAGCCCTAAGTTGTTTATAAAGTTATTAATTGGGCCGAGAAAGCCAGATACAGTATCCGCTGCTGTTGCAGACTGACGTAATCTTTCATTTACCAGTGCAAACTTTGTGAATGTTTTCTCCTCTTGTCCAAAGATGGTAATTACTTCATTTCCCGAAATAGCTTCTTCAACAAACCCGTTTAATTCACCCAAGTCTCGTTGTCTTCTAATGAAATTACTACCACTATACGTAATTATTTTTTTCGTCGTAATAATGATTAAAGGAATAATTGTTAGAGACACTAAGGCAAGCATCCAATTGAGCATAAACATGGCAATGGCAACACCCGACACCATTAATATCGATGAAAATATTTGTATAACGCTTTGGCTCAGTGCATTGTTTAAGCTTTCAATATCATTTGTCACTCGGCTCATTAAGTCACCATGTGTCCGTTTATCAAAAAAACGTAAAGACAGTGTTTGAAATTTCTCAAATAAATGTTGACGTAAAATTCGAATTGTCTTAAGAGACAATCGAACCATTAAGAATGTTTGTAGCCAAGTGAAGATAGATGCAGCAATATAAATCAATGCTAATAATAATAAAACACGAAGAGTCCCTTCCATATCCTTAGGAATGATATAGTCATCTATGATGACTCCAATAAAATATGGAACGAGTAAATTCAAGATAGTTGAGATAATAACAAATATAATAGAAGCAATCATCGCAATCTTTTGCTTCTCCATATAGTTCCATATACGCTTAATGGTTCCCTTTTTATCCTTTGCTTTTTCTACTGGCCCTCTAAACCCTCTTGGACCACGTGCTCGGCCAATCGCGTCGTTTAAAGAAGTTTTATTCATAGGAAAGAACCTCCTTCCCATTTTGTGTTTCATAAATTCCTCTATAGACGTCGCTACTTGCTAACAATTCTTCATGTGTCCCACTCGCTACAATCGCTCCTTCATCAATCACCAGAATTTGATTTGCGTTGATAATGGAAGATACTTTCGAAGAAATGATGAACACAGTCGTATTGGAAAGATTTTGGTTTAATGCGTGTTGAACAGACGCTTCCGATAAAGCATCTATTGCGGATGTAGAATCATCTAATATCAATATTTTAGGCTTCCGAATGAAAGCACGTGTCATTGAAAGACGTTGCTTTTGTCCTCCTGATAAATTAGTCGCTCCTTGCATGAGCTCATAAGTAAACTGACCATCGAGTTTTTCAATAAACTCAGTAGCAGCTGCAGACCGTGCTGCTTCCTTCATCTCTTCTAGATTTGCTTCCTCTTTACCAAAGCGAAGATTTTCCTCAATTGTTCCAGAAAATAATGTTGCCTTTTGCTGCACAAAACCTATAGATTCTCTCAGTTTTCTAAGAGGATATTCTCTGATATTTATTCCATCAATCAAAATCTCCCCAGAATCTGGATCATACAACCGTGGTATCAGTTTGACAAGTGTTGTTTTTCCGCTGCCAGTAGAGCCAATAATACCAATTGTCTCCCCTGCCTTCGCTTGAAAGGAAATGTTTTTTAATACATACTCTCCGTTTTTACTATAACTAAAATTAACATGTCGGAACTCCACTTTTCCTTCCATTTCTAATAGCGAAGCAGGATTTACAGGCTCCCTAATATCTATTTCTGTATCAAGTACTTGTTGAATTCTATTTGATGAAGTAAAAGATTTCGTAATTTGCATCAAAACATGACTACTCGTCATTAGTCCGTTCATTATAATATTCAAGTAGTTAATAAAAGCTAGAATGACACCGACTTGGAGCGTACCTTCATTTACTTTAATGGCACCCATCCACATACCGAAAACGACACCGATATTTACTACAAAAAGCATAATAGGCATGAGTGTTAAAATTACTTGCTCAGCAGCCATGTTTCGCTTAGTTAATGTATCATTTACCTGTTTAAACGTGTTTGTTTCAAAATCTGATCGGCCAAATGCTTTAATTACCCTAATACCGGCGAAATTTTCTTGTAACTTCGTATTTACGGTGTCCATTGCTCTCTGTACTTTTGCAAATAATTGACCAGATTTTGAGGAAAACCAATAAATTAAAACCATTAATATTGGTATCGCAACTAACAGCACTGGAAACAGTTCCCGAGCAGTAAACCATACAATAACGACTGCTCCGATGAACAGTAAAGGTCCACGAACAAAGATTCTTAACGTCATCATTAATGCTTGTTGAACTGCTGCCACATCATTCGTAACAATAGTTATTAATTTACCGGCACCAAATGAATCCATATTTTCACTTGAAAACTGCTCCGTTTTTTTGAATACATCTCGGCGAATATCGGTAGCAAAATTTACAGATGCTTTAGCACTGTAAACCGTACTACCCACTCCACCCATTAATCCTATAAATGCTGTAAACAGCATAAAGAATCCAAGTTTCATGACATATGCGTTATCATTATTTGCAATTCCAACGTCAATAATATGTTGCATAATGGTAGGTTGTAATAAATCCATAGCTACTTCAATACACATTAAAAGTGGTCCAAGAATCGCAAACAGTGTATATGGCTTCACATATGGAAGTAATTTCTTTAGGGATTTCATTCATTTTCTCTCCTTAACTATATCCCAATTTTAATAAAGATATCGCAGGAGAACAATCGTTTGTTTTAATAGAATTAAAAAAGCCTAGAGATTTTTCTCTAAGCTCGGTTATTCAATATTTTCTATTTTCTCTAACGGCTCGAATGCGGGACCTTCAATCACGTCACCCTTAAATGTGTATCGTGACCCGTGACATGGACAGTCCCATGAAGTCTCTGCATTATTGAATACGACATCACAACCCATATGTGTGCATACTGGTTTAACTAAATATATCTCACCAGTGACATCCTTAAATGCTCCAACCTTTTTACCGTCTAGTTTTACGATGTCTCCAGTACCAAGTTGTAAATCTTTAAACAAGACATCTATTTTTTCAGTCTTTCCTTTTACTAATTCTTTTGCAACGGCTGCATTATACTTGGCAAAACTAGCTATATCTTCTTTTTTCATTTTGGAACGGATTGGATTGTAAAGTTCCGCGTATCGATTTTCTTTTTCCATGACATTGTCCGCCATTATTTGGGCAGCTACCGTACTATTCGTCATACCCCATTTTGCGTAACCAGTTGCAACCAATACATCAGGAAGACCTGACGTCATGATTCCTACATACGGCACTTGATCTAGGGTCACTAAATCCTGAGCAGACCAGCGATTCGTAAACTGCTTTATATTAAATTTCTCTCTACCAAATGCAGCTAGTGCATCATAATTATCCATCATATCACCTTCATATCTACCGGTTACATGACCTTCTCCACCTAGTATTAAATATCTTTTTCCATCTTTACCTAGCGCTGTACGTACGGATCTTGTTGGCTTTTCTACATTAATATAAATGCCTTTTGGATAATTAGATTCAGCTGGCGCAGCCAACGCATAAGATCTTTCTGGGGACATTCTTGAAAAATATAGACCATTTCCATCATTAAATGGGAAGTGGCTACAAACTAATATTTTCTTTGCACGTATTTTATGACCATTCATCATCTCTACTATATTTTTTGATATAGTTTTTGCTCGCGATTTTTCAAAAAACTGCACACCATTCTCAATTGCTTTATTCATTAATCCAGTGGCATACTTTAACGGATGGAATTGTCCTTGATTTTCTAACTTCAATGACTCCATTACATCATAAGGAAGACCGGTATTTGTTGTAAGAGTTGCCCCCTCAATACCTAGCTTATTATAGGCGTCCATTTCTTTCCTTACTGTTTGTACTCCTTCTTTAGTATCAGCATATATATAAGCATCTACCTTTTCAAAATCACATTTAATTCCCAATTCTTTGGCTGTTTCCTCTATAAAGTTTTTAGCCTCTGTATTGGCATCATAATATAGTCTCGCTTTTTCTTCACCGAATATGGAAGTTAGCTTTTGGTAAATAGGCCCATGCTGAGCTGTCACCTTTGCAGTAGTGAAACCAGTTGTACCTTTTAATATTCTGCTTCCTTCCAAAACCATTACACTTTTTCCGCTCTTGCTAAGTAAATACGCAGCAGTAATCCCTGTAAGACCTGCTCCCACAATTAAAATATCGGTTTCTACATTTTCTCTTATTTCAGGAAACATTGGAAAGTCTTCTGTGGCACGCCAATAAGATTGTGATTCAGTTGGTAGTATTTGATCGTTCATTGGATTTCCTCCTTTTCTTCTAGTGTCTATCTATAAACGAAACTTTATTCAATTATTTACGTATAAGAAAAAAACAGTTTTTTTATTAGGGGGTTTAAAATGGATAACTTAGGCTTTTTCTTTGGGGGTATACCCATATTCATCGGTCTAATTTTCATTTTGGTATTTGGACTTATTATTTTCACTATCATAAAAAGCATATCCCAGTGGAATAAAAACAATAATTCTCCAAAGCTTTCTGTGCCAACTCAGGTAGTAGCAAAACGTTCCGATACACGCGGTGGTTCTGGAAATAGTTCTGCTTCTACTTCGTATTACGTAACATTTCAAGTAGAAAGTGGGGATCGAATGGAGCTTCACGTTAGCGGGCAAGAATACGGTATGCTCGCTGAAGACGATTTAGGTGTTCTTACTTTTCAAGGCACTAGATTTTTAAGTTTTGAGAGAAGAAGTTAAGGAAAAACGTGCAAGCGCATCTGCTGCACGTTTTTTTATCTTATCCCCTCAATTTTACATAGATTGTTATACCCTATTTCATTAAAAAACTAACGCAAAATAAAAAACCAGCAGAATTTCTCCTACTGATTTTTTGTATATTATTTAGCTTGTAATCCTTCTTCTTCCGCAACTTTATTCAATGCACCAACAAACGTTTCAAGTGGTTGTGCACCAGAAATTGCATACTTATCATTTAAAACAAAAAATGGAACCCCGCGCACGCCAATTTGTCCAGCTTTAGCGATATCAAGACGAACCTCTGTCAAATACTTATTGGAATTCAACACTTCTTCCGCTTCATCTCTAGGTAATCCAAGAGAATCAATTAAATCAAGGAGAACCTCGTGTTTGCCAATCTCTTTACCTTCAATAAAATAAGAGTGCAGTAACAATTCATTGGCTTCTGCAGCCTTCCCTTGTTCGGTTGCCCACTTCACCAGACGGTGTGCATCTAACGTGTTTGCCGGCTTCATAATGTCAAAATTGTAATCGAGACCAACTGTTTTTGCTTGCTCCGCTACTTGTGCAGTCATTCCTTTAGCTGCTTCCACAGTAGATCCATACTTTTCAGCAAGCACTTCATACATGCTTTGGTCCGATATTTTAGGAGAATTCGGATCCAACTCAAAGCTCTTAAATTCAACCTCTGCTTGACTTGCATACCCAGCCTGCTCTAGAGCTTCTTCCAAACGTCTTTTTCCTATATAACAAAAAGGACAAACAAAATCTGACCATACTTCAATTTTCATTATTCTCACCTCCATTACATTGTAAAGACTTCTTAAGTATTCAACAATTTTAATGCTCTCTAAAAATTTGAGATCTTAGATTCTCGGGGATACCTGGGGATTTCTGAGATACTCCATGATTTTCTGAGATACACAGGAGATTTACTGAGATTCCCCGGGATTTCTGAGATACCTCCAGATTTTCTGAGATACCCCTAGAATTTTCTGAGATCCACTCGAGATTTTCTGAGATACCTCCAGGATTTTCTGAGATCCACCGAGATTTTCTGAGATCCACCGAGATTTTCTGAGATCCACCGAGATTTCTGAGATACTCCGAGATTTTCTGAGATCCACTCGGGATTTTCTGAGATTCACTCGAGATTTTCTGAGATGCATTACGTTTCCAAATAAAAAAGCTATCTCTTCATCCAAGAGATAGCCATTTTCTACAATTATAATGCTAGCGCTTCAGTCAAGGCTGGTACTACTTGTTTTTTACGAGATACTACGCCTTTCAGTAATGCAATATTGTTATCATCGAATTTTACATTAAAGGCAGCTTCTGCTTTTAACGCCAACTTACCAAGTGCTAGTGCTACGGAATCATTGTTTAGAATATCCGTTACTACAAAGAAAAATAGATCTAATTCTTTTTCTTGAATTTCAAGATTAATTAAGTCTTCCAGCTCTGCTCTACGATTCATTACGTCATTTACGTCTACAGCATTTACTTGTGCAATGACTACTTTGTACTCACCCATAACGAATTCTTTTGCGTCTAATGAAAGAAGGTCCTCCAGGCTCTTATCACTTAAATCAGCACCTGCTTTCAACATAGCTAGTCCATACTCTTCCGCGTTTACACGAGCAATTGCTTCTAGTTCACGAGCAGCGGCAATGTCTTCTTCCGTGCATGTTGGTGATTTAAATAATAAAGAATCTGAAACGATTGCAGAAAGCATTAATCCAGCAATGTTTGCTGGGATTTCTACACCTTTTTCTTTAAAAATTTTATTTAATATAGTTGCAGTACATCCTACTGGTTCTGCACGATAGTATAATGGATCTGCTGTTTCAAAGTTTGCAATACGGTGATGGTCGATAACTTCCGTTACCTGCACATTTTCAATACCATCTGCACTTTGTTGTTTTTCATTGTGATCCACTAAAATCACTTTCTTCGCTTCACTCGAAACATCCCCAATAATTCGAGGTGCTTCAAATCCGAATTTTTCAAGAGCAAACTTTGTTTCATTGTTCACTTCACCTAAAGCAACCGCCTCAGCTTCTACCCCAATGGCATTTTTTAAATATGCATATACGATTGCTGATGTGATTGTGTCTGTATCAGGGTTTTTATGACCAAAAACTAATACTTTTTCCATGAATAATCCTCCTAAAAATCAATTCCGAACTTATTTTATCATATATCCTGTTGCTCTTTAAAAAGTAAATTTGCTAACAAATGTTTTTGAAGTAAAAAATCTGCCAATGTATATTCGTCCAGCACTTTAAAATAAGCTTGCAAAGCCCTATTTAATGCACCTTTTAGTCCACAAACCGGCGTAATTACGCAGGAGTTCGAATGACAATCGAAGCATTCAACGAGATGGAAATCATCTTCTGTATTCCTTACAACTTGTCCTATATTGATATTTTCCGGCTCCATTGCCAACCGAATTCCACCACCTCGGCCACGGATTGTTTCTATATAACCAAGTTTCCCTAATTCATAAGTCACCTTCATCAAGTGATTCTTTGATATTCCATAAGCAGTGGATATTTCTTGTATTGTAGAAAGTTCATCTCTATTTTTGGTTCCCAAGTATATTAACACACGAAGTGAGAAATCTGTATACATAGTCAATCTCATTTTTCCACCGCCATTCTACTAATCATTATAAACGACTATGTCTGAATCGTGAAAGAAATGTGTCTGAAATATTACATCTACTTTAAAGATGTATTTTAAATATTGCTTTAAAAAATGGCTAGGAGTACTCTGTATTTGTAAATAAAATAAAAGGACGTGTAAATTATGTTATCTCAAAAAACAATTGATATCGTAAAATCAACAGCACCTGTATTAGAAGTTCATGGAGTTGCAATAACCACAGCTTTTTATAAAAATATGTTTAACGCACACCCAGAGCTTTTAAATATTTTCAATCATGCTAACCAAGCAAAAGGTCGTCAACAAACCGCGCTAGCTAACACTGTATACGCAGCAGCAACCCATATTGATAATTTAGCGGCAATTATTCCAGTGGTGAAACAAATAGGACAAAAACACGTAAGTTTAGGCATTAAACCCGAACATTATCCAATTGTAGGTGAGCATCTACTTGGCGCAATCAAAGAAGTATTAGGAGATGCTGCTACTGACGATATCATTAATGCTTGGGCAGAAGCATATGGAGTTATCGCAGATGCTTTTATAGGCATCGAAGAAGAAATGTATGTAGCAGCAGAGTCAAAAGATGGCGGTTGGAGATTCTTTAAAGACTTCGTTATTGCAGATAAAGTAAAAGAAAGTGAAAACATTACTTCATTTTATTTAAAACCAGCAGATGGATCTACGGTTCCTTCTTATGAGCCTGGACAATTCATTACGATTCGTGTGATCATTCCAGGCGAAACGTATTTGATGAACAGACAGTATAGCTTATCTAAAGCAGCTGATTCAGAATCATTTCGTATTTCAGTGAAAAAAGAAGATGAAAATAATCCAGAAGGAAAAGTTTCTGTTCACCTCCACAATAATGTTAATATTGGAGATATAGTTGAACTTACTGCTCCAGCTGGTGAATTCGTTTTAGATCCAGAAAAAACAACTCCTGTAACATTCTTAAGCGGAGGAGTTGGTATCACACCAATGATGAGTATGTTCGAAACAGTAGCTAAGACTCAACCAAATCGACCAGTATCCTTCCTTTATAGTGCTCGGAATGAAAACTTACATCCATTCGACCAAGATATTCGTTCTTTAATGGAAACAATGGATGATGCAAAATATGTTACTCTATATTCTGATAGTGGGGATGGCTTCATAACGAAGGATGTATTAAAAGAACATGCACGTAAAGATGGAGATGTCTATGTTTGTGGCCCAGTTGGATTTATGGAAGCAATGATCAATCATTTACTAGAGTTAGGCTTTGTAAATGAACAAATTCACTATGAATTCTTTGGACCTGCTTTACAGCTAGATTTAGTACAAGCATAATATTCTTAAAAAGAAGTGTTACTTCGTTATGAAGTAACACTTCTTTTTATAGGAATAAATTGACGTTAAAATAAGCTTTTAGTAGTGCGCATGTCTTACAATTGATGCTATACTTAGCCTATAAATTATGAAATGAGTGAAATAATGCCTAAAATATTTGAAAGCAAATATATTCCCCTTTCCACTTTCTTTCAACAATCGACGAACAAAGAGATTAGATTAACATATGCAGAAATTGAAGCAATCATCGGACAAGTACTACCTAATGCAGCTTATTTAAGTAGTAGTTGGTGGAAAAAAACAAAGCCTCCTGCATTACATTATTTCGCTTGGACAGACCATGGTTACTCAGTAAAAAAAGTAGACCTAGGAAAATCTGTTTTATTTCATAGTACGGTTCTCGAAACCGATTCGATAATGGATGATGTAAATAACCACCAGGACATTCTGATCATACGAGAAGCAGAGTTAGATGATGCCCGTTCATTTATTCGTTTGCAAGAAACCATATTTTCGGAAACTGATTTTATGTTGTATGGAAAATCTGATATTCAAATGACAGTACAGAGTATCCGAAAAGAGATGACAGCATGGAAAAATATCGAAAACTCTAATTTACTTTTAGCTATTATGAACGGGCAGTTCGCTGGATATGTATTGTTTACGGGTGGACCAGCACCACGTGCTTTGCATAGAGCTTCTGTAGTAATCGGTGTGAAACAAGAATTCTCTAAAAAGGGAATTGCCTCTTCCTTAATGGTACATGGAGAAAAATGGGCTAAAGAAGTAGGAATATCCAAGCTTGAACTGTCTGTTATTAAAGAAAATATAGGTGCTCAAAAACTATATAAAAAGCTTGGTTTTGAAAAAGAAGGCGACCGTAAAAATGCACTTATCATTAATGGACATTTCGTAGATGAATATTATATGGGAAAACTTATCTAATTCATATAAAATACCGACCATTTCTGGTCGGTATTTCAGATTTCACGACAAAAGTATTTTAATAAACGCTTAGATCTTCCAAAAGAGTTTGCTCTATCCAATTAAAAGTATAGATAGTAGATATCTATAAGTAATTGTTTATAAGGCAAGGATAACCACGAAGACTCCTGTGGGAACAGCTTGAGCAGAAGACCCCGCAGTTAAGGGGAAGGCAATCTAAGTTCGCCACATCCTGCGGCAACGATTGCATGACCAACATCGTGTTGGCCTAGGAGGCTGAAGCCAAGCCCCGGAAAGCGAAGTGGTGGTCTTTGCCGAATTTAATATACAACTCTATGCACCCAAAATTGAGTTTGTCACTATCTGAAATACCGACCATTTCTGGTCGGTATTTTTTCTTGACTTTCGATATGACGCTATCTTTTGATTACAGCAGGTTCATCTCATTTTAGATACAAAGGGATTGTCCGTTTCCCAAAAACGATAAGGGTAATGCACAGCTTCCCCACTGTTTTCGATACCAATCCGAGGACCTGTTGATATGAACGACACCTCACTACCTTCTGCAATAAATAAAGGCTTTTCCGTCCAATGTTTACCGTAATATTCCATAGTGATTCCCATAGCTTTCGTTAATTTCCCGGGGCCATTTGTCCACTGCTTCATTGGTAGATTGTTACGAAATTCTTTCATTAGCTCTAATCCTTCTACAGGTTCAACAGCTCGAATTAATATTGCATTGGGGATGCCCTCTATACCTGCTACAACATTAATCAGTGTATGTGTATGCATTTGATACGTGTATATAAGCCCTGGCCCACCAAACATTACTTCTGTTCGTTTTGTTCTTCTGTTTCCAAAGCTGTGCGCTGCACGATCTTCAGGTCCCATATAGGCTTCCGTCTCAACTATTTTACCTACAATTAGCCCTCTTCCATGCTCATGAACTATATTCTTTCCTATTAAGTTTCTAGCTAGCTCTAATGTTGGTTGATGAAAAAATGATGCGTCTATTGGTTTCACTTTAAATAAACCCCATTTGCTTCGCTTCAAAAGTTAGTTCTTCTCTAAATTTAGGATGCGCTATTGATATGAGTTGTTTTGCACGCTCAGAAATTGGCTTACCAAACATTTTCGCTACTCCATATTCTGTAACAATTGTATCAATATCGTTCTTAGACGTTGTAACGACCGATCCAGGGGAAAGTCTTAGTTGTATCCGAGAAATCTCATCATTTTTTGCAGTAGATGTCATACATACAAAGCCTTTTCCTTCCTTTGCAAAACGCACTCCTCTTGCAAAGTCAGCTTGTCCTCCCGTTGAGGAGTAATATTTTCCGGCAACCGTTTCCGATGCACATTGACCAAATAAGTCAACTTCTGTCGTAGCATTAATAGAAACGATTCGTTCTTCCTTTGCAATTTCCCTAGGATCATTAACTATACTTACTGGCAAAAATTGAACAGCAGGATTGTTATGCAAGAAGTTATAGATTTTATTGGATCCATGTGCAAAGGTCGCTATTATCTTCCCTTTATTTGTAAACTTTTGCGTCCCGTCTATTGCACCAGCTTCCACAAGATCCACTATTCCATCTACAAACATTTCTGTATGAATGCCTAAATGTCTATGATCTTTCAGTAAACTTACTACTGCGTTAGGAATGGAGCCGATTCCGATTTGTAAAGTGTCCCCATTTTGAATACTTTCTGCTACATAAGAAGCTATTCTCATATCCTTATCACCAATTGGCGGAGAAATATCTTCAAAAAGAGGACGATCGTTTTCAACAAAACCTTCTATTTGGCTTATATGTATTTGATTTTCACCAAATGTACGAGGCATATGTTTATTTACTTCTAATAGGAAAGGAACCTTTCCAATAAATTCAGACACAATGTCCGCTTGAGTACCTAGTGAAAAGTATCCATATTCATCCATCGGAGAAGCAACTGCCATAATCATCGATAAATTGGTCGATTGTCTTAAAATCTTCGGCATTTCGTGAAAATGATTTGGCACTAGGTCTACTAATCCTTGGTGAAACATATTCCGAGTAGCACCACTTAAAAAATAGGATACATGACTAAGCTTTCCAGGGAATGCACCTTCCATATACTTTCGATGCTTTAATGCGAGTAACTGATGAATTTTCACATTAGTTAAAGCATCCGTATTTTCTTCCAAAATATCAAGTAATTTATGTGGCTCTCCATTCGTTAACGGGAGAATGATATCGGCATCCTTTTCAATTAGTTCGATAATTCGCCTCTCCGATAGTTGTTTGTCTCTCATAGCTGTTCCTCCTACATTTATCTACTCGGGGCAGTATCAATAAAGGCTTTCACTTCCACCGGATTTCTTAATATACATATATCAACGTTACTTGCTTCTCTTAATACTTTTAATATACCTGGGCGGACATCTTTTGGAAAACGCCATACCCATTGAGCAAACTCTAAATCTATTTTTTCTTCACACCCGGCACCCATATCAGGACGTGTTTTACCTCTGTACTCCCATGCTCTCTTGAAAACTCGATACGTACAGAGGTACCGAGGAAAATCTAAGAAGATGATTAAATCTGCGTATTTAGCTCTTAATGCCAAAGTAGAGTCAAAATTGCCATCGATAATCCACTCATTTCCCTCTAGTTTGGTCTGAATTTTTTCGCGAAATGCTTGTTTTGGTGTAGGTACCCATCCGGGATTCCAAAAAAGGGCATCCAGATGGACAATTGGCAATTTCCATTGTTCAGCAAGCTTTCTTGATAAGGTCGATTTGCCTGCACCACTTGAACCGATAATAAGAATTCGTTTATGACGTAGATTCCCCAAGTCCTGCACCTCCCGTAGTTCCATTCTTTCATTTTACTATGTTATTGGGAATGAAACAAAATAAAACCTGCTCCATTTAAGGAACAGGTTTTATCTATTTAGTTAGTCTAATTCCAATTGTTTTGTTTCTGTACCAAGGAAGAGTACTGCTAAAACGCCAATTACTATGGCCACACAGAAAATGCCAAAGATAAAACCAATGTCGTATCCAGCAGTTACAAGAGTACCAACCAACAAAGGTCCTAAAATCCCGCCAATACGCCCAACGGATGCAGCCATTCCGGAACCAGTTCCGCGAATTACTGTAGGGTATTGTTCTGGTGAATAAGCATACAAAGCACCCCAAGCTCCTAAGTTAAAAAATGAAAGGAGCATACCTGAAATGATTAATATAGCTGTTGAATCAGCGGAACCAAAAACTAGTGCACTCGCTGCTGTTCCTAGTAAAAACGTTATCAGTACAAATTTACGACCTGCCTTTTCAATTAACCAAGCAGCTGTAAAGTAGCCAGGTAATTGAGCAAGAGTCATTATTAATACATATTCAAAACTTTTTATCAAATCGAATCCCTTCATTACCATTACACTTGGTAACCATAAGAACATTCCATAATACGAAAAGACTACCATAAACCAGACAATCCAAAGCATGAGTGTTCTTTTTGCATATTTTTTCGACCATACATCTTTCATATTTTGCATAATTGATCTTGATTGTGTTTCATTTGATACAAAACGCGGAGAGTCTGGTAACTTTAAACGTAAATAAATTGCATAAAACGCTGGTAGTGCCGTAATAATTAAACCTATTCTCCAACCGTAATTTAAAATTATAAAGTAAGAAATTAGTGCTGATAAAAGCCAGCCCGCTGCCCAAAAACTTTCAAGTAATACTACTACTCTACCTCGTTCTTTTGCTTCGACACTTTCAGAAACAAGCGTGGATGCAACCGGTAATTCTCCTCCTAGCCCCATTCCAACAAAAAATCGTAGAATTAAAAATGCAGCCAATGTAGTGGTGAGAGCTGATAAACCCCCTGCCACAGAGAACAAGACCAATGTAATCATAAATACTTTTTTACGACCTACTTTATCTGCAAGTACTCCAAATACCAATGCACCAACAGCCATCCCTATTGAATTTATACTTCCAATCCAGCCCATCTCACCAGGAGTCAAACTCCATTCGGTAGCAAGCGCTGCAATAACAAAGGATAGAATTCCTACATCCATTGCATCAAACATCCAAGCAAGACCCGCAATGCCAAGTAATTTATTTTTTGATAGGGGTTTGTGTTCCTTTATAGTAGCCATTTCCTTCTCCTGTCTTTACACCTGTAATGTTTTTTGTTTACATGATTAGTATAATGCTCGTTTAGCAAACTTTCAATAGAAAGTTTATCTTGTTTTTTAAGCTTTATTAAGGTAAAATGTCCTTTATACAAATACATATGTTTATTCAAGAAGAACAGAGAGGCGGAACACAACATGGCTTGGCAAGGTTTAATCGAAGAATACAAAGAGTTTTTACCTGTAACAGATAAAACACCAAATTTAACATTACACGAGGGAAATACGCCTCTTATAAAATTAAATAACTTGTCAAAAGAACTCGGTATTGAACTTTACGGAAAAGTAGAAGGTGCAAATCCTACTGGATCATTTAAAGACCGAGGTATGGTTTTCGCTGTTGCTAAAGCAATTGAAGATGGCAGTGAATGTGTCATTTGTGCATCTACAGGAAATACATCGGCAGCTGCATCAGCATACGCTGCTCGTGCAGGAATAAAATCGATTGTCGTCATCCCAAAAGGAAAAGTCGCACTTGGTAAATTAGCTCAGGCATGTATGTATGGAGCTAAAATAATTGAAATTGACGGGAACTTTGATGATGCACTACAAATTGTTAGGAAAGTTAGTGAAACATCACCCGTCGCTTTAGTTAACTCTGTCAATCCATATAGAATAGAAGGTCAAAAAACAGCTGCTTTTGAAATTGTCGACACTTTAGGCTCTTCACCTGACTTTCTGTGTATTCCAGTTGGAAATGCCGGTAACATAAGCGCTTATTGGAAAGGCTTCAAAGAATATAATGAAGTAAAACAATCAGGTCTACCTAAAATGTTCGGTTTTGAAGCTGAAGGCTCTGCTGCAATCGTTCAAGGTGCTCCAATTGCTAATCCAGAAACAGTTGCAACAGCGATTCGTATTGGGAATCCTGCAAGCTGGTCTTTAGCTGAAGCGGCACGAGACGAATCTGGTGGTATTATTGATTCTGTCACAGACGAAGAAATTCTAAACGCTTATCAATTAATCGCTAATCGCGAAGGGATATTTGTAGAGCCTGGATCTGCTGCTTCTTTAGCAGGAGTTATTAAATCAGTGAAAAGTGGAAAAATCTCCGCAGGAAGTAAAGTGGTTACTGTTTTTACTGGTAACGGTTTAAAAGATCCAGATACAGCGATGAATGTATCTACAGTTGAGTTAGTTTCATTAAAAAATGACGAGGAAGAAATTCGTCAATACATTGAGGGAGTTTTATGAGTAACAAATGGTCCATTTTAATACCTGCAAGCACCGCTAACTTAGGCCCCGGTTTTGATTCAATAGGAATAGCATTGGATAAATACTTAGAAGTAGACGTGGAAGTTTCTGAGAAATGGAAGATTGATAATTTAACAGATAATCTTCCAGAAGTACCAGATCCACAAAATCATTTAATCATGCAAGCTGCACAAAAAACTGCACAAATACACGGATTAGAATTACCTGCCTGCCACTTAGAAGTCAAAAGTGAAATCCCCCTCGCTCGCGGGATGGGGAGTAGTGCTTCTGCGATTGTGGCTGGAATAGAAGTCGCTAACCAAGTGCTCGATCTTCAGCTTACTTCACAAGACAAGCTAAAAGTAGCAACGTCAATGGAAGGACATCCTGACAATGCAGCTGCCTCTATTTTCGGTGGCTTTACTATTTCTTCTTGTGCTGAAAATGGAGAAATTCACGTATTTCATACAGCCAATATTGGTGCTGCTTTTGTTTTGTTCATTCCAAACTTTGAATTAAAAACAGAAAAAGCAAGAAATGCCTTGCCTGAAACTTATACACGTAAAATTGCAGCACAAGCAAGTGCTGCTGCAAATTTATTAATAGCCGCTCTTCTATCTCAATCGTTTGAACAAGCTGGTGTGTATATGGAACAGGATTTATTCCACGAACCATACCGTCTAAACCTTATTCCAGAAAGCAAAGAGATTAAAATTGCTGCGAAAAAAGCCGGTGCATACGGAACCTGTATAAGTGGAGCTGGACCTACCCTTCTCTCTTTGGTGGAAAGAGGAACAGAAGAAGACTTTATCTCTAAGTTAAGTGGTATATTCCCTAACTTTCAACTTGTACCAGTGTCAATCAATCGGACAGGAATTGTTGCATTAAAAAATAAAAAAGGCAGTGCGGTTCTCTCTTAATGAGAACTGCACTGCCTTTATACATTTGAAACATTTTCTTTTCTATGCCATTAAAACTAGACTAAGTGCCATTACAAGCATTCCAGCTACGACACCGTAAATAGAAGAATGCGCTTCATCGTATTTTCTTGCAGCTGGTAATAGTTCATCTAACGAAATAAACACCATAATTCCTGCAACAGCGGCAAATACTACACCGAAAACTACACCGTTTAAGAATGGCATTAATATTAAGTATGCAACAAACGCACCCACAGGCTCTGCAAGTCCCGAAAGAAATGATAATTTAAATGCTTTTTTACGATTTCCAGTCGCATAATAAATAGGAACAGCAACCGCAATCCCTTCTGGAATATTATGAATAGCTACAGCTATCGCTATGGCAATCCCTAGATTTGGATCTTGCAACGCAGAAGCAAATGTTGCAATTCCCTCTGGAAAGTTGTGTATTCCGATGGCGAGTGCAGTAAACATACCCATTTTCATTAGTTTTGTGTATTCAGCATTAGTTGGTGTCACATCCATATCTTCTACACTTTTAGCGTCATGTGGGTTACCAAGGGAAGGTAATAAACGGTCAATAATCGCAATAAAAATCATCCCACAAAAAAAACCAACAATGGTCATCCAATAACCATTTTTCTCGCCTAGCTCCGCTACTAATGAAACTTTTGCTTTCACAAATATTTCAACTAAAGATACATATATCATTACACCTGCCGAGAATCCTAACGCAACAGATAAAAATTTAGTATTTGTTCGAGAAGTTAACAAAGATAGCAAACTGCCTATTCCTGTTGCTAATCCCGCAAACAATGTAAGTAATAGTGCAAAAACAACATTGCCTTCCATTGTACCAACTTCTTTCTCATCAATGATTTCCACTTTATTATACGCATTAAGTTTCCTTGACACAACAATTTTCAATTGAAGAAAACATTAAAATGCAGTAGATTTTTTAATATACTCTCCAATATTTAACCAATCTTCTTCTAATATATCTCGATTAGATGGGCGGTAAAAAACTGCAGCTGGATGATACGTAGGCATTATAATATATTCCTCTGTAGACCATTTATATACACTTTCTTTTAGTGAAGCAAGGTGTTGGACTGGATGTTTTATGATTTGGCCATGCATCTCTGACACCCTTGCTTCCTTTCCTAATAGACGCTGGAGTCCTACATTGCCTAAAGTTACAATAACGAGTGGGGAAATATTTTTTAATTCAAAATCGAGAAGTGGTGCGTGAGCAATTATTTCCTGCTGAGTAGGTGGCCTATTATATTTTCTTTTCGTTATTTCCCCATTTCTCATTTTCTTCTCTTTCCACAAATATGGTCTGCTTCTTACAGCACTCGTCATATATACTTCATCTCTCGTTAGGTTGATTGTGGCAAGTGATTTTGCTAATTCATTCCCTGCTCTTCCTATGAAAGGTATACCTTCAACTGCCTCATTTTCTCCTGGCGCTTCCCCAATTAACATAATTGTAGGGGTTTGCGGCCCTCTCCCCTTAACAAAACCTTCTACAGGAAAACCTTCTATTCTCTTTTTACCAAGTTTAACTAGTTCATCTGGTAGCTCAAACATATACATTTGCTCCTTTTTTTATTCTACAAGTTAAAAAATCCTCTCCATAAAGGAAAGGACCCTTGTTTCTATTCTTTTTTAAAACTCTTTTTTCTCCATTCGTACCATAAGGCAACCACTACAAACCATGTATACCCTACCATCCATCCAGCAAACACATCTGAAGCATAATGACGACTCTCTGCAATACGGGATAGACCAATCATCATTGCAAGAAGAACAGCCAAAATCCACATAAAAATTTTGATTTTATTATTTGACTGATGCTCTGTCAATAAATAGGTAATGGTAAATACATAAAGTAAACCAACCATTGCATGGCCGGAAGGAAAACTAAAGGTCTCTAATTGATGAGGAACATCTGGTCGTTCTCTTTGAATCCACTTTTTTAATAATTGATTTAGCACATTTCCTACACCTACTGAAAATAAAACAAAGAGCATAGCTCTATAATTTCTTGAATGTAACCACAAATAGATAATTAATAGAAGCATAGCTACTAAAATAAACTTTGTTTCGCCAATATAATGAAATAAAGTTATAAAAGCATTTCCTGCAAGAAGTTCGGACATTGTATGATCAATTGCTATAATTTCTTCTTTTGAAACTTTTAGAAACAACATGACAAATCCTACCAAAGTAACTACTCCGAGTGGATAAAACCATTTTTTCACAAAATCCCCTCCTAACAAAAAGTATAAGCTAGATAATATATTATGTACAATTAAAATATAAGCATCCAATTAATAGAGCAATTCGGTTCGTTTATGGAGCGACTTAACATGAAGATTGATCGATTCTGCCGAAAAAAATCCACAAGGTACGTGTACCTTGTGGATTTCAAATTATTTACTTACTTTTACTTCATATACATTTTGGCTGGATTCAATAATATAATCAGGCTTTGGCTTTCCTATATTCGCTTTGTGACCAGCAATATGCTCGGGACTCTTCTCCCAATTCTTCCAGTCCTCTTCTGATCTCCAACCTACTACTACAAGGACTTCTTCTTCCCCACGGCGAACTTTTTTCACTAGAACTTCTAACTTTTCAAAGCCCGGTTGCTTTTCAAGTTTTCCTTCTCCTTGAAAACGTTCTACCACACTAGACGAAAAACCTTCTTTTATAACCATCCGTTTTATTTGGTAAAACATATTATTTAATTGCCTCTAGGACTGCATCAATTTTTGCATTTTCCGATTCAATACCGCCACCTGCTAAGTACCAAGCTTCTGGATCCAAATAATATACTTTACCGTTTTTAACAGCATTTGTTTTGCTTACGATTTCATTTTCAATCGCCGCTTTTGTGCCAGACTCACCCTCAGAGGCAACTGCATCACGGTCTACTACGAATAGGATATCTGGATTTTTCTCTAACACATATTCATATGAAACATTTTGACCATGTGTAGAAACTTCTAAATTTTCATCAACTGCTTTAAAGCCGTACACGTCATGTACTATTCCAAAACGTGAACCTGGACCATATGCACTTAGTTCACCTTCAGATGCAAGAACTACTAAAGCCTTTTCTTCAATGCTTTTTGTTTTCTCTGACATTTCTGCAACCTTTGCATCAATTTCTTCTAATGCCTTTGTTGCTTCTGCTTCTTTACCGAAAATTTTACCAGCTAACTCAGTATTAGCTTTGAATGAATTCATGTAGTCAGTAGTATCAACTCCAACATAAACAGTAGGAGCAATTTTACTTAATTCTTCATAAGCGTCTGCTTGACGACCAGAAATGAAAATTACATCCGGATTCATCGTGCTGATTGCTTCAAAGTCTGGCTCTTTTAGTGCTCCAGCATTTTTATATGCAGCTTCATCTGCATATTTGCTTAAGTATTTAGGAAGGCTGCTTTGAGATACAGCTGTTACATCAACGCCTAGTGCATCTAATGTATCAAGAAAACCATAGTCAAAAACAACAACATTTTCTGGTTTTTTATCTAGTGTTACTTCTTTATATCCCTCTGGTTGAGGAATAGTTAATGGGAAAACTGATGATGCTTCGTTTGATCCTGTTTTTTCTTCTGAAGTACCTTCTTCTTTAGTTGACGCATCTTCGTTTGATCCACACGCTGCAAGTAATAGAACTAGCATAGCGAAAATCACCGCTAAAAATTTCTTGTTTTTCATCTATTAAACGCTCCTTTTTCTTATGAATTAAAATAAACACAAATTCGACAGCTATTCATTTCTTGTATTGGAATATCCATGTCATAAATTTCTTTTAGTGCATCAGAGTTAATAATTTCATGAGTAGGACCGTCTTTGATCACACGACCGTCCTTCAATGCGACAATATAATCTGAATACACGGATGCAAAGTTAATATCGTGCAATACGATGACAACCGTTTTACCTAGATCTTCTACAAGCTTGCGAAGAATCTTCATAATTTGTACAGAATGCTTCATGTCCAAATTATTTAATGGCTCATCTAGCAAGATGTATTCCGTATCTTGAGCAATAACCATTGCGATAAAAGCGCGTTGGCGTTGACCACCAGAAAGTTCATCTAAATAGCTATCCTCGATATCAGCTAAATTCATATACTCAATAGCCTGGTCGACCATTTTCATGTCTTCTGCATTTAAACGTCCTTTAGAATAAGGAAATCGGCCGAATGACACTAGTTCACGAATCGTTAAGCGTACATTCATATAGTTTGATTGTTTTAATATGGATACACGTTTAGAAAACTCATCGGATTTCCATTTACTAACATTCGATTTATCTAGTAGAACTTCACCTGTGTCTGCATCCAATAAGCGGCTAACCATTGATAAAAGTGTAGATTTTCCAGCACCATTAGGTCCGATAAAGGATGTAATTTTTCCTGACTGGATATTAACACTTACGTTATCCACTACTGGCTTTTTAGAAAAATACTTTGTTACTTCTTTAACTTGTATCATGATGTAGCTCGACTCTCCTTTAGTAATAAATAAATGAAGTAAATTCCTCCGAGAAAGTTAATTATTACGCTCAGTGTTGTATCAAATGTAAATATACGTTCTACAATCCACTGTCCTCCAATTAGTGCTATTAAACTCATTATGCTAGCTCCAGTAATTAATACCGAATGCTTGTATGTGTTGAAGAATTGGTACGATAAGTTTGCGACGATTAAGCCAAAGAATGTAATAGGACCAACCAGCGCTGTAGAAGTAGCAATTAAAACAGCTGATAGTACGAGCATCGTTTTAACTATTTTGTCATAATCCACACCGAGATTAATAGCATTATCGCGTCCTAGCGACATTACATCCAACTCTCTAATCGTGCGCCAACCATATAGGATGGCTAAGACGATAATAACCATCGCTAACCAAACTAAATCACCGTTTACGTTGTTAAAACTTGCAAACATCTTATTTTGTAAACTTGTAAACTCGTTTGGATCAATAAGTACTTGAAGGAAAGTTGTAATACTTCCTAAAAATGTTCCTAATATAATCCCTACAAGTAGCAAGAAATAGATTGGGCGTTTCCCTGCGTTGAACAAAAAGCGATAAAGTAACAGAGCAAATCCGATCATTGCTATAACAGAAATAAAGAAATTATAGTTTTTGTTTATAACTAAAATCGACATTGAACCAAAGAAGTAATAAATACATGTCTGTACTAACATGTATAATGAATCCAGACCCATTACACTTGGAGTTAATATTCGATTATGTGTAATAGTTTGGAAAATTACCGTAGAATAAGCAATCGCTACTCCAGTAAGTCCCATCGCCAATACCTTTAAAGCTCGACGTGGCAATGCATAATCATAGCTTCCATTCAACCCTTGAAACAAATAAAGTACTATAAAAACTATTGCCAAAGCTAGTAATATAATCATTTTTGTTTTGTTACGCATATGCTTTCCCCCTAAACAGCAAGAATAGGAAGATTGCACTTCCGATTACACCAACTGTCATACTAATCGGGATTTCATAAGGAAAGATTAATACCCTACCTAGAATATCGCATATCAACAAGAAAATGACTCCTAGCAACGCAGTATGTGGTAATGTTTTTTCTAAATGATCTCCTTTAAATATGGATACTATATTTGGGATGATTAATCCTAAAAAAGGAATCATTCCAACTGTCAAAACAACAGTTGTAGAGATCAAAGCAACTAGCACTAAACCTAAATTTAATACTCTTTTGTAGGAAAGACCGAGATTTTTTGCAAAATCCTCTCCCATTCCTGCTACAGTAAAGCGATTAGCGTAAATATAGGCAATAATAAGTACTGGTACGCTTATGTAAAGCAATTCATATCTACCTTTTAAAATTAAAGAGAAGTCTCCTTGTAACCAAACGGTGATATTTTGAATTATATTTGATTTGTAAGCGAAAAACGTCGTTATAGAGGCTAAAATATTTCCAAACATCAGACCTACAAGCGGAACAAAAATTGCATCCTTAAATTTAATCCGATTTAGTATTTGCATAAAGAGCAATGTACCTGCTAGTGCAAATATAAATGCAAAAGATATTTTTTGCATATACGTTGCATTTGTAAATACAAGCATGGAGATTAAAATACCTAAGCGGGTAGCATCAAGCGTACCAGCTGTGGTCGGTGATACAAATTTATTTCTACTTAGACTCTGCATTATTAAACCTGCGATACTCATCCCTGCTCCTGCAAGTATTATGGCGATAAGTCTAGGTAAGCGACTAATGAGAAATATTTGTGTCTCCTCCGAAGTAATATCTAACAAATCCATTGGTGAGATTCTAGTTACACCAACAAAGAGAGATAAGAGAGAAAGTGCGACTAGTGCAATTACAAGATATCTTTTTTTCATAACTATCCTCAACATTTCTATTTGTGAAAGGGCGATAGTGAAAATCATTATCATTTACTCACAGTTTTTATTATAGCACCTTGACAAAACAAGTCAACGCTTAAATGAAAATGATTTTCAATTGATAATACACGTATATGCCAGTTCATCCTATTTTATTTACATGAAGCAATTTCATAATTCAAATTTACTTGAAAAACACGAACCAAATTAAAGGAAACTAAAGAAATATATATTTTAGTAATGTAAAGTATAGTTGATTTCCGTTATAGGCGGACGCTTTCCGCGGGGTGAGCGATAAACCATCACCGCCGCTACGCGCCGCTTGTGAGGTCTTATCTGTCTCACTCATCCCGCTGGAGTCGTCGCCTGCAGCTCCAATCAACAACGTGATATATGTTAGTGTATTTATGAAAAATTACTTTTTGAAATTAACTCATAGTTAATTTTACTATAAAAAATTTGTAAAACAAAAAGACTGCCTGAATTGTCGCTTTTTCGCAACATTTACAGCAGTCTTTTTCGCTATTTTTAATATCGACTTGACGCTTCGCATATACAGTTAAAGCTTAAATTTCTACCGCATTATCAATTACTTCTTGAGGAATAACAATTTCTTCTACTTGATTGAAATTAGAGAAGTCGGATTTCATATCTTGTTTCATATTCATTGTTTCTCCGTCGATTGTCATATCCATATCAAGAACCATATCTACTTTATTTGTTTGGAATGTCTCTTTATCAATATGAATTAAGTAGTTTACGGAATTAATAATCATATCCATTTCAATTTCTTCCACACCAACCATGTTTTGAAGAGCCTCATCCACTTGTTCTTTTACTAACTCGGTGAATTTTTCTCCAGACGCTTCTAAAGTAAGAATATAGTTGTCGTTATCTTGCTCAAAGGTGAAGTCTTCTAAATATCCTTCAATTTGTTTTAATTGATTTGATGGATTCGATTGATCTGTTGTGCTCATTAACTGATTCATCATTTCTTGAGGAAACTTCATCCATTGACCAGATTCTCCCTCATACGTATAAAAAGCATCCTTCGTTATATAGCTCTCCATCTTCATCTCTTGATTTCCCATATTTTCATCAGTAGATTTCATAGATGTTGTTCCAGTTTGGTGAATTTGTAATGGATCAATTATATAATCCATATCCATTAATGAATTAATGTCTAAATTTACGTCTTGTCCAGGCAATTGCATCGTTTGCTTCATATCAATTTTTGCTTTTACACTCTTTAATTCTTCTGAAGCTGCCATTGACTTATCATATACTTCTTGTAAAGTTAACTCACTTTTCTCAGTTACATCCTTCTCATTTGCCGGGGCAGCTGTTTCATTACACGCTGCTAAACCTAATGTTAATGTGGCTACAGCTAAAAGTGTCGACCATTTCTTCATATCGTTTATCATCCCTTCCCTATTGATAATAACTTTACGAGGAAAGTTAAGGAAAGGTTTCATTTATTTTCTATTAGTTTACTCCACGCATGTATCTTTGAATAAGTGGTGTTAAGAAGAATAGTAAAAATCCTATTCCAATTGCTACCGCACCTATGACCCCGAAGTAAAGAATTTCATTCTCTGGAGAATAAAATTTAACGACTTGTGCATTGATCGCTTGAGCAGAAGCACTTGTCATAAACCACAAACTCATCGTTTGTGCAGCAAATGCAGTTGGCGCAAGCTTAGTAGTTGTAGATAGACCAACTGGCGAAAGTAATAATTCACCAAGAACAACTAAAAAGAAACTCAATACTAGCCACCATGGACTAACAAGTGATTCAGTCCCATTTACATACGCTGGGATAATCATGACGATAAACGACAGACCACCAAATAATAGGCCGTATGCGAATTTTTTCGGTGTAGATGGTTGTCGATCCCCTAGTTTTACCCAAAGCCAAGCAAACACTGGAGCAAACCCAATGATAAATAACGGATTCAATGATTGGAACCATGCAGGAGATATCTCAAAAGAACCGATCGTTAAATCTACACGTTCGTCTGCATATACCGCCAAGATGCTTGATCCTTGTTCTTGAATTGCCCAAAACATCATCGCTGAGACAAATAACGGAATATACGCAAGTAATCTAGATTTTTCATCTACCGTTGTCTTTTCACTTCTATACATAACGATAAAGTAAAGCGTTGGAATAACAATTCCTAAGATAGATACGGTCATTGTAAATGCATCGAATGTCATAATACCTTGTTCAATTAAAAAGTATCCGATGATTAGAAGTAGTAATACTCCAACCCCAATTCTAGTGAATACTTTTTTGCGCTCTTCTCTTCCCATTGGATTTGGAGCATAAGAGCCGGCTAAACCTAAATACTTTTTCTTTGTAATTAGGAATACTATTAAACCAATTGCCATACCTATAGCTGCAATTCCAAATCCTAAGTGGAAATTATACTTTAGTCCAATTGTTCCGACAATTAAAGGTGCAATAAATGCCCCCATGTTAATACCCATATAGAAAATACTAAAGCCAGAGTCACGACGAGGATCAGTTTCTAAATACAAATCTCCGACGACACTAGAAACATTCGGTTTTAATAAACCCGTACCGACAATGATTAAAGCCATTGAAATAAATAATGGTGTCGTTCCACCAGGAAACGATAACACTATATGTCCAAACATAATGAGGACACCACCGTAAAATACGGTTTTAGTAGTACCAAAAAGTCTATCAGCAATCCAACCACCAATAATTCCAGACATATAAACTAATGAACCGTAGATAGCCATTATCGAGTTAGCTGTAGTACGATCCATCCCTAGTCCGCCTGCTGTTACTTCGTAGTACATATAATAAATTAATATCGCTCGCATTCCGTAGTAAGAAAAGCGCTCCCAAAACTCCGTAAAAAATAGAGACAATAAACCTTTTGGATGCCCAAAAAACCCTTTCTGCGGTACCGACTGAACTATTTCTTCTTTTGTAGCCATGTTTTATACCTCTCTTCTAATTTAGAAAACTCAAAGTAATCAAAAAGTTGTACAGATGTCCGACCTTTGAGTGTTGCTTATAAAAAACATATTATAAACTTCCCTTTTTTTATTGTCAAAAAACATTTACTTATTTCGAATTCTGAAATTATTCTATATAATAGTCGTTATGACATAGGAAAGGAGAGTAGATTTCTGTGCTTAAAAAGTTTTTTGCCTTTTACAAACCGCATAAACGATTATTCATTATCGACTTTAGCAGTGCAGTGTTCGTAGCTATTTTAGAACTTGCATTTCCGGTAGCAGTTCAATGGTTCATTGATGACCTTTTACCAGGTGGAGATTGGAATATGATAGTAAGGGTGAGTATTTTACTATTTATCGTATATATAATAAGTACATTTCTTCAATTTATCGTTAGTTATTTAGGTCATAAACTCGGTATAAATATTGAAACGGATATGAGACAGCAATTATTTAACCATGTACAACGGCAATCATTCCGCTTCTTTGACAATACAAAAACCGGGCATATTATGAGCCGGATTACAAATGACTTATTTGATATTGGTGAGCTTGCCCATCATGGTCCCGAAGATTTATTTATCGCCATTATGACATTGATCGGTGCCTTTGCAATTATGTTCAACATTAATCCAGAGCTCGCAGTGATCGCCATCATTATGGTCCCGTTCTTATCTATTGTTGCTACATACGGAAATATTATGATGAACAAAGCATGGAAGAACATGTACGGTAAAATTGCAGACGTAAATGCTCGCGTTGAAGATAGTGTATCCGGTGTTAGAGTAGTACAATCTTTTACAAATGAAAACTTTGAAATTGCTCGCTTTAAAGAAGATAACGGTCAATTTCGACTAGCAAAACTTATTGCTTATAAAGTGATGGCTGGAACACATTCCAGCATCTATATGATGACTCGCCTTGTAACATTGGTAGTCTTGGTTGTAGGAGCATGGTTCAAATACAAAGAGATGATTTCCTACGGAGAGCTAGTAAGTTTTGTTCTTTATGTAAACGTGTTAATAAAACCAGTAGATAAAATTACTGCACTTTTAGAACTGTATCCAAAAGGAATGGCCGGATTTAAACGCTTTTTAGAACTTGTTGAGCAGGATCCTGAGGTTCAAGACCGACCGAATGCATTAAATGTATCTCATTTGAATGGAGACATTGAGTTTGAAAATGTCAGCTTTCGCTATGATGAGCATAAATCAGTGCTCGAGAATATTAATTTATCGATAAAAGCTGGAGAAACCGTTGCATTTGTTGGTCCCTCTGGAGCTGGTAAAACAACTATATGCTCGCTCATTCCTCGTTTTTATGATGTGAATGAAGGTGCAATCTCTATTGATGGTTTAAACATCCAGGATGTTACGATGCAATCTTTACGTTCTCAAATTGGTATCGTTCAACAAGATGTATTTTTATTTACTGGTACAATTCGAGAGAATATTGCGTACGGTAAAAAAGAAGCATCGGAAGAAGAAATTCAGGATGCAGCGAGAAAAGCACATTTGGAAGATTTTATTAGTTCGCTTCCAGATGGATATGACACACAAATCGGTGAGCGTGGACTTAAATTATCAGGAGGACAAAAACAACGTCTAGCAATAGCTCGCATGTTCCTTAAAAATCCTCCAATTTTAATTTTGGACGAGGCAACTTCTGCCCTTGATACAGAGACAGAAAAAATCATCCAAAAATCTTTAATGGAGCTTGCAGAAAATCGTACAACCCTTATTATTGCCCATCGTCTTGCAACCATCCGTGATGCGGATCGAGTAATTGTTGTAACCGATGACGGAATTGCAGAAGATGGTTCGTATAGTGAATTAGTAGCGCAGGATGGAATTTTTGCCAGACTTCATAATATTCAGTTTCACGAATTATAAGATTCTAATTACCAATAGAAAAAGGTTGTTCGCAAGTAAAAATCCTACTTGTGAGCAACCTTTTTTTATCACTACTCGGCATATACAAACTCTAGAAAACGGTTGTAATCGGGTTGTTTTAACTCTACTTTTACAAGAGTACCCTCTTCTTCATAAGAGGTGGACATAATAGAGGCATGCTCATTTAAATATGACACGATATCTCCTCGATCAAATGGTACGAGTAAAGAACATTGTACATAATTAGAAAAAATATGCTTTTTAATCAATTCGAGCAGCTCGTCTAAACCCGTTCCTTCTTTTGCAGAAATCCAAATATTATTGCCGGATACATGAGGATACTTTAATTCTGCCAAATCTGATTTGTTATATACATAGATAGTTGGTACATCTTCTACCCCGACAGCATGTAAGGTTTCGTTTGTAACCTCCATCATATAGCGGTGCTCTTCATTCGAAACATCTACCACATGGAGAAGTAAATTTGCATTTCGAGCTTCTTCTAACGTTGAGCGGAAAGCTTTGACAAGATGATGAGGAAGCTTACTAACAAATCCTACCGTGTCAGTTAATAAAAACTCTTTCTGATCCTGCAATTTTATTTGCCGAACAGAAGTTTCTAATGTCGCGAAAAGCATATCCTTTTCAAATACTTGCTTCGATTCTTCTTGACCAATTTTATGAAGAAGTTGATTCATAATAGTGGATTTACCAGCATTTGTATATCCAACTAGTGACACAACTGGTATGGCATTTTTCTTCCGTTGCTTTCTTTGTGTTTCTCGTTGGTCCTTTACATGCTCTAGCTCACGTTTTAACTTAGCAATTTGGTCTTCAATTTTACGTCTATCTAGCTCCAACTTCGTTTCCCCAGCACCACGGTTTTTAAATCCGCCGCCAGTTCCCCCACCCTGTCTACCAAGTGATGCTCTTAGTCCTACTAAACGTGGTAACATATATTGGAGCTGGGCAAGCTCTACTTGCATTTGTGCTTCATTCGATTTAGCTCGACGTGCAAAAATATCTAAAATAAGCATCGTACGATCGATTACCTTACATTCTAATTCTTTTTCTAAGTTACGAATTTGGGACGGTGAAAGTTCATCATTAAAAATGACAAGATTTGCTCCTGCTTCTTCATAGAAGTTTTTAATCTCTTCCACTTTACCTGTACCAACATAATGGGATGACGTAACTCTTTCAAGATTTTGTGTCACTTCTCCTACAACTTCCACATTTAACGCTTTAGCTAAGTTATGTAACTCCTCTAATTCATATTCAAAATGCTCGTCACTTTGCAAATTGACAGCGACGACAATCGCCTTTTCTAATAATTCATCCAAACTGATTCCCCCTATTCGCAAAAACAATAAGTCCCTTGCTCATAATAAATCGGCTCCTGCTTTCCGTGGCCATTTACATATATACAAGCAAGTCTTTCCTGTTCTCCTGTCTCAAGCTTTTTAAAAACTAAATTTGTATTAGCTAGTAGTAATGTTTGGTTATCTTGTTCTTTTATCTCAAAGTAGTTTTTCCATTTATCCATTACTTCCCGAGGATTCCTCACATGAAACTCACAAGTTGAAATAGTCAACTCTAAATTACTATCCACTATTGTTCCATCCTCTTGTAATAATTGATAGCGTTCTTCATCATCTTCCTGCCATTCAATGAAGAACGGACTCGGTAAATCGTTACTTATTTCTTCCTTTACGAAAAGCATTTTCCACTTACGAACCAAGCCACTTGTCGTTTTTCTTTCAGCATGTAAAACTCCGGAGGTTTCTATACCTTTTCGTTCGAGTTGATTAAATAGACTCTCGATGTTTTCAGTTCGAATACAAACTGTTCCAAAACCTGGTTTAGTTTTCAAATCATGTAGTAGAAGATTGATTAATGGATGATTTGCATTTAATGCAATTTCTTCATTTTCTAGTGCAAGCCATTCAATATAACTAGTTTTTGTGTAAAGAAGCGCATTATACGTACCCCATCGCGTATGCTGTCCTCCTATAACAGCATGAAACCCATTACCTTTCCACTCTTCTACAACTTCTGTTGGTTTTTTTGTTACAAGATGAACAATGTGATCTAAATACATGAATACACCTCTAATTCTTTAAATTTCCTTTGTAATAGTATACAACAAATCCAAAAAGCATCGCTTATAAAAATGATGGTCTATAAGGTCTTTTCAAATCTCTTCGTTGATTTCCACTTCTAGCACCTAGTAATAAAATAACCGTTCTAACTACTGCGAAAGTTATAATAAAAATCATTACAAAAAGCGTCAATCCTCTTGGATCAACGCCTGCTAGTTATTAGAAATTAACTTTAATCTTTAATTTTGAGTGGCTCCCGTTTCATCGTAAAACATTATCTCCCATTGATGACCATCTATATCTTGGAAACTCCAAACATACATAAAACCATGATCAACAGGCTCATATGATTCTTTTCCACCGGCTTCCAATGCTTTATTTACAATTTCATCTACTTTTTCTTTACTATCTGCCGATAATGCCAAAATCACTTCAGCACTGTTCTTTGTATCTGAAATTTCTTTTTTCGTAAATGTTTTAAAATAATCTTTAACTAACAACATAACATAAATATTTTTATTTATGATCATACACGTTGCATTGTCATCGGTCATATTTACATCAAATTCAAATCCAATCTTCGAAAAAAATTCAACTGACTTTTTAAGATCTTCTACAGGTAAATTAACAAATATATTGTCTGCTTTTAAACTCAATCTCTGTCACCTCATATTAATTTTTTAACTTATATATGGACCATTCAATTTAAAAATTTACTCTTAATTTTTCACCTTACTATTCATTACCCTTCTAGACTCCAATTATTCAATCATCCTATCCATCAAGTAAGCGGTACTTTCCCATCACCTTCATACATTAGACGATAAATGAGAAAATGTGACATTTTCCACGGTAAAAATTTTTACGTAAAATAATATGTGCTACCGCTAGATTCCCCACTTTTATTTGTCTCTTCCATTATTGAATATGCATCTATACTTTTTATGTCTATTTCCCAGGAAATATGTCGCTAATTATTACACTTCAATTTTCTCTTTCGACATTTCTCTTAACAGGAACTTTTGAATTTTACCAGAAGCCGTCATTGGGTATGAATGGATAAACTCCACATACTTTGGTATTTTATGAAACGATATTTTCCCTTTACAGTACTCTTTTAAATCCTCTGAAGTTATGCTTTCACCAGCCTTCAAAATGACCCAAGCCATTAGCTCTTCTCCGTATTTGGCATCAGGCACCCCAACTACTTGCACGTCTTGAATAGCAGGATGCTGATATAGAAACTCCTCTACTTCTTTTGGGTAAATATTTTCTCCACCACGGATTACCATATCTTTGATGCGCCCTGTAATATCGATGTAACCATCTTCATCCATTATGGCAATATCTCCTGTGTGAAGCCAGCCATTCGAATCAATAGCAGATTTTGTTGCTTCTTCATTTTTATAATAGCCTTTCATTACAAGGTAACCTCTTGTACATAGTTCTCCTGGGACTCCTGCCGGCGCTTCTTCTCCTGTCACTGGATCGATAATCTTAACTTCAACTCCAGGGTGTGCTTTACCGACAGAGGAAACCCGTTTTTCAATCGCATCATCTGTTTTTGTTTGTGTAATAACTGGGGATGATTCTGTTTGTCCGTATGCAATTGTAATTTCGGATGCCCCCATATCTTCCATCACTTTTTTCATGACTTCTATTGGACAAATGGAGCCTGCCATAATCCCAGTACGGAGTGTAGATAAATCAAACTGAGTAAATTTTGGATGGTTTAACTCTGCTATAAACATCGTTGGTACACCATGTAAGGCTGTACACTTTTCATCTTGTACAATTTGCAGTACTTTCCCTGCCTCGAACTGTTCCACTATGACCATTGTAGTGCCATGAGTAACCGATGCAATCGTGCCCATCACACAGCCGAAACAATGAAAGAATGGAACAGGAATACATAGACGATCATGTTCCGAAAGATGAATATAATCTCCAACAAGTTGTCCGTTATTGATTACATTTTTGTGCGAAAGCATCACACCTTTTGGAAAGCCTGTTGTTCCAGAAGTATATTGAATGTTAATCACTTCTTCATTATTAAGTGTTTTAAACGTTTCATCTAAAGTTTCATCTGATACTCCTTTTCCATGAGCAAGTAATTCCGACCAAGTATAGATTCCAGGATACTGATTTTCGCTCATCACAATGACACGTTTAAAATGAGGAAGTTTATCAGATTGAATATTCCCTTTTTCCGAGTGATGAATCTCAGGACAAACCGATCTCAAAATATCTAAATAGGAAGTACCTTTAAAAGACTCACATAAAATTAGGGTAGTAGAATCAGATTGTTGTAATAAATATTCTAACTCTTTTTCTTGATAGTTCGTGTTCACAGTAACGAGTACTGCCCCCATTTTCCCAGTCGCAAACTGACTTAGTAGCCACTCTCTTTTGTTGTCTGACCAAATTGCAACATGTTCCCCTTTTTGAATCCCCATGCCAATAAAAGCTTTTGCTAGCTCGTCAGTTTCTTCATCGAATTCCTTATAAGTTTTTCGGATACCGTGCTCTGGGTAAACATATGCTTCTGTTTCCGGATACTTTCTCGCTGCTTCTTTAACAATTTCTCCTACTGTTTTTTCATTTAACAAACAAATCTCCCCTTTGATTGTTTATATGCAGTATCATTTTATCATAAAATTCTGAATAAATAATAGTGTTAAAAAATTACTAGTTTACTTGACAGGACGCTGAAAAGTGGTAAAATCCTAATTACTTCAGTGATTGAAAGCGTTGAATCGCGAAAGTGAATTAAATAAGAGTGATTGTCATAGTAGTCTGCATGTTTACAGAAAAAAGAGACTGAACGGTTGGTGAAAGTTCAGGTAGAATGACAGATGAATTACAACAATTTTTAAAGCTCTTTTTGAAATGAAGTGGTTGGGTATGAATGGCCCAACAAATAGGGTGGTACCGCGGAGATTCCTTCGTCCCTAACAAATAGGGATATAGAAGGTTTTTTTAATGTCTAATATTAATCACCTTGGAGGTTTTGCAATGTTTCGTATTCAATCAAAAATCACTCCGTCATTTTGGGAGTCAATACTGCTTACTTTATCAATTATTTCTATAATGGCCATTTGCATTATAAAATTTGATACAGTTCCACATATGCCTATTTTACTCGCTATTCTTTTACTCATTACGTACGGACTCATAAAAAAAGTACCTTACAAACAATTAGAAGATGGACTTGTTGAAGGTTCAAAGGCGGGGCTTGGAGCCATTTTCATCTTTTTCTTTATTGGAATTTTAATTAGTAGCTGGATGATAGGTGGAACCATCCCTACACTTATATATCTTGGTTTTCAGTTCATATCGCCACACTTTTTCTATGCCATCGTATTTATCATTACATGTATAATTGGTTTGTCTATCGGAAGCTCCTTAACTACTGTCGCAACAGTTGGAGTTGCCTTTATCGGAATGGCAGGTGCGATGGATATTTCATTAGCTATTACAGCTGGAGCAATTGTTTCCGGTGCTTTTTTTGGAGATAAAATGTCTCCTTTATCAGACACTACAAATCTTGCTTCTGCAATTGTTCGTGTGGATTTATTCGAACATATAAAGAATATGGGATGGACAACCATTCCAGCATTTGTTATTTCTCTAATAGGCTACGGTATGTTATCGCCAAATAAAGATTTTCAAAATTTAGAGCAAATTTCAAGCTTTCAAGAAGGTCTTCTTCAAACAGGTATGATTCATTGGTACACATTATTACCACTTGTTTTACTTATTGTACTTTCCATAAAGAAAGTTCCTGCAATATTATCTCTTGCTCTAACTTCTATTGCAGGGATTGTCGTTTCTTACTTCCATCAATACCTTACAGCTGGAGAAATATTAAACATATTATTCACTGGTTATTCATCTCAAACAGGTATTGAAGTTGTAGACTCCCTGTTATCCAGAGGCGGTATGAATAGCATGATGTTCACTATTGGTCTCGTTTTACTTGCCTTAAGTATGGGGGGGCTCTTATTCACTCTTGGTATCGTACAAAGTTTATTACTAAAAGTAGAGAGTTCATTAAAAACTGTCGGATCCGTTATTTCGGCAGCCGCTTTTACCGCAATTGGAGTAAACACATTAATCGGAGAGCAATACTTATCGATTTTATTGACTGGTGAGGCGTTTCAAGCTACATTTCAAAAGGTCGGTTTAGCCAATAAAAACTTGGCTAGAGTAATGGAAGATGCAGGTACTGTCGTTAATCCCCTTGTTCCGTGGAGCGTGTGCGGTATATTTATAACTAATGTATTAGCTGTTTCTACTCTCGACTATTTGCCAGTTGCGTTTTTCTGCTTGCTTAGCCCGATGTTAACTATAATATTTGGAATTTCAGGTAAAACACTAACTTATATTAAAGACAATCCCCTTCAAGACTGAAGGGGATTTCTTGTATATTCCAACTAAACTTTCTTAATTTCCAACTAACCGACCTAAAATTCCAACTAAACCATTCATTATTCCAACTAACCATCCTTCTATCCTAGAATCACTATGTTGTGATACACTAATTCCAACGAAATCACGAAAAAGTAGGCGAATAGTATGGAATTTCAAGAAATGAAAGATTATCTGATAGAGCAAATAGAGAAAAAGCAGTTGGTTGCTGCTACAGTCAGTCAGCCTCGTGCCAAGTCAAATGAAATTAAACGAGTAAAACTAAAACCGATTGAAATAAAAAATGTATATCACATTCAACTAGAGTATCAATATGAACGTATTTTGAAGCATGAAAATATTACAATAGAGGCATTTGAAACAACACTGACCGAACTATTGGAACAATTTCGTCAAATCCATGCTGATTTCACAATGGAAAAAGTACAAATCCAACTTTCCAAGAAAAACAAAGTAATGTGGAAGTCCGAGAAATTAGCTACAACAAAACCAGTCAACCTATCACATAATCGAAAAAAAAATTATTTGCTAGATGAAAATACACCGTATCCATTCCTTATACATTTAGGCGTCCAGACCGCTGAAGGAAAAGTAAAAAAGCAAAAGTACGATAAATTTAAACAAATCAATCGTTTTGTTGAATTTATCGATGATACCCTTGTTCACTTACCAAAGGACAAAACCGTTCGAATTCTGGATTTTGGATCAGGTAAATCTTACTTAACATTTGCCCTCTATCATTATTTAAAAATTGAAAAGGGTCTCGACATTCGAGTAACAGGCTTAGATTTGAAAAAAGAAGTTATTGAAGAATGCGCGAAAATTGCTGAGGACTTAGGCTATGATCAGTTAGAGTTTTTAGTAGGAGATATTAATGATTACAACGAGGAAACTTCTGTGGATATGGTAGTCACGCTCCATGCTTGCGATGTTGCAACAGATATGGCTCTTGCCCGCGCTGTCAAATGGGGTGCTAGCGTTATTTTAAGTGTTCCTTGCTGTCAGCACGAACTGAATAGACAACTAGATGCACCAGGTCTAGATATTATGTTGAAACACGGGCTTATAAAAGAACGTTTTGCAGCACTTGCTACAGATTCTATTCGAGCTGAAATCTTAAATATGGTTGGTTACGAAGCACAACTTGTCGAATTTATCGATTTAGAAAACACTCCTAAAAACATCTTAATACGCGCATATAAAACAGGGAAAAAGGCAACATCTGAACAACTGATAGAATATAAGCAGTTTAAACAAATGCTCCATGCGAATCCTTTCTTAGAGAATGAACTAAAAGAGTATTTTAATTGAAAAAAGCCGGTTCTCCTTGCTTCTGAGAACCGACTTTTCCCTATATAGCTCCTTACTAGGAGTTATTTCCTTCCATTTTCCTTTTTCTATAAAAAATAACTATTAACAGAGCAATGGCCACTATAAATATGCCGATATACACAAATGCTAGCGGAATTTCGATAACACCAAATAGAGATAAAGCTAAGACGATGCCTAGCACAATTAGGATTACTGACAATGTATTACTTAGCATTTCATAACCTCCTATTAATTGTTTTATGCTCTAGCCATTCCTATGCAGGCAAATCCACAGTCTCCAAAGAGTGCAGTATTAGCCCAGGCTACATTTCCTTTACTTGCTAAACAGTCATTAAAATTACTCACCAACCAGCTTCTGCAACTTGGGGTTATAATAAGGTTAACATAGAGTTACTCGGGTTAACACTTTTTGTGGCGATATAATGAAATCCCCATTGCGATGTCCTTGAAAATAAAGAATTAAAACAAAAAATTCAAAGTGAAATGAAATACTTAAATACATTAGTAAAGGAATTATCTTAAAAAGAAGTTATACTTATACAATAAGTTATTTTTAAAAGAAATGGAGCAGAATCAGTGAAAGAACCAACCTTAAAGAAAGTTGCTTACGGTATTGCCATGGCAATTGCAATCATTATCGTTCATTTTGTCGATGTACATGTATATCCAATGCCACCAATTCTCGCTTTGGTTTTAGCAATTATCATTACTTACTTAGGAGTTAAATTCATTAACAAATCTGATCGATTCGATAAAAAAATTTCTCGTTCAAAATACAATTTAATAAATGCACTCGTTGTATTTGTTCTATTCATTGCTTATTTTACAATCGCACAATAAATAAGGTCGTCCCCATCAAGGACGACCTTTCTTTTATAATTCCTGTCTTAAAGCATGGATTACATCAATATTCGTTGCCTTTCGTGCGGGTCTCCAACCAGAAATCATTGCAACCCCTATGCTAATGATCGATGCAATAACAACAAGCTGCCATGGAATCAACGAAAAAGTAATGGATAGATTTTGAATATCTTCATCCCCTAACGCTGCTCCTACTACCATTGGCAATACCAAATTTGCCAGTAAACTCACTGCATATGAAATGATCACAGCTAAAACTGTTCCAATAATACCAATCCAAGCACTTTCCATTAAGAATAACCGTTGAATAAGCTTGGGACTTGCCCCTATCGCCTTCATGACTCCTATTTCTCGAGTTCTTTCAGTTACAGCCATAGTCATTGTGTTAAAGATTCCAATGGATGAAATCAATACTGCAATTGTGCCTACAAATATAAGGCCAATTTTAAATGCCATGAAAAAAACATCTATTTGTTCCAACTGTTCAGAGACCGAATAGACATTATAGCCTTTTTCCTTTAGATCTTCTGTAACTGATTTTACATGCTCTAAACTAGAGGTAAATACTTTCGTTTGTGCATAAAATAAATCTTCTTCTACTACTTCTATTTCTGAATTCGCAACAATTACTTCTTTAAACTTGTCCTTCCAAGATTCGTTAACCAACACATTTGTATCTATAATCCAATCTCTTGCTGGATTTTCTGTAACTCCAACAATTGTAAAATTCCATTTCTCCTGAAAAGCTTCCTCAGTTTCATAAGACTGAAGTGATAAAGAAATTGTTTTTCCGATTAAAGAGTCCTTGTATCCTCCGATTTGTTCTGCATTTTCTTCTGCATTTTGTTCCATTTCTTTACGTTCTGCATCTGTTAACAAACTTTCCGCAAACTGATAGCCAACTATTATTTCATTATCCTTTTCTGGCATTCTTCCTTCTGATAATTGTAGATTTGATTTTTGTTCCTCGTCAAAGTTTGTAAGAATTACATTTCCTTGAAGGCTACGATCCTCTATTTGAGAATTAGCCATAGCATTTAAATTTAACCTTTGTACGATTGCATCTATATGCTCAATAGATCTTATTTGTGAAATATCCAGTTCCTCGTCACCATTTGGATACACTTCTACTTCTGTAATCGCTTGATCTTGTAATATTTCTTTCCGCATTGTATCTTGAATTCCGAACCCGATGGAGGCAAGCACGATTAAAAATGCACATCCCATTGTGGCAGCTAGAACCGTCATAAATACTCTCAGTTTATTCTTCTTAATATGTTGACGTACAAAATCAACTTGGTCTTTAAACAACATATGGAGCACCTCCTTTTACTAGTTCCCCGTCATGCATTTTAAATTTACGATGTGCAATACTTGCAACCTCTTCATCATGGGTAATAATGACAAACGTTACACCTAATCCTTGATTAAGATCCTGTATAAGCAATAAAATGTCTTGCTCTGTTTCCGAGTCTAAGCTACCAGTAGGTTCATCTGCAAAGATAATCGGTGGATTAGTTATGAGCGCACGTGCAATACTTACACGCTGTTGCTGCCCCCCTGATAATTCATTTGGATAATGATCTGCTACTTCTTGTAGTCCAACTTTTTGTAGCAATTGTTTTACATTAGCTTTTCTTTTTTTAGAAGATACTCCCTTTAATTTAAGCGGAAGCTCTATATTTTCTGACGCTGTTAGTCCCGGCATCAATTGAAAATTTTGAAAGATGAATCCAAAATTATTTAATCGGAACTGTGCTCTTTCTGCTTCATTTAAATAAGCAGTTTCCTTACCATTCACAGTAATGGATCCTTGTTCTGGACTCATAAAACCTGCTATTGTGTGAAGCAAAGTAGACTTACCTGAGCCGCTTTTTCCAACTATCGCAACAATCTCTCCTTGCTCCACTTCAAAAGATAGCCCTTTTAAAACAGGCACTTTCTTTTCCTTTCCTTTTTTCCCGATTAAAAATGTATGATTTACATCCTGTACTTGTATCATTTTATTTCTCCTTCCGTTTACTATGAACATAGTATATCGATTGTTTCTTAACATTTTAGAAGGATAAATATGAAGAATTTCTTAAGAAAAAGGGACATCGCCATTCATATTTACATTTGAAGGATTGTTGCTGGGGAAAATATTCTTTATATAAGGCAAACTTTCCACTCCAGTCCTCCGTCTAATTTTTGTTACATAATTATGTTACTGAAATGAAAAAGGAGTACAAAGATGTCATGACAAAAAAAGAAAAGTTTCAGCTAGTTGAAAACTATATTATTGAAAATCAACATGCGCATTATCGTCTTGCTTTTAGCTATGTTAAAAGTAAGGAATCTGCATTAGATATAATACAGGAAAGTATTATGAAGTCCCTACGATCCATTGATTCCTTAGACCATATTCATTATTTAAAAACGTGGTTTTATAGAATTTTAATCAATACCTCGATTGATTATATTCACAAAAATAAAAGAATCACCTTAGTTGAGGATGATGTGTTAGACTTTCACCTACCAATTCAAGAGGACGAAATTCGAGATATTGATTTGTATGAAGCAATAGACCATTTATCGGCGCAGCATAAAACCATAATTATTCTTCGATTCTTTGAAGATATGAAAATCGAGGATATTGCCACCATGCTAGGAGAAAACACTAATACTGTTAAGACGAGATTATATGCTGCCTTGCGAAAATTACGAACAAATATGGAAGAGAAGGTGCATGCATGAGTAAGTTACATGATTCTAAAAAACGATACGATAATATTGAAATACCAACTGAGCTAAAACATGTTGTAAAGGACACCATTCGTGAGTCAAAAGGAAAGAGGAAAAAAAGTATGCCATTTAAAAAATGGGGCATCGGAATGGTAGCAGCGGCCGCTATCTTTGTGGCAAGTGTAAATGTAAGTCCCGCATTGGCCCAAACGCTATCATCTGTACCTTTGCTAGGTTCTATTGTTCAAGTAGTGACAGTACAAGAAATTCAAGTATCTGAGGACACATACAACGCTGATATAAAAACTCCTAACGTCACTGGACTAGAAAATGAAGAATTAGAAAATATTTTAAATGAAAAATATATTGCTGAAAACGAAGCACTTTACGAAAGCTTCCTAATTGAAATGGAAGCATTAAAAGAAGCTGGCGGGGGCCATCTTGGTGTAGCATCTACGTATGAAGTGGTCACCGATACAGAGGAAATTCTATCGATAAGTCGTTATGAAGTGAACCTTGTAGGTTCCTCATCTACTACGCTAAGAACAGATACAATAGATAAGAAAAATGAAGTTCTTATTACGTTACCGAGCTTGTTTAAAGATGATGCATATATAGAAGTAATTTCCTCCTATATCAAAGAAGAAATGATAAGACAAATGGAATCGGATGAAAGTATTGTATATTGGATTGCGAGCGAAGAGGAAATAGGTTTTGAAGCAATTCGCCCGGATCAAACGTTCTCTATTACAGCAGACAATAAACTGACCATTTCTTTCGATAAATATGAAGTAGCACCGGGTTCAATGGGTCTCGTAACATTTGGAATTCCAACGGATGTCATACAAGAATCATTAGTGAGTAATGTATATATAAAATGAGGGCTCTGCAGTTTTTCAAAACCGAGCAGTCACTTTTCCATAACAATATGCAACCTTCCTTCTATAGGAGTTTATGTTTCAACAGGAAGTGTCTGTAATGTAAATAGCTCTCTGGTACAAAATTTACAAGTTACGGAGGAATCTTCTTCTTAAAAGAAAACAGCCCATTCTCACTAAATTAGTGAAAACGGGCTGTTTTTTTATGATGGCATCGGTGTATCTGTTGGTGTTGCATAGCCTTCTTTATAAGCTTCATCGATTGCATTTCGAATTTCTACAAGTGACTTACCCTCTTGTGTCATATTAATCGACATAACTGCAATTTCTAAACATGCTGCACAACGTGTACCATGGTCATCCCATACTACTTCTCCATTTTCTTTAATCTCCTGTACGAAGCAGTTAAAGTTACTCATGTGACCAGCACTGTCACCACATCCACAATAGCAAGGCATCCATTTTAGGATATCATTTGCTTTTGCCGCTGCTTGGTACACAAGCTTCATATCCTCCGATTGACTGTCTAAAAATGTTGGTAAAATTTCAGCTGATGCAGTTGTTTCTTGTATATCGCCATTTTCTGAATGAGCAATATGCTCAGCATGTTTTTCATGGCCTACTTCCGTCTCTTTCTGACCACACGCAGAAAGCACTAATATTGAACTTAGTAGTATAAACAATATCTTTTTCATTCTGATAGATAACCTCTTTATATTCAAATTTCACCTTAAGAAGATTTGCATCCACCAATGATTTTTGGTTAAATCATTTTTTCGGGACGTACAATTTCATCGAATTTTTCAGAAGTCAATAAATCTAATTCAATTGCAGCTTCTTTTAATGTCGTTCCATTTTTATGTGCATGCTTTGCTATTTTCGCTGCATTTTCATATCCAATGTAAGGATTTAAAGCAGTTACAAGCATTAATGAATTGTTCACATGATGTTTAATTGTTTCCAGGTTTGGTTCGATTCCCACCGCGCAATTGTTGTTAAAGCTAATGATTGCATCACTTAGTAAACGAGTAGACTGAAGGAAATTGTGAATAATTACTGGCTTAAATACATTCAATTGATAATTCCCTTGGCTAGCTGCAAAAGAAATTGTCGTGTCATTCCCCATCACTTGAGCAACAACCATTGTCATCGCTTCACTTTGTGTTGGGTTTACTTTTCCAGGCATAATAGAGCTTCCTGGTTCATTTTCTGGAATAGTAATTTCTCCAATTCCGGAGCGTGGACCACTTGCAAGCAAGCGAATGTCATTTGCAATTTTCATCAAGTCAGCAGCAAGTGCTTTAACTGCTCCGTGCACATATACAACATCATCATAGCTAGTTAAGGAATGGAATTTGTTTTTAGCCGAAGTGAATTCAATACCTAGTTCTTTAGATATTTCCGAAGCAACTAAATCACCAAATCCCTTCGGTGCATTTAGCCCTGTTCCTACAGCAGTACCACCGATTGCAAGTTCCTTCATGTCTTGAACTGCCTGTGTAATCATTTTTGCTGATTTCTCTAACATTCTGTGCCAACCACTAAACTCTTGTCCAAGAGAAAGTGGAGTTGCATCTTGTAAATGAGTACGACCAATTTTCACGATATCCATGAATTGTTCTGATTTTTTTCCAAGCGTTTCTTTTAAGACCTCAATAGCAGGCAAAAGTTGTTTTTCAACCGCTAGAACTCCTGCAATATGAAGTGCTGTTGGAAACGTATCGTTAGAGCTCTGAGATTTATTAACATCATCGTTTGGATGAAGACGCTCTTCGCTACCTTTTTCTTCAAGGATTTGATTACCTCGATGAGCTATTACTTCATTTACATTCATATTAGATTGTGTACCACTACCAGTTTGCCAAACAACTAATGGAAAGTGATGATCTAGTTTGCCAGCAAGAATTTCATCGGCAGCTACGGAAATGGCATCTTTTTTGGCTTCAGATAAATTCCCAAGAGAATGACTAACAATTGCTGCAGATTTTTTTAATAGGGCAAGGCCGTGTACTACACCAATCGGCATTTTTTCTGTACCGATTTTAAAGTTTTCTTTCGATCTTTGTGTTTGAGCTCCCCAAAGACTTTCTTGCGGAACTTTTATCTCTCCCATAGAGTCATGCTCAATACGATAAGTCATTTTTCTTCTCTCCTTTTTAAGTCCATTCATAATTCTTTTCTTTTAACATTTTTAGAAATTCATCTACTACTAATGGGTTAAATTGGGTGCCTCTACCATTTTTAATTTCTTTTATCGCTTCTTCGAATGTCATCGCACCTCTGTATACACGATTTGTTGTCATTGCATCAAAAGCGTCAACTACCGCAACAATTGAAGCTTCTAAGGAAATTTCTTCGCCGATTAACCCAAAGGGATATCCCTTTCCATCATACCTTTCATGATGCTCCTCTACAATAAAAGCGGCTTGACGTAATCGCTCAATTTCATGATTTCTCATCATTTCTGCACCTAACGTTGTATGCATTTTAATGATTTTCCATTCATCATCTGTAAGCTTCCCAGACTTATTTAATATTTCAATTGGAACTGCTAGCTTTCCTATGTCATGAAAATACGATCCTGTACTTATGACCTTAATACTTTCACCAGGTTTTATACGCTTCCATAGTTCAATGGAATAATCTCTTATTCTTGCACAATGATGATATGTATATCCATCTACTTCTTGTATCCTTCTCGCATCGCGGTGCAAAATTTCTCGTTCGGTAAAATCTCTCTCAAAAAAAGGAGTTGTCATTTCCAATAATATCTCTACTTCTTTCTGTGCATAACAGGTTACAACGGACGGTTCCATACTAGCATTGATGACGTCTCCTGCTTGTAATATAACCTTTTCACCTTTCCGTTTAACTTCTAATTCTCCATCAACAATGGTATAGCGCTCTACATAATTGTTATATTCTTTTGAATAAAAATTAATCCAAGAAGTGCTGTTCGGTAGCAAAGTATATAAAGAATAAGAAATGTTATTAGCGCTTCCGATATACGTAGTGATAGTCTTATCTGTCACGACTTTAGATAAAGAATATTTAGTTTTGATATCCAGGATCTGCTCTTTAGTAAGTATCATTTGGCCTCCATGCGTTCTGACAGCATTTTAAACTATTTTTTCTTCCATTATATCTTTAACTACTCATGCACAAAATATAAAACTGATTATTCTGCCTATTTTTAACAGAGTCTTATTTTGTTGGAATTTGACGAAATATTTATATTTATTATAACAATTAGCAAAAGCTTTTACACTAACATTTATGAAAGAAGCGTATATAGAAAAAAACTACTCGATCCCTTTAATGACATAACTCGAAATCGTTACGGAGAGTTTTGGGACAGATGGAGTCTTGTGAGGCATACCTTATATATAGGAAGTATCATACAGCTTTGAGTGTGCGGTTCCGCAAGCTCGCGTGAGCCTCCGCCGGATTAGTCTCTCCTTGGCCGTCTTCACAGAGCTTTTCTTTACAAAAAAAGACCGACTCACTATTAAAGCGATCGGTCTTCATCTTTTTATTTAACTAGTGCTTCTTCTAAATCTTCTACCGACTGTGATTCACTTTTAGCAGTTACAGCATGAGTAAGCTGCTCAATGCTCGGACGAATATTTCCTTTTCCTGCGTAATTTTCAAGCATTTCTTTTACATCAATTCCGGAGGAAGCCTTCAATGTTTCCTGAAGAGTGGACATTAAATTGGTTGCATAAGAAGTAACTTTGTTCGCACCTCCACCTTCACCACTGCCTGTATCGACCACTGTAATCTTGTCAATATTTGAAAGCGGGCTTGCAATTTCCTTTGCGTACTCAGGCAACATCCGTACAATCATGTCTAGAACTGCAGCTTGCCCGTACATTTCAAACGCTTCTGCAATTTTACGTTTTGCTTCCGCTTCGGCAAGACCTTTTAGACGAATAATATCTGCTTCAGATTCTCCTTGCGCTCTTTGAGAATCTGCTTTAGCAACACCATCTAATCGAACTTTTTCTGCCTCAGCCTTTGCTTTCGCTTCAATTCTGTATTTTTCCGCATCTGCTTCCGCTATCTCTCGAGACTTAGCTGCTGCTGCATTTTGTTCAATAGCATAACGATCGGCATCCGCTTTTTTCTTTACTTCCGAATCGTATTGTTTCTCACGACGAAGGATCTCTTTCTCTTCCAATTCAATTTGCTTTTGACGTTCTATGATTTGAATTTGCATTTCTTGCTCTGTTACTTCTTGCTTCGATCTAGCAGTTTCCAACTCATACGCTTGGTCCGCACGTGCTTTAGCAATATCTTGTTCACGGCGGTACTCTGCTACTTTCAGTTGGTTCTCTTTTTCCGCTTCCGCAATTTCTGTAGCTCGCTCTAGTTCAGCACGTTGTGCATCTTTTGAAGCTTCCGCACGTTTAATACGTGTTTCTTTTTCAGCCTCTGCAGTAGCAATATCTGCATCTCTTTTCACCTGTGCAATTCTTGGTTTACCTAGAGAGTCTAGGTATCCGTTCTTATCTCGAACATCCTTAATTGTAAATGAAACAATTATAAGACCCATCTTAGCCAAGTCTTGCGAAGCAACACGTTGTACTTCCTGCGAAAACTTGTCACGATTCTTATAAATTTCTTCAACTGTCATCGATCCTAATATAGAACGTAAGTGACCTTCCAATACTTCCTTCGCTTCGTTTTCACGATCTTCTTTTGATTTCCCTAAAAATTGCTCCGCCGCTGTTGCAATTTCCGAAATCGAACCACCTATTTTAATAATAGCTGTTCCATCTGCCATAACTGGAACTCCTTGTTCCGTGTACACTTCAGGTGTTGTAACCTCTAATTTACTTGACAATAAGCTTAGTGGTTGGCCTTGTTGAAATACTGGAAATACAAAAGTACCTCCACCACGAATAATTTTAATGCGATTGCCAGAGTCGTCTGTATGTACATTTTTCGACCCTAAATAACTCCCCGTTACGATTAGCGCTTCATCCGGTCCAACTGTTCGGTATTTTGTAATGTAAACTGCTAGGATAACAACTATCACAAATACAACAGCCCCAATTACTATTAAAAGTCCCATATCCAACATTTCATTTCCCCCTACCCCTTATATTTTAATGGCTCATATTCTTTCACTAAAAAAGTACCCGCATCTACATCAATGATTAATACTTGTTTACCGTAGTCAATCTCTTCATTGTCATACTCAGTTGCCCTTTTGGATATCAATCCATTAACTGTCTCAATAACAATTTCGCCAAAACCATCCTTTGGAATAGGAACAATTACTTTTCCAACCTGTCCTTGAAGTGATTCATCCGTATAAGCAGTTGATACTTCTGATGAAGCCAACGGAACTAAAATAAAGTAATACATTAAAAAGGACAAAATACTAGAAATGATTAGTGCAGCTACGATAATAATCGTATTACTCCAGTCTGTAATTTTAAATAATATAAAGCCTGAAGCACATACAAATAAAACAAAAGATAAAATAACAGTAGGATTAAAAATTCCGGCATCAAGACCGTCAATCGCATCCGCAAACAAAACATATAAAATCGTTACAAGACCAACAATGATTAAACCGTATAAAAAGATTTGCTCGATTTTTATCACCCCTTTTTCCAACTACTTATATATACGGAAACACTTTCTGAAAGTTTCATATTTTTACTTTTTTTCAAAAATAGTTTTTTTTATCTTTTTGCTTAAATCGACAAATTTTTTCCTCTGAAAATATCAATATTTACTGTAAATTCAAATATGTAAACGTTTTCAATATGTTTTATCACCCTTATTTTAGGGAACAATGTTACAGCATTGTAAATTTCACAGTTTTTACGTAAAAAGTGTGTAGATTTTGTAATTTTTTTGTTATGATATTTGAGATTAATCGACAAAAAAAATTCTAAAGTCCAGGAGGCTTTTATGATTAGTTCAAAAAAACAAGATCCATTTTTTACATCTTTACTTAAGGTAGCTCAGAACGTCCAAGAAGCAGCTCATTACGCTGACGACTTCCGTATCAACACTGTTGCTGATTTAAAAGAAATCAGTGTGCATGTAAAAAATTATGAGACTGCAGGGGACAAACTAATACACGATTTAATCGTGATGCTTAACAAATCCTTCATGACTCCTATTGAACGCGAAGATATTTTGTCATTAGCTGTTAGAATGGATGATATTTTAGACGGAATTGACGATTTCACTGCTAATCTAGAAATGTTCTCGCTAATTGAAATCGATGATTCTATGCGTACGTTTTTAGGTTATATCGTTAAAAGTACGGATGAAATTGTAAAAGCTATGGAGCTTCTTGCAAATAAGAAGTTACTTCAAATGCATGAACATGCTATTCTTATAAAAGATTATGAACGTAAGTGTGACGATGTACTTCGTTCGTCGATTAAACAATTATTCCTAAAAGAAAAAGATCCAGTTCGAATTATACAATTTAAAGATATATATGAAAAATTAGAAGAAGTCGCGGATTATTGTCAAAACGTAGCAACTACGATTGAAGCAATTATCATGCGAAATGCGTAGGAGTGCTTTAAAATGGAAACTATTTTCATTCTTACGATTCTAGTAGTATTTTTTGCTTTAGCCTTTGACTTTATCAATGGATTTCATGATACTGCTAATGCAATTGCAACATCCGTTTCAACAAGAGCTTTAAAACCAAGAGTAGCTGTTATGATGGCTGCAATTATGAACTTTGTTGGTGCCCTCACTTTTACAGGTGTTGCCAAAACAATTACAAAAGATATTGTGGATCCTTTTGCACTGCAAAACGGCTCCCTCATTATATTAGCTGCACTTCTTTCAGCTATTATTTGGAACTTGGTTACATGGTATTTTGGAATTCCATCCAGTTCTTCACATGCGCTGATTGGATCTATCGCAGGAGCTGCAGTTTCTGCTGCCGGCTTTGCCATTTTAAATTGGGCAGGGTTCATTAAAATAATTCAAGCATTAATCCTTTCCCCATTCCTTGCACTTGCAGTCGGATTTCTTATGATGTCTTTGTTTAAAGTCATCTTTAAAAAAGGAAGCCTCTATGGGACAAACAAAGGATTCCGTATATTCCAAATTGGTACAGCTGCACTTCAATCTTTTACACACGGAACTAATGATGCGCAAAAAGCAATGGGGATTATTACGATGGCATTAATTGCTGCAGAATTACAAACTACGGATGATATTCAGATGTGGGTACGTATTTCTGCTGCATTAGCAATGGGTCTAGGTACATCCATTGGTGGTTATAAAATCATTAAAACAGTTGGCGGTAAAATTATGAAGATACGTCCGATCAACGGTGCCGCAGCTGACTTATCATCTGCTATGATTATATTTGGTGCTACAACCATTCATTTACCAGTATCTACAACACATGTAATTTCTTCTGCTATTATGGGAGTTGGAGCTGCACAACGTGTGAAAGGTGTAAAATGGGGAGTAGCTAAAAAAATCGTTTTAACATGGATTATTACACTTCCAATCTCTGCGATAGTTGCAGGACTTATCTACCAAGTACTAAACTTATTCTTTTAATAGAAAACCCCTCGTCTTAGGACAAGGGGTTTTCTTTATTCTATTATTTTTAATCCTAGTGACTTTGCAAAACCAATTGCTTGTTCAGTAGACACTGTACAATCTCTAAGCTTCTCAATGGAAACAGTTAATTGCTCATATGTATTGGAACTTAAATCAATGTCCTTCATGGAAGTTTCCGTGAAGTTAGCGTCGTTTAGTTCGCATTTCTCAATCTTTACTTTATCAAAAGCAACCTCTATGAAATCTGCTCTATTTAACGTGACTTGTTTAAAGGCTACTTTCTTTAGTTTAGAAAAACTCAAACTTACATAATTTGCAACAGAGTCCTCTATTTTTACTTCTGTTAGTCTGCTCTGTGAGATATTTGCACCAATTAACTTGGAGCCTCGAATTTCTACACGATGAAATACAGCGTCCCCAAAGTCTACATTGGACAAATCACATTTATCAAATAAACAATCGATAAATTCTACTTGATGAAACCGAACTCCTTCCATCGAAATGTTTTGAAAATGGATTTGATCGAATATAATTTTATCCTCTTGTTCCTCTTCGAAATTTAATTCTGTAACGATACCGCTTGAGACATAATTATCTTCCTGAAGTGCACTTTGGATGTCCAGTTCTTCTAACGAGCTAGATAGTTTCGGTGGAGTAATTTTCATTTACTAAACCTCCCTTTCATTGTTCCTATTATATTAACATTATATTAGTATGTTTTCTCTTCTTTACAGTACAATGGGGTTAGATATTTTGTTAGGGGGAAATTTATGCGTTTTTTATCTAATATAGTCATGCGTTATTACAAAGCAATTCTTATTGCTTGGTTAATTCTGTTTATTGGGTTGGGGTTTTTGGCTATTCGTTTACCCGGTTTATTGGAAGGCGATGGCTTTAACACAGATGGTGAACATCAGAAAGTTATGGAAGAACTAACGGAGACATTCGACTTACCTGCTGAAACATTATTTGTCGTGTTTGATAACACCTCGGATGCAACAATCGAAAGAACGTTAGCTAATATTGAGGATTTAGATATTGCCGAATCAATTCAATCCCCTTTGGATGATCCTGCTCTTTATAAGGACCATGTGGCTTATGCTATGCTTCATTTTAATAGTGATACTAATGGGGTAGTAGATAAGTTACGTGAAACAATTGATGGTGAAAAGGGCGTTACATTAACTGGCGGCGCTGCGATTAATGAAGATATTAATAGCGCTAGTCAAAAAGACTTAGTAAATGCAGAAACAATTGGTTTACCAATTGCTATCATTGTTCTTTTATTAGCATTTGGTGGTGTAGTAGCTGCGGTAATACCTCTTCTTGTTGGAGTAATTACGGTTGTTTCTACCTTCGGATTAATGACATTATTCAGTAGTACGATGGACTTGTCCATATTTGTTATGAATATCATACCAATGCTTGGGCTAGCGTTAAGTATCGACTTCGCTCTATTACTTATTAATCGATACAAGGAGGAATTGCTGAAGCAATCTGTACAAAATGCAGTTTCCACTGCTATTCAAACTGCTGGTCGTTCAATTATTTTCTCTGCTGTCTGCGTATTTATTGGATTAGGGGCCATGCTTGTGATGAAAGTGGATATTTTCCAAAACATTGCACTTGGCGGGATGCTTGTGGTGTTCATGGCTGTTCTTGCATCTATCACTTTATTGCCATCCATTTTACTTTTACTAAAAGGACATATAAATAAGTGGACAATTCTACGAGTAAAACCAGGTGCATCTACGAGATGGCGTAATTTTGCTGCATTTGTTATGAAGAGACCAGTTACGTTAATTGTTGTAGCACTTATTGTTTTAGGAATTGGTATTATTCCTGTAAAAGATATGGAACTCGCTATTCCACAGGTTGATTCTCTCCCTATTTCGTACGATTCTCGTCAAGCATATGAATTGATGGATGATGAGTTTGGATTAGGTGATCAATCAACTATCTATATAATTGCCGAACGAAAAGATGGTTGGGACAATACAAAAGGTTTAGAGGAAATAAAAAACTTAGAAGACCAGTTGTTAGCGGATAAAGATGTAGATTCTGTTAATACCATTTTTACAGCTAGTGAAATCCCTACTGTAGAGCAATGGGAACAGAGTATGCAAGTTCCTGAAATAAAAGCTCAGCTAACCCCTTTGACGGAATCGTTTATACAAGATGATAAATTACTTATGCCAGTCACTCTTAACTTAAACGGATCGTCGACAGAGGCACAGGATTGGGCTCGTGAATGGTCTGAAAAAGATGTAGGCGTGGACATCATGCTTGGTGGACACCCAAAATTCAATCAAGAAATATTTGATGAAATATTCGATAAAGTAGGGTTATTACTGGCAATAATCCTAGGTTCAACCTTTGTTATTCTAATGATTGCATTCCGTTCTATATTAATACCGTTGAAAGCAATCATAATGAATGTGATCGGACTCTCTTCTACTTTCGGGATCTTAGTATACATTTTCCAATATGGTCACTTCGGCATAGAGGAAACTACGATTGCACTAATAATACCAGTCATTGTATTTAGTTTAGTGTTTGGGTTGAGCATGGACTATGAAGTGTTCTTAATTTCTCGTATTCAAGAGGAGTATGCAAAGAATCTCGATAACACTGCAGCTACGATTGATGGGCTTACCTCTACAAGTAAAATTATTACATCGGCTGCACTTATTATGATTGTCATCACTGGTGCATTTGCATTTACCGATGTGATGCCAGTTAAACAAATTGGAGTTGGAATTGCCATTGCAGTTGCCATAGATGCTTCCATTATTCGTTTGCTATTAGTACCAAGCTTAATGAAGTTATTTGGAAAATGGAATTGGTGGATGCCTTTTAGTAAAGGTCCATATAAAGCAAGTAAGTGGCATTAACAAAAAAGGCAAGCAGATGAGATTTTCTGCTTGCCTTTTTTACATGGATTCGATTATTTAACTCCGTTTTTCGTCCAAATATCTTGTGGAACCACTCGATTATTCGGGATAGCCATCCGATTAAATTGCGAAGCCACTCGATTAATCGACTCAACCATCCGATTGTTAGAATTTAGTTTGGTACCAGTTTTTTGCTGCTTGCACTTCATCTTGCGTTAATTGATGACCATAGGAATGCCAATATAGTTCTACTTCTGCTCCTGCATTTTGTAACAAATCACGTAATTCCTCGGATTCAGTAGCAGGACACATGAAATCATTTTTTCCTGCTCCAATAAAAATTGGGGCACCTGTAAGTGAAGGTAATTCTACACCACGTCTTGGAACCATTGGATGATGTAGAATGGCTCCTTTTAAGACATTCTCATATTCAAATAAAAGATTTCCCGCTATATTTGCCCCGTTGGAATAACCAATAGCGACTACATTATTACGATCAAACTCATAATTTTCTGCTGCTTCATCGATAAAGTTTTTCAATTCTTCTGTACGGAGCTTCAAGTCCTCCAGATCAAAAACACCTTCAGCCAGACGTTTAAAGAAACGTGGCATCCCGTTTTCTAATACGTTACCGCGAACACTTAATATATTTGCTTCACCGTCTACTTCTTTCCCCAAGCCTACTAAGTCATGCTCATTCCCACCTGTACCGTGTAAAAGCAATAATGTTGGTCTAGTAGAATCTTCACCTTTATAAAAAACATGCTTCATGTATAAAACTCCTTTTATTTATCTTGAATTTGAGATAATTATAACTTGATTCATTATATAGGTCAAACAAAAGGATGTTTTCACAGTTAAATGTCTTGCAACAGATACTTCAACTTTTCCGGTTCATCCACTCGTATAGCAAACTCTGTTACACTCTTTTTCATTCCCAAAAACATCGTAGCTTGAACAGCTTCGTGAAGGTAGACAATCGCTTGTGGGTCTACTTCTTCAAAATCTTTATACATAAATTTCACGGTATTCTTGCTTGGTGGTGATCCTCCCCATTCCACTTCTTTAATGTTAGAAAGTGGAACAATTATTCGAGATGCAAATCCTTGAGTAATATATAATTTCCCGTTCTTTATTTCCATTGGATGTAGTCTAGTTACTTGAATGTCAGCGAGAACAAAAGTAACTGAGTAAATATTCAATAGTAGGAGAACAATTGACAGAATGAGTGATTTTTCATGCAACCACCAGTGCAGTCCGATTGTTTCAATAAGAATTGCGTGTATAAGCATTATATTAATGGCTACAGCACTCGTCTTTTCATGCATTGTCACAACGCCAGCATGGCTTGGCGCTTTCTTTTTCCAAGTGAAAAATGCATAATACATCATTAAAATTTCGGACATGAAAAATTGGATAAAAACATTCTTCGTTACTACTTTTTCGATGGCAGGCAACATGCTGTAAATAGGGTCTTCATTCATGTTCTTCATTTGTTTTCGAATCTGTGGCACTTTCCAAATAACTAGAAATAAAAGACCTAGTTCAGCTAGAACGAGTAAAGCTTCTACAGCAATTCCTGTATACAGTATTCCAGCAAAAGGTGCAAATAATTCAAAAGGAATAAAAATCCGAGCAATTACTAAACCAGCAACCATTAAACCAATAGTTTGTTTAATCGTAATTTTAAAAGCAGCATAAAAAAGAAGCGGTGCAATGATTGCTAAATCAATTAAAGAGCCAATTGCTACGCCACTAGTCACCTGTAACGATAAAAATTCTTGAACTCCCGTTTGATACAAAAGAAAATTGGAGGTTAATACTAAAAAAAGAAAGGCCATTGCTAAATGAGCCTTACGGTTTTTACGGTACACCATAAATATCTCTCCTTTTCTTCGTTCTTTCTTTAATTATAACTTTCTGTTTTTTTTAAATACTAGTATAATTCATCAATTCAATCAAAAAAGAAGCACAAATTTATGACAGACACAAAGTTCTTAGTTAGTGTTCAAAATAAAAAGCCTAACCATTGATAGTTATGGCTAGGCGTAGCAATTATGATTAAATTTACATAGCTAATCTTCTAATATTAACTTATTTGTACCCTTCCACATGATCGATCCAATCATCGTAATAACTAGGACAACTAACCCTAATACAAACGGATATATAATATGCACATCATACAATAATCCGGCAAGGAGTGGTCCTAATACATTTCCTATACTCATATATGCATTATTCATCCCCATCGCAAATCCCTGTTCTTGACCAGCTAGCTTGGATATCAATGTTGTAAGGACCGGACGTAATATAGAAGTAGACAGGAAAATAATCATCGTAATTACAAAGAAAAACGTGTAACTCGAGGCTACTATGGAAAGGAAAAATCCAAATGCTGTGATACCTAAAAAGATTTTTAATACATTAGCTTCGCCAAAGCGACGTACAACTATATCTACAGCGAACAGTTGAACAATAACACTGACAATTCCCGTTGCGGTCACCATCCAAGCTATATCTTGAGGAGAGGCACCAAATTCATTATCTACAAATAGACCAAGGACCGACTCATACGCCATTAATCCGAAGCTCATCACTAGTGTAATGACAAGGGGGATAAAGTAAGGCTTTTTAAAGGACTGTACGATCTCTTTTACCATAGGCTCCGGCTTATTTTGAGAGCCAACATTTTCTAACGCTTTACTTTCTTTCAATACGAACATGGAAAAGATTACTGCCAAAACACCAACGATGGCAGAAATAAGAAGTGGAATTTTCAAACCGAAATCTGCTAAAAATCCTCCGATTCCAGGACCGATTACTATACCAAGCGACATCGACGCTGAGATTAAACTATTCCCTTTTGCACGTTGTTCCATTGTCGTAATATCAGCTACATAAGCGAAGATCGCCGGAATTAATAGCGCAGCTCCTACACCACCGATAATACGAGACACATACAAGATACTTACGGAATCGGAAAGATAAAAAACAAACATAGATAATGCTAAACCACTTAAACCAGCGATTATCATTATCCTCCTACCATATTTGTCTGCCCATTTTCCTGCGATTGGAGACATTACAAGTTGTGCTCCAGCAAATATGGCGATCATTAATCCTGCTGCCGTTCCTCCTTGACCAATGGACTTTAAATAAGCAGGTAGAATCGGAATAATAATACCAAAACTTGCAACCGCTATAAACATATTAATCATTAATACAGACAGTTTCTTACGTTGATCCTTCGTCATTTATTTCCAACTTTCATATAATTATTGTTGTAAAAGAATAACATGCTTTTAATAATAATCAAGAAAACTACTTGCCCAAACTAACCGAAGGGCAAGTAGCTTTATATTACTGTATCTTTATTCATTTAACTTCTCAATTGTCTTGGCTACACCTTGCATTGGATAAGACTCTGCTAAAGCATCATGCCCGACCTTTACTTCATCGTATTTCTCTAGTTTATTCCGTTGATCCATCGTTAAAGAAAACCAGGTCGCATCTTTACCTTGTTCAATCGCGTCTTGAACAGAAAGGGTTTTAGCCTGTTCTACGGACAAGTCACTTACGACTAATATATCTCCATCCTCGTTCATGTCTATAATAACTCCAGTAATATAGCCAGTTGGCTGAGGCTGTGTAGGATTATCTTCAAAAAACTGCGTTATAAAATAAAAGGCGGCTCCAATAGCAAAAAGGAGAACAGCCACTAGGAGTATAACCGTAGATTTACCTTTCATCGGAACGCCTCCTTACTTCTTCCCTACTCTGCGAAAGCCTTCTTCTAATAGATAAGTTGTCGCTTCTTCATACGAACCAAAGCTATCCTCTAAGTTGTATCCATGATAGATATTCCATAGCGTATCTTCTTGCAACAACGTTAGTTTAGAGTTTTCTTTATTTTTCCACTCTTCTTCTACTTCTTCCTCGAGAAATTCTTCTTCCTCTGTAGCTAAGTAAGAAATAGAGTCTTTGATCATTTGTCTTAATTCATCTGCTGAAACTTCACGAATATTCACAAGTCCTTTTTCTTTAGCTGTATATTGAGGTAGATCTCCTACATAAACAAATCCATTACCATTTGGGTGAAGGTGATAAATTACAGTTGTTTTATCATATAAACTATCTTCGTAATGGTAATTCACTCGTTTCATGGATACTTCCTTACGAGTTAACTCCGGAAATTCCTGAATGATTACTTCTTTTTCTTCAAATGTTAGCATATGAAACCTCTTTCTCTTCTAATTTCAACCCTAGTATAGCATATCCCTTATCCTCTACGCGTCCACCATTCCGCTAAAAGAATAAAACATATGACGACCGCAATGACAAGAGCAAAAAACCAATCTGGTAAGCCACTCACATTTGTTCCTCCTTACCCATTCGTTTCAAAAATCTCGCAAAATTTTGAGAAGTAAATCCTTCTACTTCATTCGCTGAATAGCTTTTTAATAAATATTTTACTAAGTTTTGTGTTTTCGATGCATCTTCCAGCCCTACAACAAATTCTCCAATTCCATCAAAATCTGAACCCAATCCAATCAGATGTTTACCCCCAAGTGCAGTAATATGATCAATATGCTCAACCAAGTGTTCCATTTCTACAGGTTTGTTGGAAGTGTTAATAAATTGTGGATAATACACAACATGAATGGGAGATTCTCTTTCAATCAAAGCTTTTAATTGATCATCTGTTAAATTTCTTGGCGTATCACATATAGCTCTAGCATTTGAATGGCTCGCCATCAACCATTTTGCTTTCGGCAACACATCCCAAAATGATTTTTCACTCAAATGAGAAACATCAATTATAATATTTTCTTCATTTAATAAATCCACTACTGTTTCTCCAAAAGAGGTTAAGCCTGTTCCCGAATTTCCCGATGCTCCATCTGCAACTTCATTTGCTCCATTCCAAGTAAGGCCTACCAATTTAACTCCGTGTGATAATAATAACTTTAATTTCAAAAGATTTCCATCAATCATATCGAGGCCTTCCAATGAAAGGACAGCACCGATTTGGCCCTCTTTTAGGATTTCTAGCTGCTCCCACTTATTAATCGCTACGACATTATCATGTTTTCCTACAATTTCCGTATAGAAAAACTCTATTTGGCGAATTGCCTCCATAAATTGCTTTTCTTTAGGAAAGCCTTCTGACACAAACACAGCAAATAATTGAAGTGCTACCTGTCCTGCTTCAAGTGCTTCTTTATTTGCTTGAAGTAAGGAAGAGTTCGCAAAGGATATTGGAGTTTCTGCTTTTGCCAATTTATACAATACGTCACAATGCAAGTCGTATACTTTCATTATTTTCCCCCTAAAGAAAACCGGTACTCCTTTCACAGAGTTACCGGTTTTCTTTTATAATAACTAACTCCGTTCGAAGTAGTACTGCCGATTTCGGAGTCAACAAGCCAACTAATATAGGTAACTAATTACGCTACATGTGAAACTTAGACTCTCACTCCGGTGCTTCTCCAGCAAAAGCCAACCATTCTTCTTTAGAGGGACCATACATTCCAGGAATAACTAGCCCTGCTTGACGCATAAGTACAGTCATTTGACCTCTATGGTGTGTTTGATGAAAAGTTAGTACTTGTAGGATATTTGCAATCGTCCATACCTGACCATACATATCTTTTTCTTCTAACAACGTTTCATCTGTCCATTGTTCTTTTATAGCTCGGACCATAGCGTCACTTGAATCTTTGTATGCCTTGGCTATTTCCTTAGCAGCTTCGGGTTTAGGTGCGTCATGCGGTGTAGCTGTAAATTGTAATCCCGTTTTTCCAATCATCTCATCGATCGTTACAACAAGATGCCAAGCAAGTTGCCCCAGTGTTCTGCCCTCATCGTAAACTTTTTGTTTTAAAGAGTCATCTGTTAATGTTTCAAGTATTTTGAGGGTAGAATCACTCTCATGTTTCCAATTTGCTAAAAAGTCTTCTAATTTTCTAATCATGTCTACATTCCTCCAATGTTTAATTATAATTATTATTTCTATACTTCTAAAGCTTAATCCTGCTATTATTCATTTTTGTTCCGAATAGATATTACTAAGAGAATATGGTAGACTAAAGGCCAGACAATAAGAGGACGTGAGTGAATGATTAAAATCGAACTACCAAAACCAACTGTAACTATTACGCAACGTGAACAAGTGCGCAAAGAGGGAGAGCCAGAAATTCCATCCATTTATGGATTTATCGACTTTCACCAAATCCCTCGAGATAAAGGCGGCATCTTCATGTTCTATAACAAAAACGATGAGCTATTATTCGTAGGAAAAGCGCGTAAAATTAGACAACGTATTAAAAAACATTTTGAAGACAATGTTTCTCCGATGATCAAACATCGTGACGAGGTCTACAAAATTAGCGTATGTGTAGTGGATGAAGCAATGGATCGTGAAATATACGAAACATATGCCATCAACACACTGAAAGCAAAATACAATATCGACAAAGTCTTTTACAAGTAATATAAACACCAAGAGAATAATTGCTCTTGGTGTTTTTTATTTTCTTTAATTGCATTAGCAGAGGATTGGTTACTTAAACCTTTACTCTTTTGCTTACTGGAAATCTACAAATCACCTTATTCAAAAACACTTGTACTATGTGGAGGTTGAACACGTGATTTTGGGTCAATAAAGGCTTTAATATGACTAATCGCAATGGGTACTTCTCCAAATCCTACTGCAATCAGTTTTACTTTCCCATCATGCGTGCAAACATCCCCTGCAGCATATATCCCTTCCATGTTCGTTTCCATTTTTTCATTCACAACTACCGAATTTTTTTGCATCGTGAGACCCCAATTCTTCAAAGGCCCTAGTGATGCTACATTTCCATAATTGACAAGGACATGATCAACTGGGATTCGTTGTTCAGATTTATCTTTTGCAACGATTACAACCTCTTGAATGGAATCACCATCTCCAACTAATTCTTTAATTCCAAAAGGTGTCTTTATATGCACCTTTGAATTTTTCAGTTGTTGAACAGTCATTTCATGGGCTGTAAACTCTCTGCGATGACAAATAGTTACGCTAGTAGCTACATCTTCAAGCATTAAGGACCAATCCAACGCAGAATCTCCGCCACCTAACACAAGTACAGTAGAATCTTTAAAATCCTGTAAGTTCTTTACTTTGTAGTGAAGATTTTTCCCTTCATATTCTGCAGCTCCTGGAACATTTAATTTACGAGGTTGGAACGAACCGATGCCAGAAGTAAGTAAAATAGTTCTGGTAAAATGCACCTCTTTATCCGTCGTTAATTTAAAATGATCGTTGAATCTCTCAAGAGATGTTGCCGTTTCCTCTAGGCAAATTGTTGGATTGCTATAAGCAGCCTGTTCCTCCAAGTTTGCTATTAAGTCTCTAGCTAGAATTTTTGGAAGCCCTCCAATATCGTATATATATTTGTCAGGATAAAGCTCCATTAACTGTCCACCAAGCTGCGGTAAACTATCGATTATTTTCACCTTAAGGCCACGTAGTCCTCCATAGAATGAAGCAAATAATCCGGTCGGACCTCCACCAATAATAGTAACGTCATACATTTCACTGTTCATAGTACTAAGCACCTCTATTTTTATCTCATAAAAATCGATTTCTCATTTCAGGAGACGGAATTGTACAGCTTTCTTTTTTGCCAAACCATTTATACCGATTATTCGCAACAAATTTATACAGAATATCCCTAAATGTCTTGGGAATAATCTTAAAAACATAAAAAACCTTCCATAGCCCATTTAAATGTTTACATATAAAAATTGCAGCGTCGGAGGAATCATATACTGTATTATCTTCAATTACTAAAACACTATTCAGCTTTTCAGGAATAAGATGCTTTATTTTAAGTTCCCTTCCTATATCACTCTGCAAGGCAGCAAACTGAAAAAATCCTTTGGGATCTCTTGTGATGACAAATTGAACACTTGCATCACAAAAGTTACACTCCCCATCAAATAAAACAATAGCAGTCACATGATAACCTCCTTTCTCTCAGTGTACTATAGTGGGTTACTTTTGTTGAATTATATGCATATAAAAGGACGTCCTAAATTACAGGACATCCTTTGTTTTACTGTTTATCTTGAGGAGTATCCGATGATCCGACTTCTTCTAATATTTCAAAGCTGTTAGAATAATCTCGCACTCGTGGATCTTCATCCTCCACCGGTTGATCAGTAGTTGAATTCAGAATATCTTCTTCTACTGGACGAATATCCTCATTTACCTCTTGTCTTGCATGTTCTACGCAAGTTAAAGCAGTTGGTACAGCCTCTAATCTTTCCATCGGAATCTCTTTCGAGCATTCTTTGCAAGTACCATATGTTCCTTCTTCCATCGCAGCTAGTGCTTCTTTTATATCTTGCATTTCATCCTCTTCATGCTTTTGCATTGCCAAACGAGTATGTTGAAGCGTTAAATCAGTTGCACTATCGGCAGGATGGTTATCATAAAAAGATAACTCCGTTGTATTAAACTCCTCATTATTATCTCTACTATGTTCCAATTCGTTTAAACGCTCAAGTAATGTATCTTTTAATTTATCGTACTTCGTCGTCATAAGAACTCCTCCTTTTATTAACAGATAAAAAATCAATTATCTGTCCAAAACCCAAAGCCTCGCCTATCGGCAGATATTCGCGCTCGCGTTTATTTAATAATAGGATTCCCACTTTTCAACGAAATAAAACAATATGTACTTCTTGATTTAGTAATAGTAAATATTGATACAATTGCATTCGATGATGCACCAAATGATTGATAATTTGAATAAACCATTCACCCTTACTATAATCACTTCCCCAATATGTGGTGAATCTTTCCTTTAATTCGTCTTCAGCTATGTTCTCATAATAGATTAGAAGTTCTTGAATACCAGTTGTAAATCGATTTTTTACTTCTGCTATATTCTTAGACATATTTGTTTGATAATACTCCGTCATTTGCTGTGCCGAATAGCCTTTTTGAATATGCAAATCTGCTCCTGGTATTTGGGAGAGATGCATGCAAACTTCCCATACACTCATTTTATTTACGACTGGACTTTTATGCAGTATTTCTTCATCCACTAGTTCAAAAAGTTCTAAGATTGTTTCTGAAATAAATTGTAATTGTTTTATAGCATCATTGCTCATTTGTACGCTCTTTTCCTACTTCTGTATGAGCGAATTTACGTACCATCTTTTTAATATTTTCTACCTTACGAAACCTAAGTGCTGACCAATCTTCATCAATTGCAATATTTCGAACGGGTTCAAAACCTTCTTCGGCAAGCACTCGTGCAACAGTATCTCTGCTACAATCTGAGCCTTTATATACTTTGGAAGATTTTTTAGGATAACATAACCATAAAAGACCATCTTCTTCAAGAAAATCAACAACTGATTTAGAAAGGTTAACTATCTCTTCGTTGGAAGTTCCAAACACTTGAATAAACCCATAATTTTCTTCTTCCACTTTTTTATCTACTCTTCCTTCAAAAGCAGTTAAAACCTCATTATAAGAAGATGGGGCATTTAAAATGAGCACTGCTTTTCCTGTTTCTTTCCATTGTAGCTTCTTTAGCACTGGTTGAATTTCAGTCATTGTTAATCCTTCTTTCATTTTACATTCATAGTACCTTATTTTTTGGTTATCTTACAATTATGCTTTCATTACAATATTTTCGAATTTTCAAGTATGATAATAAAAAGGAGTGATTGTGAATGGGTATTCATAAGTTTTTTATGAGCATGAACGATTTAGAAAGAATTATACGTGCCCCAGGACGTTTTAAGTTCGAGGATCATAATGTTGCTGCACATTCATGGAAGGTTTCTCAATACGCGATGTTTTTTGCAACAATCGAAGAGAACAATGGAGCGACTATTAACTGGAAGTCACTTTATGAAAAAACGATTAATCATGACTTTGCTGAAATTTTTATCGGGGATATTAAAACTCCAGTAAAGCATGCTTCCCCAGAACTTAAACAGATGCTTTCTCATGTAGAAGAAAAAATGATGGAGAAATTTATTTTAGATGAAATTCCAGAGGAATTCCAACCTGTCTTTTTCGACCGAATGAAAGAAGGAAAAGACGAAACCATTGAAGGCAGACTACTTGAACTTGCTGATAAACTCGATCAAGTGTATGAAGCTTTTGCAGAATTACAACGCGGAAATACGGATATTGAGTTTTTAAAAATGTACGATAATGCTTTAAGAAAAATAGTTCATATGCCTTTAGAAAAAAGTGTTAATTACTTCAAAGAAGTTATGTTACAAGACATTATGGAGGAAGAATCTGTAATTGATGTGAGAGCTCTTACCTTAAAAATTTTGATGGAATAAAACTTTTTTAACAATAAATGCGATATACTGTATAATATAGTGTATAATTTTGTTAACTATTAAGATTTTTGAAGGAGGGTTGTCACATGCCGATACCAGTTAATCATACAAAACCTGTAAGAACTACCGCAAAACTTCATGCTTTTAATCAATTACAGCAATGGATTATCGATGGTACATTACAACCAGAAGAAAAATTAAATGATATCGAGCTTGCACAGGCACTGGGAGTTAGTCGAACTCCCATTCGTGAATCACTTCAGCTCTTAGAATCACAAGGCTTTGTCACCATGCAACCAGGAAGAGCTACGCAAGTAACTGCAGTAGAAACAGACGACATTAATAATCTTTTACCACCATTAGCAGTATTGCAAGCGCTTGCAGCCGAACTCTCTATTCCTAATATGGATGAGAGCATACTTGAATTACTAGAAGAAAAGAACAAGCAATTCGCGGATGCGCTTCGGACAAAGGAATTTACCACTGCATTGAAAGTAGACGAAGAGTTCCACCAGATTATTGTGGATAGTGCCAATAATCCATACATACTTTCTATGATAGAAATGCTTCAAGCACATGTGCGAAGATTGTTCTATTATGAAAAAATTAATCTTAGAGAGTATTCCGTAGAACAACACGCTGAAATAATTCGTTTTCTTAGAGAAAAGGACACAAAAAAAGTAACAGAAGTTATGCGCGCAAATTGGATTTATACTATAGAAGAATTTTAATAGAAAACAAGCCCATTTACATTAAGTAAATGGGCTTGTTATTTTTATGTTTTTTGCATTTTTGCAATTATGCCAGTTATAAGAGTTACAACTATGAAAGGAATTAACCAGCCCAAACCTACACTATAGAACGGCAAATAATTCTCATATAATGATACGATTGGTTTCATCCATCCAAAATAATCAATGCCTAGTGAATCACATAATGCTTTAAAACCGTCAATAACACTAATTAAAAACGTTATGAGTACAACACTTACATAAACAATTCTTGCGTGATTAAATAACGGTGAAATGAATGTCAACAAGATCATTACAATTGCTAATGGATATAGCAGCATCAATACAGGAATTGAATATGTAATGATGTTTGATAATCCAAAGTTAGCAATAATACATGTAAACACACTAAAGAATATGACAAATGCCTTATAACTAATTTTCGGCATCAACGTATGAAAATACTCCCCACATGCAGTTGTTAAACCAATACTAGTTGTCAAACATGCTAAGAAAATAATAACAGATAAAAGCACTGCTCCAAATGAACCGAAGTAATGCTCAGAAGCGCTACTTAAAACGGGACCACCATTATCAAACAATCCAAAAAGACTTGTACTTGTTGCACCTAAATAAGCAATCCCTGCATATATAACGCCTAAAAAGAATACAGCAATTCCACCAGACTTAGCTGTTGCAGATATAATTCCTTTTGTCGAATTAACTCCCATGGAACGAACTGCATTGATCACGATAATACCAAATACAAGTGAAGCTAAAGCATCCATTGTATTGTATCCCTCTGTAAAGCCGGTCATAAATGCATTATCCACATAACTTCCTTGAGGAGCTTCAAACCCACCCATAGGCTTCAAAACAACAAAGAGTAATAAGATAAATAACCCAATAATTATTCCCGGTGATAAATATTTCCCTACATTATCTACAATTTTCGAAGGATTAAGAGAAAATAATAATGTAATTCCAAAGAAAAGTATTGTAAATACGAGTAATCCAATTTGTGCATAGTCAGCATCTATAAACGGTTGAATTCCAATTTCATAAGAAACGGCTCCTGTTCTTGGCAAAGCGAAGAAAGGTCCTATAGTTAAATACAACAAAGAGGTAAAAATAACAGCGAAAATAGGATTTACTCTACTTGATAACTCTTGTAGATTTTTACTTCCTGAGAATCCCATTGCAAGCGTACCTAGGAAAGGTAATCCAATTCCCGTTGCCAAAAATCCAATTACCGCTGGCCATACATTCGTTCCTGCGTTCTGACCTAAACTTGCTGGGAAAATTAGATTTCCTGCTCCAAAGAATAGTGCAAACAACATTACTCCAATAACAAGATGATTGGAGAATGATAATTTTTTATCCATAATTATTCTGCCTCCTGTAATGATAAACAAAATCATTTTTGTTTTAGCTTGTGTATTTTCTTAGATGAATTTGCATAAATGATTTTTATCATTTCTTCAGCCTGCAAATATATCAGACCTGATAATACTATGTATTGACGCAGAATGCAATATATCAGACGAAATATATAGAAAATTGTCGTAATTATAATAATATTATTTACATAATTACCTGAATCATGTTACTATTGGTAAAATTTATATGCGATGAAGAGAAGAGTAGATCGATCAATTCTTTTGAAGAGAGCTCCGGGTGCTGAAAAGGAGTAAGAATTATTTATTGAACCAAGTCTCGGAGCATCACAAAGGACCCTGCTAATAGGAGATGGTGTGACGGGAGCTCCCGTTATCGGGCTCAGGTATACGCAAATCGTAGTTTATTTGCCGTACCGATTAAGATTAATATGGTGACATATTAATAAACTAGGGTGGTACCACGACTTTCTAAATCTCGTCCCTAAGACATTTGTCTTGGGGGTGGGATTTTTTTATTTGCAGTTTTTTAATAAATGCTCTGTTACTATAGTGGCTCATGCGGACGTGCAAATTGCAAATAGATTCGTATAATCCCCGTATGATTTTAACTATTAACAGCAAAGTTTAAAAAGCCATTTAATTGAGAAAGGAGTATAACAGGACAATGAATAAATTATACTCATCATGGAAGTACCCATTTATATTATTAGTGGGAATTGGCATTTCTAATCTTGGTGCATGGGTCTATTTAATTGCACTTAATTTAATCGTGTTGGATATGACGAACTCCCCTCTTGCTGTTGCCGGACTTTATATTGTTAAACCTCTGGCTACCTTGTTTACGAATAGTTGGGCAGGTAGTGTAATTGATCGAATCAATAAAAGAAATTTAATGATAGTGCTTGATCTATTTCGAGCAATGTTTATAGCATTTCTGCCATTTGTTTCAGACATTTGGCTAATATATTTCCTTGTCTTTATAATCAATATGGCAAGTTCTATGTTTGAACCAACATCTATGACCTATGTTACAAAGTTAATACCAGTTGAACAAAGAAAACGATTTAATTCGCTGCGAAGCTTAATAGATTCTGGAGCTTTTTTGATAGGACCAGCGATAGCTGGAATTCTATTTTTACTAGGCACACCCACAGTAGCAATTTTTATTAACGCGACTGCCCTCCTATTATCAGGTATCGTTACTTTATTTATGCCTAATTTGGAAAGGTATCAGGCGATTGCCCAAGCAGATGATCATTTTACATGGGCGGTAATAAAAAAAGATTGGAGTATTGTTTTAAACTTCAGTCGGCATTTTCCTTATATTATGGGCATTTACTTTTTGTTTAGTTGTGTGATGGTAATGGCGACATCTTTGGACTCTCAGGAAGCTGCATTTGCGAAATCAGTACTTTCCTTATCGAACACGGAGTATGGTTTTCTTGTAAGTATTGCAGGGGCGGGTATTATTACAGGGGCTATAGTGAACTCCATATTTGTAAGAATGCTGAGGACGTTTATTTTAATTGGCGTTGGTTCTTTAATTGTTTCAATTGGTTATATTGTATATGCTTTTTCGAGCTCCTTTTTAGTAGCAGGCATAGGTTTTTTTATCCTTGCCTTTTCTCTAGCATTCGCTAATACAGGATTTCATACGTTTTATCAAAATAATATCCCAGTAAATATGATGGGCAGAGTTGGCAGTATATACGGGTTAATTGAAGCATTCTTCATTATTTTAAGTACAATAGTTATTGGGATTACAGCAGAACTCGTCTCCATCCAGTTCGTCGTAATTTGTGGTTCATTACTAATGTTAGCCCTAACCGTTCTATTATTGTTTTTAAGTACAGCTCCTTCTAAAAGGGAATATTACAATGAATAAGGAATAGTTTTATAAAAAAACACCTTCCAAGCTAAATCTTGGAAGGTGTTGATTTACTTACTTTTCTCTTCTGGAAATAAAACTTCCTTCAATTCGTCCTCCGCTGAAGAATTAGAAAGTTTCACTCCTGAACGATACGCCGCACGAGTTATGAGATGCCCCGAGACAGGTGCTGTTAAAAAAACAAATATAATCCCTAAAATTAACCTTACGCTAATAAATGCATCATGTACCCAAAAATAAACAAACGCTCCAGAAAGGGATAATAATACAGCTAACGTAGAGCTCTTAGTAGCCGCATGTGAACGGGTATAAATATCAGGGAGAGTTATAATACCAAAAGCACTAATAACACTCATAATACTAGCTAATAAGATTAATATAGCTGCACCAAGTTCAATTATCTGACTTGCGCTCAACGATAATCCCCCTTTCGATGTACTTCGAGAATGCAATTGTACTAATAAAAGCAAGAATACCTAAAATAAGAATCGCCTCTAAAAAGGCCATTGTTTTTAATACCATCGAAATAACAGCAATCGAAGATAGAAGATTGACACCAATCATATCTAAAGCTATTGCACGGTCTGGCATCGTTGGCCCTTTAATCATTCGAAAAAGAGCAATCGATATGGAAATGGCAAAAAAGGCGAGTGCAACTAAAAGAATCATCTCTATCATCAACGTGTCACCTCCATAATCGCTTTTTCAAATCGCTCAATTGATCTTAATACATCTTCTTTTGATTTCTCAATATCCATCGCATGAATATAAAACATATCACCTTCAGGATTTACTTCCATTACGACAGAACCTGGAGTAAGTGTTAATAACATGGCGAGTGCTGTGATTTCCCAGTCACCTCGTAGTTCAGTTTTATAAGTGAAAATCCCAGGTTTAATTTTATGTCTAGGATTTAATATTTGTTTAATAATTAAAATGCTTGAAAACGTTAGCTCTGATATAAAGATAAATATAAGTTTTAATATAGAAACTAATCTTCTTAAGTAGAATTGCGTACCAAAAAAACGATGCATTAAAAAGATAATCCCTATCCCTACAAGGAAACCAGCGATAAAGGTTGTAATTCTTAGCTCATCTTCATCCTGTAATAACATCCATAAAAACGCGATAAACAAATTAAGTAAAAACTGTGCAGGCATGTATATTCACCTCTTCCTCTACTTTTCTCCACCTAAAACCGCTTCAATATAGATAGCGGGATTGACAAGAGTTTTTGCAGCATCACTTACATAGGTAGATATAAATTCTGCCCCAAGTCCTAGTGAAGCTGTTCCAATGGCTAATAAAACAATTGGAATTAGCAATCCTTTCTTAAGTGGCATTTCTTCTCCTAAACTAATAATTGTTTCACCGAAGAAGGAGTTTAAAAATATGCGAAGTAGTGAATACAACACCACAATACTAGATATAAAAGCTAAAGCCAATAAAATATATGAACCTGCTTCCACTGCTCCTTGCCCTACCAGTATTTTCCCAACAAAACCACTTAGTGGAGGTATTCCTGTAAGAGACAATGTAACGATGAAAAATAGCCACCCAAACATCGGATAGTTCCGAATAAGACCACTTATCTCATCTATTTTATTTTTTCCAGTAAGTAGAATCATCGTACCGACAAGTAAAAATAACATAGCCTTTGCAATCATATCGTGGATAATGTAATAAATAGATCCTTCAATCGAAGCGGGTGTCGCAACTGCTAGTCCAATTAAAATAAATCCAACTGCAATGACTACATTATAAGCAACAATTTGACGCACATCCTTGAACGCAATCGCTCCCATACAACCTGCCACAATAGTGATTCCTGCCATTACACCGATTAAACTATGCGTAACATCTGGTTCATGATAAAAAATCAGCGTAAAAGTACGGAACAATGCATATATTCCTACCTTCGTTAGTAAAGCTCCAAAAAGTGCGGCTACTGCAGTCGGAGGAACACTATAAGAACCTGGAAGCCAATAGAATAATAACAATCCTGCCTTTAAGCTAAACACTAGCAAAAAGACGATGGCTATCGTTGTAAGTAATGGATCTTGTCCTGCTTCCGCTACTCTTTCTGCTAAATGAGCCATATTTAAAGTTCCAGTTGTGCCATATAGAAAAGCTAATGCTACTAAGAAGAACCAAGATGCAACCACGTTTATGACCACGTACTTAATCGATTCTCTTAATTGTACCTTTTCCCCTCCAAGCGTTATAAGCGCATAAGAGGCTAAAAGCATCACTTCGAAACAAACGAATAAGTTAAACATATCACCAGTCAACAAAGAACCATTTACCCCTGCTACTAAAAATAAGACAAATGGGTAGAAAAACATTTTCTCATGTCTTTCTCCGATTGAAGAAAAGGCATAAATTAAACAGATTGCTGTTACAATACTTGCTGTTAATACTAGTAACATGGAAAAAGAATCTGCGACAAAAAGTATCCCAAATGGAGGCTCCCAACCACCAAAATCTAACCGCAGAATACCTTCCGATTGAATGGTATTTAAAACAAAGACACTAACACACGCCACTCCAATCATTGCTAACAAACTAATGATTCTCTGTAAACGTATATACGAACGTAGAAATACGAGTATCACTCCCACCATAATCGGAATGATTAACGGCAAAACAATTAAATTATTCATCATTTGTTCCTCGCAATGCATGAAGATCATCCTGCCTATTTACTTGATAAGATCGATAAGCTAAAACAAGTAAAAAGGCTGTCACCGCAAAGCTTATAACAATAGCAGTTAAAATCAATGCTTGTGGGAGAGCATCTGTATAAGGAGCGTCTGCCTGCTTCAGTAAAGGTACATTACCTTTTTTTAAGCCTCCAATTGTTAAGATCAACAAATGAACTGCATGAGACAGAACAGCGGTCCCTAAAATTACTCGAATAATATTTCTAGAGAGGATCAAATAGGTTCCAACGGCTGTTAGTATTCCGATTAATATCATAATTAACGTTTCCATCTCTACTCATCCTCACTTATACTCAAAATAATTGTTACAACTACTCCGACAACGGTTAATGCCACACCAGCCTCGAAAATAGTCACTGTGGTGAGCTCTGTTTTCCCAAAGATAGGGAGATCAAAGTAGCCAAAAGACTGCGATAAAAAAGGCACACCCAAAATTATAGAACCAAACCCTGTAGAAGTTGCCATTAACACACCTAAGGCAGCTACTAGTTTAAAATCAAAGGGAAGACTCTTGCTGATCGATGCTATATCATGTGTTAAATAAAGTAGCACGATAGCAGAACCAAGCACTAAGCCACCTATAAATCCACCACCAGGTTTATTATGACCAGACAAAAACAAATACACACCGAATGTCAGTATAATAAACACAACAATTCTAGTAACTGTCCGTAAAATAACATCATTAATCTTCAATGTCTTCTGCCCCCTTCTTTGCTCGTAACTTAATGAGAGTATAAACTCCTAAGCCGGCAATAAAGAGTACAACAACCTCTAACATCGTATCAAATGCACGGAAATCCCCTAAAATGGCATTCACAATATTTGCTCCACCAGCTAGTTCATAAGCATTTTCAAAAAATACCGATATCGATGCAAATGAATTGTAATTGATGACTGAAAAACCTATTAGCATGACAAATGCCCCAACAGCAATCGAGATGATTGCATTAATCATCTTGTTATTGGATGATGATTTCTCTTTCTTCCAATCCGGTAAATGAGAAAATGCCAAAAGAAATAAAGCCGTAGTGACAGATTCTACAACAAGCTGGGTTAGCGCCAAATCTGGAGCACGGAATATAACGAAAAAGATAGAGATAGCGTAACCCAAAACACCATTCAAAAGAACTGCTGTCACACGAGATTTCGCAAATATCATTGCAACTGCAGCAATCGCCATTACGCCAACAAGTATACCTTCATACACTCGAATTGGAGCATTGTTAGCAGTGCTAAACGAAAATGCTGATGAAAATAATAAAAAGCCACCTGAAGTTACTATAAAGAACAAATAAATATAAACTAAATAATCTCTCAAAAATCCAGTCATATAAGACTTCGTTGTTAATGTAGAACTTACTTCACTGTCTGCAAGCAACCTATTATAAAACGCATTAAATGTGTATTTTTGAGAAAATAAGCTGTATATTGGCTTCCAACTTTTTAGTCGATAATACAGTATTGCCCCTACCAAAATAACACCAATCGTCATAAGTAATTCTGGTTTAATTCCATGCCAGGCAGAAATTTTCGGAGTGAGGCTTTCCGCCTCCGCGAATGTCGGATATACACTAAACATCGCTGGACGTAGTATATATTCACCTAGTAAATTAGGGAATAAGAATATACCTACCACAAATGCAACTAATATAAATGGAGAAATAAGCATTCCTATAGGTGCTTCATGAATTGGTTTGTCTAACTTTTCTGGTTGAGCTGGTCCTAAAAATGTTTTAAAAATGATAATCATACAATAAACAAACGTAAAGACACTTGCTATCCACGCTACGATTGGGAAAATGATACCTATGGAGTCGAGCGAGAAGACATTAGCATCAGTAATAGCTACTGTGGCTGCAAAAAACATCTCTTTACTTAAAAAACCATTAAAAGGTGGCAATCCTGCCATCGATAAACTTCCTATTGCAGCAATCGTAAATGTAAACGGCATGAGTGCCATTAACCCACCAAGCCTTCGTATGTCACGGGTCCCAAGTTCATGATCGACAATTCCCACTACCATGAACAAAGCACCCTTAAAGGTTGAGTGATTGATCATATGAAAAAGTGCGGCAAATGTTGCTTGCGTATAAATAATCGAATCCTTCGAATACCCCAAATGAAGTGCAATCGACCCTAAGCCGAGAAGACTCATAATTAGACCTAGCTGACTAACAGTTGAATACGCTAGCAAAGCCTTTAAATCTGTTTGTCGAATTGCATTCAAAGAACCCCAAAATAATGTAATCATACCTACTCCACTAACCGCCCAAAACCAAACTTGTTCTCCACCAAAAATAGGTGTAAAACGGGCTACTAAGTAAATACCAGCTTTAACCATTGTAGCGGAATGTAAGTATGCACTCACGGGAGTTGGAGCTTCCATCGCATCAGGTAACCAAATATGAAATGGAAACTGTGCTGATTTTGTAAACGCCCCTATTAATATCAAAATCATTGCTGGTATAAAAAACGAGTGATCTGTCATCTCGCTTAGACTTGAAATAATCTCGCGAATACTATATGTCCCAGTCATAGAGTGAAGCATTATAAATCCAATAAGCATCGCTACTCCGCCACTCACGGTAATAAGCATTGCTTTTTGAGCTCCTTGTCTTGAGCCTTTACGATGATGCCAAAAGGCGATTAATAAGAAAGAAGAAACACTTGTTAACTCCCAAAATACATATAAAACCATTAAGTTGTCCGAGAACACAACTCCCAGCATGGCACCCATGAATAGTAGTAGGTAGCAATAAAAATGTTGAAGGGATTCTTTAGATGAAAGATAAAAAATAGAATATAGAATAACTAAACTACCTACACCAGTTATAAGTAAACCAAATATCATACTTAAACCGTCTAAATAAGTAGTGAAATTAATTCCTAAATGAGGTATCCATTCATAAGTATGGATATATGTTTTACCACCTGCTATCGAGGGAATTAGCCTAGCAAGCATGACTAACAAAAAAATAGGGACTAAAAGGACAAACCAGCCTACATGAATTTTGGTAAATCGCCTATATATAAACGGTACGATTGCCGCAATAATAAATGGAATAACAATAATTAAACTAACAGGGAACAAAATTTAACCTCCTACTTGACAAATTTTGTAGAATTGTAATTTTACAGAATTATTTCATTTGAACTAGATGCTTGACTATACCACTAACTAGTAGCATAATAGGAATCCATATGGAGTCCTTATGTATTTTTGGAGATTTTTGAGGTGTAGTACAATGAAAGATTTGTGCCCATTCCTTGCCATGGTATATAAAAAATTGAGGGATGCATGAATATACTTTGTAAATTATACACTAAATAAGCGCTTTTCGCACTTGAAGTGCTTGAGGATTAAACAATTTGAGATGAAATTAAATGGAAAGAAGATAAAATTATTTAGCTGAAAAAGAGGTGTAGACTACCGTGAAACACACGAAAGGCAGAATGGATGAGAGTATATTGGTCTGCGTATACTATGGTCCTAATGGCGAACGTTTAATAAGAAGAGGTCATAAGATGGCTACTATAATGGATTGCCCTCTCTATATTCTTACAGTTGACCCTCTTCCATACGATGCATTCGATGCCGAGAAATCAAGTTATATTGAACAATGGCAGAATTTAGCTGAAGAACTAGAAGTAGACGAATTTATCATTCGCGATAACGAAAAACGCCCTTCACCAAAAGTTATAAAAGAAGTAGCTCATAAACATAATATAACCCAAATAATTATTGGACAAACTGCCCAAAGTAGATGGGAAGAGATTACAAAGGGCTCTTTTATGAATGTGTTATTACGTGAAATTCCTTTTGTTGATTTCCATGTTGTTTCCGTAGAACGATCTGTCAAAGACGAGGAAGATGGCATTTTCGAAAAAGGAGTACGTGCGTATTTGGTCGCGGATGGCGATGATTATAAAGTATCCTTTACATGTGCTAAAAACATGTGCCAAGAAGGTATTTTCTTTAAAGAAATTGGTACAGATTTTGATAATGGGATTTTTAAATTCATGCATAACAGCAAGATGCACCAAGTCCATATTCAAGAGAACCTGGTAACAGACAACTCTCAAGTTCCAGACGGGTGCAATGTTAAGATTAAACAATAATTTTTAAAGGAAACTCCGATGAGTTTCTTTTTTTTGAGCTTTTTGGCATTCGCGCTGGCAGCAGGCTGCCAAGGCGCGAGTGCCGTTGTCTTCTCTAAATAAGTATTAAAGAAGATTCTATTAATTGCAAAAAGATTTCCATGGGCCATTTCTAGGATGTGTGATGCTCATGAGCACGAAGAATGAGCCCTAATAAAATGAACAATTATCAATAACTTAGCCTAAATAAAAGGAATTTCGTTACCTTCTATTAAGGCTTTTAAATTTGCTAATGACTCATCGAAGCCACCTGAATTCATCGTCACTCTAGCCCCATTATCTTCCTTTTCTATTACAAAGGATAGAAGAGTTTGTTGCGAGTTCAAATAAAGAGAAAATTCCTTATAAGTTCTTAGAACTACAATAGTTAAAGGCATCGTCAGTTTCTCGGAAAGATTATTATGCACACTAGGCATTAACGTAAATGTCGCTTTCTCCCCTATTTTCAGATTAGGTATTTCACACAGAGAACCCGGAACATACCATCGTGAGATTTTCTTCTCTTCCGTTATAGCATCCCAAACAGTTTCTATATCCCCATCAATCCACACTGAACTTATATCTTCCATATCACTCATTACAATTTCTCCTTCTTTTAATAGAACCCCCTATTTCTTCTTTACTTTTGAACCGCTATTTTGCGATCTGTTGGTAAGGCAAGCGCAACCAATCCGATAAGGGGTAGCGTTGAAACGATAATCATCGTTGTGTATACACCGACGTTATCCATTAATATACCTATTAGGACCGCCCCTATTGCACCCATACCAAAGGCAAGTCCAACTGTTAAACCCGCCATAGTACCAATTTTACTAGGTACAAGTTCTTGTGCATAAACGACAGTGACTGAAAAACTTAACATGATGGAGAATCCAATAATTACTAGTAGTAAAACGACTGCCCAAATTGGGACATGCGGCAAAATGAGGCTTAAAGGAATTGGAACAGCCATTGAAAGTAAGATGACGTTTTTTCTACCAAATCTGTCTGCCATTGGACCACCAAAGAATGTCCCAACTGCTCCTAACACAAGGAATATAAAAATAAAAAGCTGTCCTTTTTTAATCGATAAATCGTAGTTTTCCATCAAATGAAAAATATAAAAGTTTGTCATATTAGTTACGTAAAAGGATCTCGCAAAAATAATGATCATTAAAAGTGTAAGTGCTATACCCACTTGTTTTTTAGAAAGAGGTGGCAAAGAAGAAAGTATTGTTTTTTTCCTTTTAGAAAGTTTCTCAACTTCTAACTCTTTCTTATACCAAATAGAAATTCTGGATAATAGAAAAATACCAATAGCTGCAACAATTAAGAAAAGTGCAGCCCCCTTTTGACCAAACGGTACTAGAATAAATGCACTTATTAATGGAGCAAGAGCTTGTCCAGAGTTCCCTCCGACTTGATAAATAGATTGCGATAGCCCTCTTTTAGAACCAGCAGCCATAAAGGAAACACGAGAACCTTCTGGGTGAAATATGGCAGAACCAAAACCAAGGAATACAACGGAAACAAGAATCATCCAATATTCCGCAGAAAATGCAATACCCGCTATCCCAACAAAGGAACTTATCATACCTAGCGGAAGTGCATATGGCATAGGTTTTTTATCACTTATAAAACCTACTACCGGTTGTAAAACTGAAGCGACGATATTCAACATGAAAGATATTAAACCTAACTGTGTAAACGTCAATCCTCTTTCTTCTTCTAAAACCGGAAACATTGCTGGAATAACCGATTGTAGTGAATCATTAAACAAATGACAAACTCCGATCGCAAACATAATAGGATAAACTGGATTTCCCATTTTATGCGAGGCATTAGCTATAAACATATCTTTCACATTCTTTCTAAGATTGATATACATGAATAGTTTTATTATAGCGCAAATTTCGACAATTAATTATAAATTAACAAGAAAGCAAGAATAGTTACTTTTTTCTAGGCAAAACTAAATAGAAGTCATTTTAAAAGAGGTGTTTGAAATGAATATGGATACATTTTTCGAGTTAAACTTTTGGGAAATGTTAATTAGAACAACTTTTTCCTTTATAGTGCTATTAATATTAGCAAGAATATTAGGAAAGAAACAGCTGAGTCAATTGACCTTTTTCCATTACATCACAGGAATAACAATAGGATCTATTGCCGCTGAGATTGCCGCACAACACGAAACACCTTTTCTTGATGGCCTAGTATCACTAGTGTGGTGGACGCTTCTTACACTATTAATGAGCTTTATATCACTGAAATCTCCGAGAGCGCGTGTCTTAATAGATGATGAACCTACTATTATTATTAAAGACGGACAACTTGTGGTGAAGTCTTTAAAGACTGCTCGTTTACATATGGATGATGTGTTAATGCTACTACGAGAACAATCTATTTTTTCCATACAAGACGTACATTATGCAGTTCTGGAGACAAACGGAGAATTGAGTGTATTTAAAAAAGTAGGTCAGCAAGAAGCTACTAAGACAGACGTAAAGGCTACAATTACTCTTCCAACATTTTTACCTTCTGAAATAATAGCGGATGGTAAAATAGTACAAAAAAATCTAACTGAATTAGATTTATCTGAGGAGTGGGTAATGAAAAAACTTCGAAAACAAGGAATCGATTCAGTGGATGAAGTGTTTTATGCACAAGTACAAACGAATGGTTCCTTATACATTAGTTTATATAATAAATAACATACACTTTTTAGAAGACCAATTCACAGAAAGTCGGTCTTCTATTAACATTAAAAAACCAGAAAAAAAGGGGCTTTTAAATAGACTTTTGCTACATTTTAAAGGGTTGGTCGTGACTATCGTCACGACCAACCCTTCTTTTCAGGAAAACGTTTTCGAGTCTTCAAAGATTTTAACCAGTTCTTTTGGCGCCTCGTACATACTCATATGTCCTACATCCTTTAGCACTACTTGTTTTATATTAACTCCATTTGCCGTGAAGGTTTTCTCAGATGGGATAAGTTGATCTTCTGCCCCAGCAACAAGCACTACTGGTAATTTAGTAATATTAATTATCTCTCTTCGATCTTTTCGATCTCTCATTGCCATTAGAGCATTCTTAGCACCAATTGGAGAAGTTGAATATCCAATTTTAATCGCTTCCTCCACTAAGTTTTGATGACTCTTCACGTTATTTGGTGCAAATAGTTTTGGTATTAATCCGTCAACAAATACTTCTATCCCCTCATCGTCTATTTTTAGAGCTGAAGTATCTCTTCCTTTTTTAGCCTCCTCTGAATCTGGTAATCCTGTTGAGTGTATTAAGGAAAAGCCATTTAATCGTTCGCTATATTTTTCTGCGAATGCGAGTGTTAAATAACCACCTAAAGAATGACCAAGCATTGTTACCTTGTCTAGCTCCAAAGAATCTAAAAATTGGTGGATGAAGTCCGCATAATCGTCAATTTGATTCACATTATCCTGCACCTCCGATTCTCCATGACCCGGTAAATCTATCGCAATTACACGATACTGATTAGCAAGTAGTGGAACCACTCTACACCAATATGCAGAACTTCCACAAAAACCATGAATTAGAAATAATACCTTTCCCTGACCTTCATCTATATAAGCTACACTTGAACCTTTTATTTGCACTGTTTTCATCTTTTCATCTCCCTAATATTTGTTCGATAGTTTGGTTTAACTCTTCTATGTTTACCCTATCTACTCGCTCATTACTCAGTTTATACTTTTCTTTTAATAAAAGGATTCTTTCCACACTGGCATTTATTCTTTCCTCTGAAATCTGTCCTTCATTAACAGCTAATAAAATGGAGTCTATCGCTTCCTTAATATTGACATAATCATGAGCAATTAAAACAATATCGTTACCAGCTTTCACCGCTTCTACAGCAGCCTCCCCAATTTTATAATTGTCTAATATCGCCCCCATCGTCATATCGTCCGTTATTACAACACCTTCGAACTTCAACTTCTCCCGCAGTATATTTGTGATTAACACATACGACATCGAAGATGGATAAGTCGGGTCAATTTTTGGCATAAGAATATGTCCAACCATAACAACGTCTGCACCATTTTTTATCGCATCGTTAAAAGGTATTAATTCTAATGCTTGTAATTCTTCTAAACTCTTTTGAATAATGGGTAGCTCTTTATGAGAATCTACAGCTGTGTCACCGTGCCCAGGGAAATGCTTCACTACTGGAATAACTCGTTGATGTTGAATGCCCTTCATCGTTTGAATTCCAAGGGTACTAACAATGCGTGCATTGTTTCCGAAGGAACGATCCCCAATAACCGGGTTTTTAGGATTGCTATTTATATCTAGTACCGGTGCGAAATCAAGATTGAAGCCAAACGCATTTAACTCTTTTCCTAAAAGATTACCTATATTATAAGAGAGTGAAGAATCGTTTAGCCTCCCAATTTCTTGATTTGTAGGCAATTGTATAAGTTCAGGTAGTCTGGAAACTCTCCCGCCCTCCTGATCAACACCTAGAAATATAGGAAACTTATTTTTCTCATTCTCTCCTTTCAATTCATTTAATAAGGAGATGGATTGATTGACATCCTTCAAGTTATCTTTAAATAAAATTATTCCACCAACTTTATCATTGGAAATTAGCAATCTAGACTCTTTAGATAAGCTAGTTCCGTCTATACCAGCGAAAATCATTTGCCCAACTTTTTCTTCCAAACTCATTTCCTTAATAACCGCGATATCAGTACTAACCTCCTCTTTCACTTCTGTAAAAATCGAAATATGGTCAACTTTAGGATTAGGTATACTTTCTGTTGGCTTTGGCAGTACCCACTTAAGTTGATACGTAGAAGTCACATTATATACAAGAATAATTTGATTGGTCTTTGCATCTTGATAACTTCGAACTTCATCAGCTTGTCCCTTTAGTTTCTTAATATCCTCTAATTCGATTTGCTGAATTTCTGGTGAGCTTGAGCGTATATCAAAAACAAGATTGGTGAGATGACCGATTGTTGCATCTTTAGAAAAATAGTCTTCATAAATCTTCGAGGAAAGTTCGTTCATTTTCTCTGGAGTCCCCCATAATTCATGGACTTCCTGAATATCTGATTCTCCCACGAAAAACGGAATATCCCAGGCTTGACCCTTTTCTGCCGCATCAAAAACGAGAGAAACAAGATTCTCATTTTCTAAAGGCATTTCTCTTATGGGTACTTCCTCCTGATGATTACCTTCTTTTATTTCTTGTTTGTTTCCCAAATACATTTTTACTGCAATCATAATGATAAATACTAAAAGGATTATCCCTACTTTTTTAATCATTTCAGAACCTCCTGCATAATAACCTTTCCCTCTCTGCTTTCTCTATTCTTATCCAATATTCCTTTATATTATAATTTTTAATATAATTATTATACTTGATATATTTTTTATATCATAATATACTTCTATTAGAATCGAGGGAATGAATAACATGAAAATTTGCCCATATCTAGAATCATCCTTTCAAATACTTGGCAGACGATGGAACGGTTTAATCGTGCATTACTTATCCAATTGCCCAAATTATACAGCTCATTTCTCAGACCTGAAAAAGGACTTAACTGATATTACACCTCGTGCTTTATCGTTAAAATTGACGGAACTTGCAGAACACGGTTTAGTCGAGAAGAAAATGAGCACGGAGCAGTCAGTTCAAATCTCCTATCACCTAACAGATACAGGTCAGGAGCTTGCGGAAGCACTTAAACCAGTGCATGCTTGGGCAAAAAAACATATTTCTTTAGAAAATTAATGAAAAGAGGGACAGATATGACGAATAAAAACGCTATGATGTGTGACTTAGAAACAGGTATATGCGGTCCTGTTGATGAAGGAAATACTGCAATGGGGCTAATCGACCTAACTGCTCCAAACAAAAAAATAGATGTATATTATGTTACGGATCCAATTTGTTCACACTGCTGGGCTCTAGAACCCACATTACGTAAATTTGTAGAAGAATACGGAAATTATATTAATATGCATACTTTAATGGGTGGTCTACTCGAAAAATGGGATGGATTTGCAGATGTTGCTAATGGAATTTCTGGACCAGCGGATGTTGCGGCCCATTGGCGAGAGGTAGGAGACCACACTCGTATGCCAATAGATGGATCATTTTGGTTAGAAGACCCTGTGTCATCTTCTTATATTCCATCTCGTGTATTTAAAACCATTCAAAAACTAGATTTAAACTTAGCACATATCTTTTTACGTAAAGCGAGAGAAGCAGTATTTCCATTTAATAAAAACATTGCAAGTGATGAAGTATTAATCGACATCATCAATGAAATGGGATTAAAAGGTGAGGAAATTGTGAAAGAATCTCACCTTGCAGTTGCACAAGCTAGCCTGGAAGAAGATTTTAAAATGGCTAGTAAATTAGGTGTTCGAGGATTCCCTACTATTATTTTCTTAAACGAAGAACAAAAAGGAGTTAAAGTGGTAGGGGCCCGTCCATATGAATATTATGTGCAAGCATTACAACAAATGCTTCCTGATGAAAATATTCAACCTAAGAAGGCTCCAAAGCTACAAAATATATTAGTAAAAGAAGAGCTATTATTCTCCCGTGAAATTGAAGAATTATATGGCTTAGATCAACAGGATATTGCTTCATTTGTTGAAAAGGAATTAGTCGAAGGATCCTATTATGTGGATAGAGTACTTGGAGAAAATTATTTTAAGCTGATTAAATAAATAGGAAAATGCCCTCAAGTTTTAGTCTTGAGGGCATTTTAGTGATTACTTTTGCATTGTCGTTAATTACTTTAGTTCGTCTTTTTCCATCGTTGCTTACCCAGCCATATTGGTCTCTCTTTGCCAATACCTTATAATTTTTCATACGCCAGCTTGCGAATGATTTGTTCGTGCTGTGGATATTTGTCTAATAACTCGCTTTGAGTGAAAAGCTCGAAATCTTCATATTCAAATCCTGGTGCAACCATGCATCCAACGAGAGAAAAAGATCCATTCTCCATAACCGAGGACCCGAAAATAGAGTTTTTCGGTACAAGGACTTGTGGGGTTTCTCCATTTTCAATATCCAATCCTACCTTGTGCTCTACGTAGTTACCATCCTCATCAATCACATGCACTAATAACGAGCTACCACCATGAAAATACCATAGTTCATCGGACTTCAGACGATGAAAGTGAGATACATCATCAGCTCCTAGTAAAAAGTAAATGCTAGTATATAACTTTCTACTGCTTACTGATTCTTCAGAAGCAAAGGTACTTTTAAAATATCCTCCTTCTGGATGAGGTTCTAACCCAAGCTGTTTTATGTAATATTCTGCATCCATCATTAAACTTCCCTCGCTTCTAAGTGCTTCATACAATTAAACAAATGACATAAATTTTTATTTTCCTTTAATTCAACGACTGTTACAGATGTATTCCCAATATCCTTTGAAAATTCTCCATTAGGAATAAGTGCATTTAATAGTCTACTAATGAAGCCTCCGTGACTTACCACTAATACCCGTTTGCCTGGATGTGCTTGTTTCACATCTTCTATAAAAGACATCCCTCGAGAAATAATGACCTCTTCTGGCTCAAATCCCAAGTCCTGATCTCTCCATGCTGCTCCCCATTTGGCTACACGTTCTTCTTCGGTCGTTCCTTCTATTATGCCCCCACCAATTTCTCCTAACCGCTTATCTGTAAAAAGTTCAGCTCCAGATTGTTTTTCAGCTATGATCTCTGCAGTTTTTTTCGCTCGAATTAATGGACTTGTATAAATGACATCCCATTCTTCCAATTGAATTCTATCGGCAACGTGCTCTGCCATTTCAATTCCTTCCTCATCTAACGGAACATCTGTATTTCCTTGCGCTCTTCCTTCTTTGTTCCAAGCTGTCACTCCATGCCGTACAAACCCTATTGTTGTCATTTACTATTCTCCCCCTCATACTTGGTTCTTTAAGTATAATAAAATGAAATCAAATGAACAATTCATACTTGACCTTGACGTTGCGTAAAGGTTTAGACTGTAGTTATTAGGAGGTGATAGCGTGGAATATACGGTACAAAAGCTTGGCCAGCTAGCAGGAATTAGTACTAGAACTCTTCGATATTATGACGAGATCGGACTACTTAAGCCCGCACGCATTAATTCATCTGGCTACCGTATTTATGGGTCTGCTGAAATAGATAAACTGCAACAAATTTTGTTTTATAGGGAGCTTGGAGTGAACCTAGATCAGATTAAAGAAATTATGACTTCTGATACATTCGACCGTTCCATTGCATTGAAAGAACATCGAGAAAAACTGTTAGAAAAAAGAACACAATTGGATTTATTGATTGCAAACGTCGATAAATCCATTCAACAAACGGAGAGGGGAATTATCATGTCAGATAAAGAGAAATTTGAAGGGTTTAAGCAAAAAATGGTGGAAGATAATGAGAAACAATATGGGAAAGAAATTCGTGAAAAGTACGGAGAGGAAGCAGTAAATAAATCCAACGCAAAAGTTAAAGGAATGACACAAGCTCAGTATGAGGAAGTTACGAATTTAGCGGAGGAGATTGCAGTAAATTTAAAAGCAGCAATGGCAACTGGTGATCCTAATAGTGAACTTGCTCAAAAGACAGCAGATTTACATCGCCAATGGCTAAGCTTTTACTGGAACGAGTATACGAAAGAGGCACATGCAGGTGTTGCTCAAATGTATGTGGACGATGAACGGTTTACCGCATATTATGATAAAATTCAACCTGGTGCGGCTGAGTTTTTAAGAGATGCAGTTCACATATACACAAAAAACTAAAAGGCATATTGCCTTTTAGTTTTTTTGCATGGAGATAACTGTTTGGATAATGTCTACATCTTCAGGATAGGCAAGAGGCAGCTTAGAAAGTTCATCCACTGGTTGCCAAGCAATTTCATGAATAAATTCGTCTGGATCTTGAATTGTAATTTCTCCGCTGACTATTTCGACTAAGAAATAATCTACTTTGTAGGATATTCCATAGTCACTCAGTACCCCACTTTTGTAATGAACATTTTCCAATGTACGTACTCTGAAACCTGTTTCCTCCCAAAACTCTCTTTCGCAGCATTCTTCAAATGTTTCTCCTTCTTCTAGTGTGCCTGATGGAACAGTCCATTTCTTCTCTTCTCCCGGAGCAGCTTGAAGTACCATTAAAATTTCATTTTGATCATTTATACAAATTCCTGCTGCACCTTGCCAGCTAAACATATCCATTCCATTTCCTCTTCTCTTTAAATAAGATCTTCTTCAAATACAAGTACCTCAGATGCAAATCTGGACTTTTCTAAATCCACAAGACCATTTTGTCGAAAGCAAACTCCCTCATCTTCTAACATAGTCCTTTGTGAGTAAGCAGACTCTTCATCCGGAATGGCAATTTCTCCTTTTGCATTAACCACACGGTGCCAAGGTAAACTGTGCTTGGCACTCATTGAATGCAGAATACGCACTACTTGTCTTGCTCCCCTAGGACTCCCTGCAACCTTAGCAATTTGCCCATATGTCATGACCTTCCCTGCGGGAATCGACTTTATTATTTCAATAACTCTTTCGGTAAAAGGGTTCATCACGTATCAATCCTTTCATTAATTCAGATTATAACTGATTCCTGACAAATATTTTATACTATTTTACTTAGTACCTTGCATAGAATAATACTAAATGATATATTACTATCAAAGGTACTGTTTATTGAATAGTAGTGAAGGGAGTGAAAGAAAAAATGAATATCCAGTTTAAAAAAGGCGTATTGAACCTTTGTGTGCTAGTTCTATTAGATAAACAAGATCGTTATGGATATGAGCTAGTCCAAAAAATATCAGATCAAATCTCTATATCGGAAGGCTCTGTTTATCCATTACTACGTCGATTGACAAAGGAAGGTTACTTCACAACTTATTTACAAGAATCCACAGAAGGTCCACCACGAAAGTATTACAAGCTGACAGAGTTAGGAAGAACTTATTTACATGAACAGCTAAATGAATGGAAAACATTTACAAATGGTGTAAACAATCTAATCGAAGAAGGTGTAAAAAATGACTGAACAACAATTTCTAAGGGAACTGGAGCTTGCTTTAACGAAACTACCTACGGAAGAACGAAATGATATTCTATCAGACATAAAAGAATATTTTAGAAACGGTCGTGAAGATGGAAAAACGGAAAGCGACATCGCCGTTTCTCTAGGCTCTCCAAAAGAAATAGCACAGGAGATCCTAGAAAGCCATGTACCAGAAAAAATAGAAACAACCAATAAAATGATACACGTTCCTCACTCTAATTTTTCTAACGTGATGATGGATATAGATTATGGCTCTCTTAATGTTTTTCCTTCTGAAACAGATGAAACGTTTATTGAATTAATAGGTGAAAATGAAAAATTAGAACTAACAGCGGATGTAGTAAATGATACATTGTCGATTCAATTAAAAACAAAGAAATTCAAATTTTTTAGCTTTTTGTTCCTGATTAAAGAAATGAAAGTGAACGTAGCACTGCCGAAGAAACTATATTCGTCCATCGTCATGAAAACGGATAACGGTCGTATTCGAGCAGAAAAAATTCTTGGGAAAACAATAAAGGTCACTTCTGACAACGGAAGTATTGGTTTAAAAGAATTTGCCTCCACTGTTTTAGATGTAGAAACAGACAATGGTCGAATTGATTTGGAAAAAATTCAAGTCGATAAGCTTTCTACTCAAACGGATAATGGACGTATTGAACTCCGAAATATAGATGCTATACAAATTCGAGCAAAAACGGATAACGGACGAATTATGATGGAATATGTAAACGGTGATATCACTGGGAAAACAGATAACGGCAGAATCTCCCTGCTGACTACTACCTTGGATCGTATGATTGATCTTGAGACAGATAACGGTAGTATTCTTGTAGAAGCTGAAAATGAACCTACAAATGTAACGATTCAGGCCAAGACAGATTTTGGAGGAATTAATATTTTGGGTGAAAAAAACTCACGTACAGTGATTGGTCTAGGAACAAATAAAGTTAAGCTTTCTTCTGATAATGGTAAAATTACAGTAATTATGAAAAGTCGAGCAATGAATTAATTATAAAAGAGCGTTTGTATAAGCTCAATTATACAACGCTCTTTATTAGTTTTAATAACGAAAGAAAGTGTAACCTTTGAAAAAAGATTGATTAAATTCATGCAGAATCATCAAAATCTAAGTATAAACAAACCTCGTAATTCAACTTTTATAAAACATTTCATTGTTCAACAAAAAAACGTCACTCCTTCTTGAATCAACGCCATCGTACTTGTAATCATGTCCTAAAAGGAGATTGTACTACTCTCATTTTTAATACAGTTTGTATCCTTATTTATCTCAATTACATAAGTTATTGAAAATAGCAAAAAGGAGTTGTACATTTGGAAATCCCTGTTTCTGGATTCATGTATCATTCAGACGATTCGGATCCTCAGCATTCCCACCAACTTTTTATCACTTCATGGGATGGCAGACCCGTCCCTGCCCATGTCCACGAATTTAGAGGAGTTACTTCTTTTGATGCGGGACATAATCACAGATACGCTGGAATTACTGAACCAGCACCAAGTGGAGTCCAACACACTCATCGATACTTTACCTTTACATCTGTGGACGATCAACATCAACACGAAATTCGTGGAGTTACTGGTCCAGCTATTCCTCTTCCTAATGGCGGTCATTATCATGAGTTTAGTGGGGTTACTACTATAGACGGAATGAATCCTCATAGGCACAATTATAGCGGGAGAACTAGTTTATAAGCATTTGGGGTTTATACAAGTATGGGCATAAACAATACAACTTAAAGATACGAATAGTTTTTGAAATTTTCTTGGTTGATGTTATAAAAAGTTTTAATATTACACCAACCTTCCCAAGTATTGTTTTGAAGGCTAGCAATATCTTGTTTTTTTATTTGCCCATACTTCTTTTATTTTCAATGTTGCGTGGTAAATTCCAGTTAAAATAGACGGATAATAGCCTTAATATAGCAATTACGATTAAGAGGGAATATGTGGCATAGGGACCGCGTATCCAATTTAAACCAATGGCGAGACCAGCTAATACTGCCCATAAGGCATAAATTTCTGAACGAAAAATCATCGGTTTTCGACCTGCAAACACATCTCTTATAATCCCACCACCTGCTCCTGTCATGGAAGCAGCTATAATTACTGCAATTAATGGAGCATCAATAGATACAGCATAATTTGCACCTTGAATGGCGAATGCTGCTAAACCAATGGCATCAAAAAACACTACCCAATTTTTCCAATTACTTATCCTTTCATTCGGCAGTATATAAATTATAGTAATAGTCACAAATGCTATTTCAAATAAATAACCTTGTAACCATATATTCTCAATTGGTATTCCAATTAATAAATTTCTAACAAGACCGCCTCCGAATGCGGTTGTAAATCCTAAAAAGTAAATACCTAATATATCATAATCCTCTTCTATTGCGACAAGGACACCACTTATCGCAAAAGCAATGGTACCAATGATGTTAAGAATATCCCAAGTCAAAGCGTCGATTCCTCCTTTCTATATGTCCCGGTTTAATCGCAAAAGAGTCGTTCAAAATGAAAATTTTGAACGACCCTACTTTTTTATTCTTGCATACTACAAACAACTTGTCCGACGGCTTTTGCTGCAACTAAAAGAGAATCTTCGTCGATATCAAATTTGGGATTATGGTTGAAATATGGCTTATCAACGCCTTTTGGTGTACACCCGATATAAAAGAAACAAGCAGGGAACTTTTCTGCATAGTAAGCAAAATCTTCGGAAGGTGCCATTGGCGGAACTTCTTTTACTTCTGTGATTTCTTTTATATTCGCATTTTTAAGTGCTACTGCCACTTTTTCTGTAAGTTCAGGATTATTATACAAAGGCGGATAGTCTGGTGTATACGTAAGTTTACAACTTACACCGAACTCTTCCTCCAGGCCTTTGACAAGTCGTTTCACTTCACGTTCAATCGTTTCTTTCGTTTCAACAGTCATGTAACGGATATCACCTTCAAGCTCTACGCTATCTTTTATCACATTAAAGGTACCAGCTCCATCAAACGATCCAATTGTAATTACTCCTATGTCAAATGGACTTAGTCGGCGGCTTATGATGGTTTGAACTGCGGTTACAAAATGAGCACCCGCAACAATTGCATCATTTGCTAAATGTGGCGAAGAACCATGCCCACCTTGGCCTTGTATTTTCAATTTCATGTAGGCCCTTCCATTAAAAGCATAGCCTTTATTGTAACCAACCATTCCAACAGGAGAAATTGGCAGTAAGTGAATTCCATACACTTCATCTAAATCATCCAACAGTCCAGATTCTACTATACTTTTCGCTCCACCTGGTGGAGCCTCTTCAGCATGCTGATGAATTATTTTAATAGTTCCGGATAGTTCTGATTTCAGTTGAATTAAACAGTCTGCCAGAACTAACAAGTAAGCTGTATGACCATCATGTCCGCATGCATGCATGACGCCCTCATTTTTCGACTTGAAAGGAACGGGCGTTTCTTCTACAATTGGAAGCGCATCAAAATCTGCCCGTAATCCAATTGTTTTTCCTGGTTTTCCTCCTACTATTGTTACAATAATTCCGTAACCATTTCCGACGTTTGTTTGTACCTCGACGTTTTTTCCTTTGTAAAAGTCCACAATATATTGAGCCGTTTTTTCTTCTTTAAATGATAATTCTGGATGTTCATGTAAAAAACGGCGAATTTGAATCATTTCATCTTTACGTTCATCCAACATTTTCATTAATTTTTCTCTCATATCTGACAAACTCCTTTATGAAGCTTCATTTTTGCCTGCATTATTTGGAACCGTGAAGATAATTGATAACAATGCGATGACTGTGAAAATTACATTTGCAATAATTCCTCCAGTTGCAACTGCATCTACTCCGCTTTTGTCTGCAATCATAGCATAAACAGTCGCTGAGATCGCAACCCCGAAAGCTGAACCAAGGGAGCTCGTATCTCCCTTATTATATCTCTTATAATTGCAGATTTTGCAATCCAGGGGTATGCATCGAAATAACATAGGGAACTCAAAGCTAGAAACGAGCATTAATAAGGGGAATTCGAAGTTTGATCACTTGTTATAAACCCCTATCAAAAACACATCTTGAATGAGTACTTTACGATAAATAAAGAATCCATTTTGTGAAAAACATTAATCAAAATGGATTCTTAATCCAAATTTTACGTTTCGGCCTTTCAAATCTTTTTTCATATTTCTTCTTTAACTTTCCTGCCTCGTTAGTTTGAAGAACATATAAGAATATAAGTCATAAGGAAAAAATGAAGTCACCTAAATTATTTGGTTTATTTTTCGTAATTCTTGCTTCTATTAAAGGTCCCGTTTTTATAAAAAGGTAAGAATCTTCAAATTCAAATACAAGTGTGGTTAAGATTTCGATATTCTCATCTTTATATCCGTATCCGCTTACTTTATTAATCAAATTATCTTTAAAATAAAATAGTGAGCCAATTATGATATGTTGATGTGGCGAAATGTCTGGTTCTTCCACATAGTCTAACGGTTCAGGGGTTTCCTGTTCGTTCATGATGAGGTGATCAGCAAAATCCTCGTCTTCAAACCAATTTATATTCCAATACCAAAATTCTAAAGTATCTGGGTTATTAATCTTTAAAACATATTCTGAAGAAAAAAGAACCAAATCATCTCCTCTAACATCTAGTTGAGTTGCATATATACCTTTCAATAAACATCCCTGCACCTGCTTAAGACTTTGCCATTCTATTTTCATTTTTTCATCCCCTTTTCCTTACTGTGTACTTCAACTAAACTGCCCGTTAGTTGAGCAAAAGTTACAATCTTCCTAATGAATTTAATGGGTTAATAATAAATATAAAAAAATGGAACATTCCAGTTTATGGTTCGTATTACAAATATACCTTCAGTTAGTGATTTCATCATAAAAGCATTGGCAAATGAGGTGTACCTTGCTTGATACTAATTTTAGTAAGCAGAATGGAGAGGAAAATAATATGATAAGACCAAATAGTAAATACGCAGCATATTCACTAATGTTAAGTATCATAGCTTTTGGTTTAATGCTTTCTCATTTTTTTTCGTCTTATATAAAAGATTTACCATTTATTATTGATATTGCTTTTATTTTAATAGGAATATCGTTTCTTCTATCTTCTAATACCGAAATAAATAGCAGGAAATCTTTTTATATCTACTTGATATGTGGAACTGTAATTATTGTTATTTCTTTACTTAATATTTATCAACAACTTTAATTTTAAATTGTTTGGCTTTTCGATATGACAGGAATGAATAAACCAACTATTGCATCCTAGAGATATAAAATATATATTTAATGTATATAAATAGTTTATACACATAAAATATTTGAGGGGTTTATGACTGTGATACTCTGTTTGTAAAATATAATCATCCACACACAAGATTATCTAAACATTTTAAACACCCTATTACATCACAGGCTTAAGAAAGGAAGAAGATACTTATGATTAACGATACATTCCCAATAATTGAAACAGAGCGTTTAATACTTACAGAAATAAAAAAAGAACATGCAGAGGATATGTTCCAATACTTATCAGATCCAGAAGTTATGAAATATTATGGGATAAGCCCTTTTACTACGATTCAGGATGCTTTGGACGAAATGGATTGGTACAATCAAATTCGTCTAGCGAAGAAAGGGATTCGATGGGGAGTATCTCTGAAAGAAAGTCATCAAATTATCGGAAGCTGCGGTTTCCTAAATTGGGAGCAAAAACATTTCCGCGCAGATATCGGGGCAGAATTGTCTAGAGAGCATTGGGGAAAAGGCATCATGTCGGAGGTTTTCCAGGCTATACTTAGTTACGGATTTCAAAGGATGAATCTAGAACGCATTCAGGCAATTATTGAACCTTTAAACATTGCATCACAAAAGCTAGCAGAAAAAAATGGATTTGTTAATGAAGGATTACTTAGAAAGTATGAATATGGAGATGGGAAATTCGATGATTTATTTATGTATTCTATCTTACGGGAAGAGTTCCAGATAAAGAAGGGCTTATAGAAATGGAAGACATAAAAGAAATCAGTGTGTATGTAAAGGAAGCTTTTGCTTTATTAGAAAAAGTAAATTCACAAGTTGCAAAAGAATTTGCCGCATTATTAGAGAACGAATTAACGCCAAAGCAACTCCTTATCCTACGTACTGTTCGGGATGAGGAAAGCATAACAGCAAATGAATTATCGGAGAGGTTATCATTATCACCCAGCTCTATCAGTCAACTATTAAATAGATTGGAAGCAGGAAAATACCTCAAAAGAGAAATCAATGTAAACAATCGCCGAGAAGTTATCGTGATATTGGGTGACGAAGGTAAATCGCTTTTTAAAGAATATGAAAAAATCGATGAATCCATTATTGAAAAATATTATTCGGAGTTTACAATTGATGAGGTCAAAACTTTCAGAAATCTTGTGCTAAAATTATATAACACCATTGAGTCGAAGAAGAGGTCGTAAATAACATCGGAACATTTTTCTCTACGGTAATAAAAGATTAGAATATCCCTATACAGTTAAAGAAGAGCCCGTATTGTTAGATAACGGGACTCTTCTTTTATTTTAAAAACAGCTATTTGGTTTCAGACATTGCCCCCTTCCAAGAGGAAAAACAGATGGGCTCGGTCTGAATATAATCATTTTTATTATCTGGACAGAAAAGTTTTTATCCGGTCACATTTCTGTTTATTCGGTCAGAAATTTATTTATCCGTTCATATCTAAAATCAATATGTACGAACTGGGACAATTAATTGTAATAGAGTATCATCTTGAGCTGAGTTAATAATAAATGGACGCATGGCACCAGTTAGTTGGATGACTATATCTTGTCCATCAAAAGCTTTTAAAGCATCCATCATGTATTTTGCACTAAATGAAATTTTTATGTCTTCCCCTTCCATTGTTGATAATTCAATTTCCTCTTCGACGTTTCCAATCTCTGGAGAACTAGAGGATACTTCTACTTTTTTTCCTTCCAATGAAGATAAGCGAACAATGTTATTCCGTTCTTCACGTGCCAATAAAGATGCTCGGTCTATCGATTGATATAAAGCCTTGCTATTTAAGGTAAGAATCGTTTTGTACTCTATCGGAATTAATCGAGAGGTATCTGGATAGTTTCCTTCTAGTAAACGGGAGTAGAATAACACATCTTTCGTTTTAAATAATACTTGTTGGCTCGTCATTACGATATAAACAGGTTGAGCGGAGTCTCCAATAATTTTGCTTAACTCATTTAAGCTTTTCCCCGGAATTACTACATTAAATTCTCCTTCTGGCGGCTGCTCTAAAATGAGTTTACGGCGAGCTAGACGATGACTATCTGTAGCTACACAAGTAAGTTCTCCATCTTTAATTTGCCAGTGGACCCCTGTTAATACAGGACGACTTTCAGATGCGGATACTGCAAATACCGTTTCACGCACAAGAGATTTTAATAAATCAGATCCAATTTCAAACTGTGAATCATCTTGAATCTCTGGGAGCAATGGATAGTCAGATGGGTCTAGTCCGATTATATGAAACTCGGACTTACCAGAGCTTATATGCGTATGATTATTTTCTTTCACTTCTATTTCTACATCACTAGTTGGTAGCTTCCTTACAATTTCATTGAACATTCGTGCTTGCAAAACAATGGAACCTTCTTCTATAACGCGAATTACTTGGTCCCCATCTTCTTCCGACTTTATAAAGGTTTGAATTGTAACATCTGAATCACTACCTGTTAGGTGTAATCCCTCTTCGGTGAGTTCCAATTTTATCCCCGTTAAAATTGGAATGGTTGTTTTAGAACTAACTGCTTTCATTACATCATTCAATCCATCTAATAAACGGTGTCGCATCATTTCAAATTTCATCATTTTACCCCACTTTGTTTTTTCGATTCTTACAAACTATTCAATTAAAATGTAACATTATGAAAATTTATTTGCATCCGTTTTTATAAATATAAAAAGCCCTATCACAAAAATTGTGATAGGACATTAAATTTTCTATTTAGAAGCAAGACCTCTACCGATCAAATTAGCTGATATAGGCTTTTTCCCAATTTCTCGAGCCCACACAGATAATTGTCCAATATGATGAATTTCATGAGCAATTATATGTCGCATGACTTCGCCCCATGTATCCGTCTCAACCCTACCATCAGGCATTGTATCGTAAAAAAGCTGATTTTCCATATTTTCATTCCACGCAAGAACAAATGGCTCTACCTCTGATTTGAATAATGCATCTAACTCTTTCACTTTTTCCAACGTATTGTAATCATCAAATCTCTCTTGAAAGTCTGGTTTTCCTTGCAGTATACGAATCCAGCTCCACTCGACATCCACAATGTGAAAAAGCGTATGCAATATCCCCCCTACTCCGCCCGTTCTCACTAAGAGAAGTTCTTCTTCGCTAACTTCTTTACACCATCGATACCACTCTTCCCTAACCATCCAATTGTAACGAAACATCATTTGCAAGAAAATCTCCCCCGATTCCCATACTGTAACTAATAATTACTTAAATGATTCTTCTTCCTATTTGTCCTAAAGCATAGTGAATGCCATGTTGAAGCGTTTGAAAGCAATCGTATTTCGATAGATGTACATCTGATTGTGTAATGACCATACTTAATGCAGGAGAAATGCCTACTAAGACAGTCTTAACTCCAATCAAAGAAGTAGCGGATGCTATATTTTCAATTAACCGAGCTGTGTACTTGCTAATATTTTCATCTAATCCAGTTAAATCAAGAATTAGGTAGTTTGCTTTATAGTTCGGTATATTATTTAATGTTTTTTCGACTAACTCCAATGAACGTTCTTCATCATATTTACCAATAAGCGGTACAACAACGATACCTTCCAACACAGGTATAATTGGCGAAGATAGCTCTTTTACAAGTTCAGAAAGGTCTCTTGTTTTATCTTCTACAAGTGCTTCTAATTGCATAATTTGTTCCATTTGTGTTCTTTTAGCTAATTCACTTATATTATTATTTACTGTTATATCTGAAGGGAAATACTTTACTTCGGTATGCTCGTAACCTTCTAATTGATAATGAACAACCTCGTACCAAATATTAATTCCTAATATTCCAGTCAATATTCCGGCATAGTGAGCCGGAATATATTTTCCACCTACAGACCTTCCTTGTGCTTCATTTATTTTATGTTCCCAACTATTTTTAAATTTGGCTTTAAAGGTATTAGCTTCTAAATCTAATTCTTCAATAACCGTAAGTCCCCAACCTGCAGAAGCATAAGTGGCCGTAATTAGCTTTGCAGCTTCTTCAACACCAACAGACTTCATGTTTTGAAAGTATTCTCCTACAACGAGCCCTTGTCTAAATCCTGTTGTTTCGAAGACCAATTGAGAAGCTTCCTCTCCTGTGATTTCCTCTATTGTTTCTAAGAATGATCGCATAGCTGAAGAAATCCAAAAAAGCATGGCATCTTGTTGTTCAAACATGAGTTTCCCTGTTTCCAAGTCCCAACTAAAATCGATACCATTTACTTTTATATTTGTTTGTTTCTCCATCTTTTATAATCTCCTTTTCTTGCTATTACCTTATAAATTTTAAATGAACTGAATCCATTAGCTTTTGATAACCAATTTCCTGATAGATTTTATTAGAAGTAGGATTTAGCATATCTGTGTAAAGTACACAAAACTGAAATTCCTTCAAAAGCTCTTTACTTCCCGCAGCTACCATTGTGCGTGCATATCCTTTTTTGCGCTGCTCTTTTGGTGTAAATACTAGTGAAACAGTCACACCATTCTCAGTAGGTCTTGCTTTTTTCATCATAGATACTATCTTTCCTTCATTTTCCCATAAAAATACTTCATTTGCATCTAACATCACTTTTACTTTCTTTTCTATTTCTTGCGGCCCCGTTTTTGGAAGTCCTGTATCCCCTTCAAAAAGGCTATACCATTTTTCTATAAGAGGTGCATCTTCTAAAGTTGCATAGCGCCATGTACCAGGACTCATTTCCAACGATTCAACCACCTGATCTAAACGATACAACCCTTGATCCATTGCGATTGAATAGCCTTGTCCTGTTTTCTCCCGCCATTTTTCTGCAAATTTGTATGCCCATTCTTTTACACTAATAATAGATTCTATTTTGATTGATTGTGCCATTAACTCTTGGATACACAAATCGATATAGGCTTCCATTCGAATTTCATCCACAAAAATAATATTAAATGGATGTGGAGGTGTCATTTGAAAAAGTGCTAACAACTCTCCATTTTCTTCAATCGTCGCCATGTAAGGATTATCATATTTCCCCTCTTTTATTCCTTGTAGTACGCCTAAAAACAAGCTAAACCTATCCTCATTTTTAAGTAAGAAAGGTGTAGCCACTTGAGCAAACTCCTCCGCATTTTCATACTGTCTAAAAATCATATTAACATCCCCCTTTGTATCTTTGTATGTTACTATAACTTAAAATACTGCTAGAGGGGAGTAAATGATGAAAGTTATTTCAATACGCAATATACATATTGGAGAAGGTATGCCTAAGATTATCGTTGCACTCATGGGGAAAAACTTAGAGCAGCTTCTTGTGGAGATTAAAACAATACAACAAGCCAGTCCAGATATTGTTGAATGGCGTGCGGATGCACTGGATGAAGTTGAAAGCTTAGAAGTGGTGTTAAAGACACTTTCTACAATTCGTGAAGCATTGTACCCTACTCCCTTACTGTTTACATTTAGAAGTCACCGTGAGGGTGGAAATAAAAAAATTGAGGACATTTATTACAAGCAATTACTTTGTAAAGTAGTGCAATCAAGACAAATTGATTTGATAGATGTAGAGTTATTTGATCCAAATGTAAGTGAAATAGTGGAAGTTGCTAAAATCAATAACGTCTACGTTGTCATGTCCAATCATGACTTTGAAAAAACTCCTGTGAAAGAAGAAATTATATTTAGGTTACAAAGAATGCAGGAATTAGGCGCAGATATCCCCAAAATAGCTGTAATGCCTAAACTTCCAACGGATGTTCTAACGCTTTTGGATGCTACCTATACGATGAATTCACTCTATGCAGATCGGCCAATTATAACAATGTCTATGGCTTCTACTGGCGCTATTAGTCGGATAGCTGGACAAGTTTTTGGGTCAGCAGCAACATTTGGTGCTGGAATAGAAGCCTCTGCTCCTGGTCAAATACCAGCAATTAAACTTCGAAGAATATTAGAAGTCCTACATACAAATTAGAAAAAGAAGCTGTCCTATTTGGACAGCTTCTCTTATAGTTGCTTAGCTAGACGAATCATATCTACACAAGCAATTCCATTTTCCATAATCTCCTCTTCATAATGAAGAATGAAAAAGTCTTTATCTACACCTGTTATACGAAATCCACATTTTTGATAGAGAGCCAGCTGCCCAATACTGGAGTTTCCAGTCCCAATCTCCATTATTTTATACCCTTGTTGCTTTGCTCTCTCAATTGCATCTAGGACAAGTAACTTTCCAATACCCCTTCCCTGTTGCTGCTCCGCTACTGCTACATTCACAAGCTCTACTGTTTCAGGTCTTGTTGGAAGCAATACATATACCCCTATTGTATTCCCATTTTGCTCCGTTATATAGCATTCTCCACGTTCCACATACTGTTTCACCAATTTTTCAGATGGATCTGCAAGTAATAGTAAATCTATTGGATATGCTTCTTTTATTCGCTTTGTTTGCATTTATGCTTCACCGGTTTCTAGTTTTAATAGTTTTTCTTTCATTTCTAATCCACCTCTGTAGCCCGTTAATGTCCCATTCTTTCCTACTACTCGGTGGCAAGGAATAGTAATAAGGACTGGATTAGCAGCAATTGCTGTACCAACTGCTCGAATAGCGGTAGGATTATTGATCAATTCAGCGATTTGTGAATACGATTTCTTTTCTCCATAAGGAATTTTTCTTAAAGCATCCCAAGTAGCTAGTTGAAATGTAGTACCCTTTAGATCCATTGGGAATGTAAATTCACGTCGCAGTCCATCTAAATACTCTTTAATTTCATTCGTATATGAGGTTAAAGCTTCATGACTCTCTACAAATTCATGTTTTGGAAAGCGCTTCTTCACCCAAACTTCCATTTCTTCATATGACTTATCTGGTGAACCTACATAACATAACCCTGATTCTGTTGCAGCAATATAAAATTTCCATTCGTTATGGATGAAATACATCCAATATAATTTACTCATCTGAGCAGTTCCCCTTTTTTCTAAATTGAATTGGTGTATATCCCGTGACTCTCTTAAATAGTGTAATGAAATAGGGAATATTGGACATTCCTATCTCGTCGCCTATTTTACCAAGTGACTTATTAGTAGTCGTTAGCAATTTTTTTGCTTTTGCAATTCTAACTTGTTGCAAATATTCTAAAGGGGAAATACCCAATACTTTTTTAAATGTTTTTTGTAAATGAAAGGGACTTCCATGACCTATATCTGCAAGAAGAGCCAACGTTACCCGTTCATGAAAGTGTTGATCTACATATCCTGTAATCTGTTCAATCCATTCCTCATCAGGCAGTCGCAAACCAGTTGGCTTACAACGCTTACATGGGCGATAACCATCCTCAATTGCTTCATTAGCTTGTGTATAGATTCGTACATTTTCTTTTTTCGGAATTCGAGATTTGCAAGATGGTCTACAAAATATCCCTGTCGATATGACTGCGTATAAGAAAACATCATCATATGCTGAATTATTTTGAATAATTGCCTCCCAATGCTCGTCAATCATGAAATCACCTCCACTTTTAGTATACTTTTATTTTCTTAAAAAAGCTGATTGTCACGTCGTAATAGCAAGATAACGAAACTTTTTCCGTATATAATAAAATAAAAGTCAGGGAGGTGGTAATCATATGTTTTGGAATGAAGAAGATGAGCAAATCATTATAAATACACCATCAAATTTTTCTTTTAAGCAGAACCTTCACTATTTATCTAGGTCTACGAATGAGTGCTTGTTTCTTATTAAAGTGGATAAGGTTAGAAAAGCCATTACTGTAGGTGAATATACAACTCTAATAGAAATTAAAGAACGAGATGACCACTCACTAGTTGTAGATTTTTTAGGAGATACAAGACCTCCGAGTATAAAAGCTCGCGAACAAGTAGCAGAATATATTATCGAATGGTTTGATTTGAAAACCGATATGAGTACCTTTTATGAGCTATCTATTAAGGACCCTATTCTTCAAAAAGCTGTTACTAAATTTAATGGGCTACGTATTATGGGAATCCCAGATTTATTTGAAGCAATGGTTTGGGGTATATTAGGCCAACAAATCAATTTAACCTATGCTTATACATTAAAGAGACGATTAGTCGAACAGTATGGTCAATCAGTTATGTTCGAAGGTATACAGTATTGGGTGTTCCCTTCGCCTCGGGATATCTCGCACCTTTCAATAAAAGATTTAGCAGACTTAAAAATGACGGTAAAAAAATGTGAATACTTAATAGATGTAGCAAATCTAATAGATTTGGGATTACTTTCAAAAGAAATGCTTTTAGAAACAAAAGAGATAAAAAAAGCAGAAAAATTACTTACTGGCATACGTGGTATTGGTCCATGGACTGCTAACTATGTCCTAATGCGCTGCTTGCGATTTCCTTCTGCATTTCCTATTGACGATGTGGGGCTTCATAATGCTCTCAAATATATAACAGGTTCTCAGCAGAAACCTTCAAAAGACGAGATTTTACAGCTTGCTCAAGCATGGAAGGGCTGGGAAGCTTATGCAACTTTCTATTTATGGAGATTTTTATACTAGGATATAAAAAAGCCCATCCTCCTCATTTAGAGTTTGAACTGACCCAATAAAGTTAGACAAATAATTTAGGCAGCTTCTAAGATCTGTGTTCGGTATTCTACCGGGCTCAGATCTTTTAATTTTGCCTTCATTCGCTTGTGATTATAATAATCCATATATTCTTCTAATTCTAATTCCTTTTCAAAATGCGCCATGCTCTCAAACTCTTGTAAATAAAGCAGTTCAGACTTTAATAGACCAAAGAAATTTTCAATGACTGCGTTATCTAAACAGTTCCCTTTACGAGACATACTCTGTGTAATTTGATGTGCTTGTAATGTCTGTTGATATTTTTTCATTTGATAATGCCAGCCTTGATCGGAATGAAGGATGACTTCGTCTCCTGGCTGGAGGCGCTGAACAGCTTCGTCTAACATATCTCCTACAAGTTGGTAGACCGGTCGATTCATGACTTTATATGCGATAATTTCTCCATTACACAAATCAAGAACAGGTGACAGATAACGTTTTTCTCCAAATAGATGGAATTCAGTCACGTCTGTTACCCATTTTTGATTCATTTTCTCTGCCTTAAAATCACGTTGTAGTACATTAGGAGCGATTTTCCCAACGTTTCCTTTATAAGAGCGATACTTCTTCATACGGACCTCACATTTTAAACCAATTTCATTCATCAAGCGGTTGATGGTCTTCGGATCATGAGTAAAACCGTATTTCTGCAGTTCTTTCGCGATGCGACGGTAACCATAACGACCCTTATGTTCGTGATAAATGATCTTAATGGCTTCTTTTCCCGCTTCATATTTATCGACTTGATCCAATCGTTTTTCCCAGTAGTAATAAGTACTGCGTGGAATGTCAGCGACCTCAACTAAATCCACGACCTCATATTGTCCCTTTAGTTCAAAAATTACTTGCGCTTTGATTTTGTTTGTAATTTTTCCTGCGTCTGAACTAAAGCGTTTAACTTTTTTAAATAAGCATTTTCCATTTCTAAACGCTCGACTTTCGCTTGCAGAGCTTCGACTGAGTCTTCTGCTGGAGTGGATGTTGGTGATATAATTTTCTTCGTTTGTTTTTTCATGGATGGACGCCCCTTTTTCTTTGGTTCAAGCGCGTCCATTCCTTTTGTCTTAAGCAACTGTTCCCACTTATACACGGTACTAGGGGAAGAAATATTAAATGTGCTTGCGGTTTCTCGAAGAGACGCACCAGTTTTGATCATAAAATTGAGTACGTCTAGTTTAAACGCTGATGAGTAACTTGTATAGTCGTCTTTCTGAAAACCATGTTCACCTTGTGCTTCAAATAGTTTTACCCAAGTAATGACTTGAGATTTAGCTGCGCCAATGCTTTCTGCAATAGTTTTATAGCTTTGGTTTCCAGTTAAATAGCGTTCCACCGCTTCTAATTTAACTTCTACTGTATATTTAGACATAAAAACACCCCGTAAATGTTAGTTGATGTCTAACATTTACGGAGCAGTTCAGTTGGATGGGTTGTCGAGAATAAGTATTTCCAATATGTCTTCAGAAACGTATGTTTCATTGCCTTTAACAACTGGCTTTTCTTTAAATTTTCGAAGACTTCGATTGTAGCCATACATCTCTTCTCCACGCTTAATAGAAATTGAACTGTTTCCTAATTTTAAATAAACGATATTACGCTTTGGATGATAATTCACTTTGTATCCTAGCTGCTCCGCTACTTTTCGAAGAGGAATCATTTTCGTCCCATTTTGCATAAAATGATCTTTCTCGATGATTTTTTGAACTTCTTTCATTTCAGGAGACTGATAGTTGATCGCTACTATTTTACTCGGTACAGTTTGCGCTGGAATACTTTTTGTTTCTATCGTATAAAATACGATGAGTTCTTTTCCTCTTAGATCCTTTTGCGTAACTTTTTCTCCACGTTCATTTACTAAAACCGTTTCTTTGTCTATCTTAAGTTTCAATTTTTTATCTGAACTTAAGAATTGCTCATCGAACTTCCCGACTTTTACTGAGCTAAAATTTTTAGTGTCATGCACGATTACTAGCTCTGGAGAAATTTGAGCTGGATATATCATAAGCATCGGCTTATTTTTATCATAATACGCGTCTATTCGTTGCCCTTTTTGGAAAAATTCCTTTTTCACTTCTTTTGTTGTTCCGCTATTAAACAAAAGAGTGTCATTTGAAACTTTAAAATTGGTAATAATAGGTTCTTTGTCTTCACTTTCAACAGTAAGGGTAACTAAGTCATCCGTTTTTACGATATCTTTAATTACTCCGGATGACTTTATAAAGTTCGTTGTATCCTGGTTGACTTTCTCCATGTCTGCATTAACGACCGGGTAATTAAATAGAAAGGTGGTTAATAGGATTACTCCAGCAAATATGCTTAGTTTTTTCATCAAATCTCTCCTTTTACTCCATATTATAGAATTTGACGTAGCTTTTACAAAAACGTTACAAAAAAATTGAAACATTATCCAAATGTAGTACGTATACATGAAAGGATACAAAAAATTAGAGAATGGAGTCTGTATATGACACTATCTATCAATCAAGTAACGAAAAGATATCAAGACTTTGTGGCCGTTGATAATCTCTCTTTCGAAATTGAAAAAGGAGAGATATTTGGTTTAATTGGCCAAAATGGTGCAGGTAAAACAACTACGTTTCGTATGATTTTAGACCTTCAAGAAACAACCGAAGGCTCTATTACTTGGGATGGAAAAAATATTAATGCCATCGATCGAAATGTTCTAGGATATTTGCCTGAAGAACGCGGTATATTCCCTACTATGAAAGTAGATGAGCAACTTTATTTCTTCGGTGAATTAAGAGGGAAACATCGAAAAGACCTACATAAAGAGGTAGATTACTGGATTAAGCGTTTTGATCTAGAAGATAAAAGAAAAGCAAAAGCAGAGACTTTGTCCAAAGGAAATCAACAGAAGGTCCAACTGATTGCAAGCTTTATTCATCAACCAGAATTTCTTATTTTGGATGAACCGTTTAGTGGTTTAGACCCTGTTAATAAGGATTTATTGAAAGGTGCAATTTTGGAATTAAAGGACAAAGGGACAACTATTTTGTTCTCTAGTCATCAGATGGAAAATGTGGAGGAGCTTTGTGATCATCTTTGTCTATTAAAGCGTGGTGTCTCTTTGTTTGCTGGTAGTTTGTTAGATTTGAAAAAACAATATGGAAAGACAAAGCTAATGATTCGGTCAGATATTCCAAAAGAAGTACTGGCTAGTATAAATGGCGTAAAAGATATTCATGTTGGAAAAGAGCAGTATACACTTACTTTAGAAGACGAATCGTATGCTCAATCCATTTTTGACTTTGTTTCAAATGGGAAGTATATAGAGAAGTTCAGTTTAGATTATTTATCCTTAGATGAAATTTTCAAAGATAAGGTTGGTGGAACACATGTCTAAGTTTTGGCTTCTCGTCAAACAGTTATATACACAAAAAATCAAAGCAAAATCATTTATCATCTCAATTATTATATATGTCGGTGTTATTAGTGTGTTCATGTTTTGGTCTGATATTAAGGAAGCATTTTTCCAAGATGAGCCGTTGCAAGTTGCTTTATTGAATGAAACCGAATCGGATATCGAGACTTTATTCCAATCAAGTAATGATATTGAATTTACTTTCCCGACCGAAGAGATAGCAGATGTAGAAAAACAAGTTGTGGACGGCGATTTTGATGCAGCTATTTTTATAAAAGATCAAGATCAATCACTAGCAGCAGAAATCGCAACTTTCGAACCTCTCACATTTAACGACCAGCAAAGCATATCTGCTCAACTACAGTACGCAGGAAAACTTTATGAAGTTCAACAGCTTAACTTAACAGCGGAGCAAGCGGAAAAAATTCTTCAATCGGAAACGGTTATTTCGATGAAAAGTTTAGATGAATCTGCAACAGGAAAAAGTGAAGATGAAAAAGCAGCTGGTATAGGTGCTTCCATGCTTGTTGGATTTTTAATTTATTCCTTTGTAATAGGCTTTTTATCGATGATTACAACAGATGTGGCATCTGAAAAAGGGTCACGTGTATTAGAGGTTTTACTTGCAAGTGTTAAACCTTCCACTCACTTTATGGCGAAGCTAACGGGTACATTTTTATTGGCACTCACACAGATCAGTGCACTCTTACTTGTTCAAGGGCTATTGTTTCTAGTCATTGACGGAGGTTCAAAATGGGATACCGTTGTAGAGATTGTAAATGAATTATCGTATTCATTTATTGGTTATGCCGTATTGTTTTTATTACTGACAATGTTACTCTACTTAATCATTGGAGCATTACTTGGTTCACTTGTATCGAAAGTCGAAGAATCTAGCCAAGCAATGATGCCGGCAATGATGCTTGGAGTTATTGGATTTTATGTACTGTTATCAGGATTGTATAGCCCTGATACATTGATTATTAAGATATTTTCTTATATCCCATTTACTGCGGGAATGGTAATGCCACTTCGAATAGGAGCTACAGATATATCCTCATTCGAGCCAATGCTCTCTATGCTTATTTTAATAGGTACAGTTATTTTGATGTTCTTACTTAGCCTGTCCTTCTACAAACGAAGTGTGCTAACATATAGCTCTGGTGGAATCATTCAAAAAATTAAAACAGTACTTAAAGTTACAACTTGATATTTCCTCGATTATAATCGTAAAAGTTTTTACTTTTACGATTATTTTTTTTGGCTCAATTGAGCAATTGTTGCATAAAATAATTCATGAAAGAAGGGATGCGAATAAATGTGTGGAATCACTGGTTGGATTCATTTTAATAAAGACTTACGAAACGAGCTGCCTATTGTCGAAAAAATGACGGAAACACTAAGTAGACGAGGACCAGATGACAATAATTTATGGTTTGGTCCCCATACGTTACTAGGTCATCGGCGATTAACTGTAGTCGATCCTGTTGGAGGAAAACAACCCATGGTCAAAACGTATGAGCATAACCAATATACACTTACGTACAATGGGGAATTGTATAATACAGAAGACCTTCGAAAGGAACTGTTGAAACGTGGCCATACTTTTTCCGGTCATTCAGATACGGAGGTTTTATTGACTTCTTATATTGAATGGAAAGAAAAATGTGTTGATTATTTTAATGGAATTTTTGCTTTTGCAATATGGGATGAAACAGAACAAAAGGCTTTTATCGCAAGAGATCGACTTGGAGTTAAGCCCCTATTTTACACAGAAAGAAATGGTGGATTACTATTTGCCTCCGAATTAAAAGCACTTCTTGCCCATCCAGATATTCCAACGAAAATCACTCGAGTTGGCATGGCAGAAATAATTGGTTTAGGACCATCACGTACTCCTGGATCAGGTGTATATGAAGGAATTAATGAATTACGTCCCGCACATGCCATGACCTTTTCAAAAAATGGACATCGTATTTGGCGCTATTGGAATGTAGAAAGCAAAGAACATACGGATTCCTTAGATGAAACGATAGAAAATGTGCGTTTCCTCGTAACTGATGCTGTAGAGCGACAACTAGTATCAGATGTACCTCTTTGTACGTTTCTTTCAGGTGGCATAGACTCTAGTATTATTACTGCAATTGCAGCCAATGCATATAAACATGATAATAAGGCCCCTCTCCACACCTACTCAATTGATTATGAAAACAATCAACAACACTTCCAAGGAAATGCATTTCAACCAAGTGACGACCGGCCATGGATCCAGAAAGTCTCCAATAGTCTCGGTTCACTTCACCACTACTCCATAATTAGTCAAAACCAACTCGTTGAATATTTGACAGAGGCTGTACACGTTCGAGATCTTCCAGGAATGGCCGATATTGATTCTTCTTTACTCTGGTTTTGTAAAGAAATTAAACAAGATTTTACAGTTGGCCTATCTGGCGAATGTGCGGACGAAATCTTTGGTGGCTATCCTTGGTTTCATCAAGTAGCCAATTCCGATAGTGTCTTCCCTTGGATACGTTCAAAAAATGAACGGAATTCTTTACTTAATGATAGCTGGCACAAAAAACTAAATATAGATGACTATGTAGAAAATGTATATAATACGACACTCATAGAAACTCCATTATTGGATGGTGAAACAGAAATTGAAGCTAAACGAAGACAATTATTCTATCTGAATATGACTTGGTTTATGACTACGTTACTTGACCGAAAAGATCGAATGAGCATGGGCGCAAGCTTAGAGGTACGTGTTCCTTTTGCGGATCATCGTTTAGTGGAATATGCATGGAATATTCCATGGGATTATAAAATGGTAGGTAATCAAGAAAAAGGTATTCTAAGGAAAGCATTTCAAGGTATTCTTCCTACCGAAGTACTTTACAGAAAGAAGAGCCCTTATCCGAAAACCCATAATCCTGTTTACTCGGAGAAAGTTCAAAGCTTACTAAAGGAACAGTTATTAGATAAAAACTCCATACTGCATGAACTTTTTCATGCACATCGACTAAGTGATTTAATAAATTCAAATGGAGATGCCTTTAAAGTCCCTTGGTTCGGCCAGTTAATGTCTGGTCCGCAGTTATTAGCATATTTGGCTCAATTGCATATTTGGTTTAGGGATTATAACGTAGAACTTGTGGATTAATACCGAGAACATATGAATTAAAAACAAAACGGTTTCCATTAGGACCGTTTTGTTTTCTTGTTGAATTATTTAACGTTTTTTCCTTCTAAGTGCAAGGAAAAACACAACTATTATTAATAGTAGAAAAAGAAATGGTAAAACTTTTACCAGCCAGTAAGAAGGCTTTTCGTGTACAAACTCTGCTTTTACCCATTGTTTTTCTCCTGCTTCAACTGCAATTGCTTTATCTGAAGGTATTCCCTTTATCTCATAATATTTTGTTCCTATTGGATAGTAGTTAGATGCATTACCAACGTGTTTGCCGGTTCTATTATTAGCTTTGGTTTCTACGTATCCTACAGCCTTGCCTATTTCACTTTCACCTACTTCTTCCTCTTTCACTTCGTAAACATTTCCATCCCATACAACAAAAAAATAAGCCCACTCTAAAGCTTGAACAGTTGGAGTAATAGAAAATAAAATTAATATAAAAAACATTGCTACTCTTTTCATTAATATCCACACCCCACATTAATCATTTTTTTTTGGCTCTGTTATCATTTCCTTATGTACTCATTGTTACCAGGAAGTTTTTTAATCTCATTCCAAGCAGCGATCTCATCTTTTCTCTTTTTCCCTTTGTTCTTAGGATCTGCAAAGTAACACGTGAAAATTGATTACATTCAAATGGTGTTAAGTATGATGAGTCCTTCTTTTTTTCCTCTAACCAGTAGAAATTCCTAAAATCATTTTCATTTAAATCTTTAGATACAAACTGGTCGCATCGCTGTCGCCGCCATGTCTATTGATACGTTCTTCATGTAAATCGCTTTCATAACCTATTCAAAGAAAAAGGAGCGACCCATTAAGTTGGGTAGCTCCTTATTTTTATTAGCATGAAATTTTACGAATATAGGCATCTACAAATGGAACAAGATAATCAATGACCGCTTCATTTGGATTTAATTTTGCATGGTGCAATCCAAAAGGAGAATCTACCCCTGCCCAGAATAACATACCAGGAATTTCTTGTAGGAAGTACCCGAAATCCTCTCCAGTCATTGCAGCATCACATAAGATAGCGGTAGTTTTTTTGTCTTGCTCAGCAAACGCTAAAAACTCATTAGTTATAACTACTTCATTTTTAACTTGATAATAAGAAGAACCATAATCGATATGAATATCACAATCAAACGCCATTTCAGTTGCTCGACAAAACGACTCAATTTTTTCTTTTATTGTCGACATTGTTCGGGCATCCATTGTTCTAATAGTTCCTTCTAAACGTGCTTGACCAGAAATTATGTTTTGAACTGTCCCAGAAGTCATTTTTCCTATAGTAACAACCGCTGGATCCATAGGGTTTATTGATCTACTAACAATTGTTTGTAGTTGTAGTAAGAGAGTCGCTGCTGCAATTGACATATCTCTTGCCTGATGTGGAAATGCAGCATGGCCTTCCTTCCCTACTAAATCAATAAATAGTTCGGATGTGTTTGCAAACAGCAGTCCTGGTCGAGTTGCAACAGTTCCTACTGGATACTCAGGTGCAATATGGAAGGCGAATATTTGATCAGGTACAAGTTCCGGCTGCTCCAATTTCAACCATTCTCTCATTGGTAATGCTCCACCAGGACCTTCTTCTGCAGGCTGAAATAGAATAACGACATGATCATTAACAGGATTCTCCACAAGGGACTTTAACAGCCCAAGCGCTACCGTCATATGCACATCGTGTCCACAAGCATGCATCTTATCTGTATGCTCGGATTTGAATGGAAGATCCGTAGCTTCAGAAATAGGCAAACCATCAATATCCGTACGCCAACCTATCGTTTTTGTCGCATTTGTGCCCTCTACTCTAACTACTATTCCTGTTTTCCATGTAACAATTTTCAATCTTTCCTGGGGAAGCGAATGAATCTGCTCCAATAAATAAGCATTTGTTTTCACCTCTTGGAAGCCCAGTTCAGGAATACGGTGCAAATCCCGTCGAATTTCAAGTAAAGACTTCATAGGACACCTTCTTATAATTGACGTAGTTCTTGCATGATTTCCGTTTTAGATCTTGTTTTATCATCAATTTCTTTAATGACTTTAGCAGGTGTTCCAGCAACTACTGTATACGGAGGAACATCCTTCGTCACAACAGCTCCAGCAGCAACTACTGCACCTTTTCCAATTCTGCATCCCTCTAATACAACCGCATTTGCACCAATTAGTACATCATCCTCCACAATAACCGGAGTTGCACTAGGTGGTTCAATTACTCCAGCAAGCACTGCTCCTGCGCCGATGTGACAGTTATTTCCTACCGTTGCACGTCCACCAAGAATTGCTCCCATATCGATCATTGTACCTTCACCAATAACGGCACCTATATTAATAACAGCACCTAACATAATAATAGCGTTATCGCCAATGCTCACTTGGTCACGAATAATCGCACCTGGCTCGATTCGTGCATTAATTCCCTTTAAATCTAAAAGTGGAATGGCAGAATTTCTACTTTCATTTTCTACAACTACATCTTCAATTTGATCTTTGTATTCATTTAAAACTGGCTCAATTTCAGACCATTCTCCAAATAGCACAAGAGAATTACCTTCTCCAAATACTTTTGTTTGTTGCCCAAAAGAAATTTGATTGATGTCCTTCCCTTTTATGTATACCTTTACCTGTGTAGATTTTTTTGCATGTTGAATATAAGAAATAATTTCATACGCGTCTAGTTGCTTCATCCTCTGTTACCTCCTAAAAAATATGTGTCAATTGTACAGGAATTTTTATAAAAAATCACGAATTTAAATACATTTCTCGAAATTTAATTGAAAATAAAGTTTTTTCTCATTTTATTACAAGTAGATTACTGGTGCCTGGCACCAGTAATCTACTTGTAATAGTGGTTTGGATAATTTTTCAAAGTGTCTTGTTATATGCTAGAATAATAGAAAAACGGGCAGTGGTGCTGATGAAGAAGATAATTTTTGAGGCCTCAAATGTAATGAAAGAAATAAATGGACATGTAGTCTTACAAAATGTTTCCTTTAAGCTTCATGAAAATGAATCTGTTGCTATACGTGGTCAAAATGGGTCAGGCAAAAGTACTTTATTAAAACTTTTAGCCGGAATTTATGAGCCCTCTAGCGGAAAAATCTTAAGAAATGGAAACAGAATTGGGTATGTACCGGAGCATTTCCCTGAAAACCTACGATTTAAGCTAAAGGAATATTTACTATTAACAGCATCCTTTCATGGCATATCATCGACTCAAGCGGAAAAAGAGTTGTTAGAGTATATCCATCTGTTTGAAATAGAGTCTTTTATGGACGTTCCTCTTAAGCGATGTTCAAAAGGTACGAAACAAAAAGTAGGTATCCTTCAAGCAATTCTAACTAAACCAGACATCCTTCTTTTGGATGAACCATTAACTGGATTGGATGCTACCTCTCAACAAAGTCTAATTGCAATTCTTGAAAAACTAAAAAAACAAATGACGATTATTTTTACCACTCACGAGGACCTGTTAGTAGACACTTTAGCCAATCAAGTTTTATATGTTAAAGATGGTAGTATCTTAGTTCAAAAAGAAACTACTAGTATACAAAGAAAGGTAAAAGTAAAATTCCCTAATAAGGCAATTTTTAATGAACTTGATATTATCGAAATTTACTTTGAAGAAGATACGGCATTAATAACGGTGGAGCTAGAAAAAAGTGATTTACTATTATTGGATTTGTTAAATAAAAATTGTTCAGTACTTGAGGTCAAGGAAAGGAAGTAACTGTGCCAGGATTTATTAGATACCAATTGATAAGTTATATACGCTCATTCAAAATTATCCCTCCAGCAGCATCCTTTTTAATATGGGTTTTTGTTTTATATAGTTACAGCGGCGTGGAAATATTAAGTAGTTACGCAGTAACAAGCATCGCCATCTATATAGTCATGACCTGGGTATCGATGAGTATTTTTTCTATTGAAGAGGAAGCTGAGAAAAATATATTATTTGTCCACCTTAGCAAAAAGAACTATCTATGGGGGAAATGGATAATCTGTATCTTGATCTCCATTATTTTTATGTTGTTTGCAATTATCTATCCTATACTAATGAACAGTTTCAAAGAAGCAATGACACTAATTCATTTTGGCCTCTCTACTTTTATACATCTATTATTGGCCATATTTGGTATTTTTGTTGGATCCCTTTCTTCTATTTCATCATTTGTACCAAAGAAATATACATGGCTTTTTGCAGTTTTCATCATTGTTTTAACACTTTCATATGAAGGAATAATAGAGAAACTGCCTTTATTAAAATGGTTATTTATCTTATTTCCTCCAGTTGTAAATGTTATTAATTTTTTTGAGCCTGACAGTTTAGATCAGTTTGGAAAAGAATTTTGGACGGTTTCAGCTTTTGCGATTATGTATGCCATTATTGTTTTTATCGTTTTAACTAAATTATTTTTAAAAGAGGAAAGTTGAGTTTAAAACGAAAGTATGAATATGATATAATGAAGACATCAAATTTTGAAGGGACGATGGGTGGCCGATGAAGTTTTAATCTTATTTCTCAGTAGAAGTTTTTTCTGCGATATATTTGCGCAGTAACAAAATAAAACTTTACGAAACCGGAAATAGGATTAGTCTGCCCATTTTTCAAAATTACTGCAAATAATTCTCTACAATACGCTAACGCTTTGTAGTGGTTTTTGCATATTCATTTAATGGTCAGTATGTAATCCTTCCGTTTAATATCGGAGGGATTTTTTTATTCCTCCAAAAGGAGAGGATTTTATGACACTACATGGCAAGTTAGACGATATAGGTATTATTTTTGGCGATAAGATAGTTTTACAAAATGTGAAGGCGGATATTATTTCCGGGTCTGTGATTGGTATTGTAGGTGGAAATGGAGAAGGTAAGTCTTCTCTACTCTCTTTACTTTCAAAAGAGTCTGCCCCAACAAAAGGACAAATCGAGTGGTTTGGAGCCCCACCAACTATCAGTTACTTTAAACAGGAAGATGAACAATTTAACAAAACGGATTACGCTGATGATGAATGGATATACTTCAGTAAATGGTCTGTTCCTAAAGGTCGTAGTTACACCCATTTGAGTGGTGGAGAAAAAATGAAGAGAAGATTAGCACGCGTATTTGCTGAGAAGTCTCAAGTCCTATTACTAGATGAACCTACTAATCATTTAGATCAAGATAGCTTGTCTTTCCTAAAAAAGCAGATAAACGCTTACCAAGGAACAATTATTTTAGTATCGCACGACCGATACTTTTTGGATGAGGTAGCTGATTGTATTTGGGAAGTTGAAAATAAAAAATTGACGGTCTATACAGGGAACTACTCTTCTTATCGACAAAAGAAGGAAGAAAACAGATTAACCCAACAAAGACTTTATGATGCCCAGCAATCTAAAATACAGCAAGTAGAGAAACAAATATCCGAGCTAAAAAACTGGTCTTCCAAAGCACATGAAGAATCAACAAAACATGAATTTAATAAAGAATATTACCGTGTCAAAGCTAAGAAAATGGATGTTCAAATTCGTTCTAAAAAGAAACGGTTAGAACTAGAACTTTCTAAAAACACTATAGATAAACCAGAAGAAGGAAAAGAAGTGCTCTTCTCTATTGAAGGGAACAAGAAAAAAGGGAAACGTGTTGTAGAAGCCAAAAATATAACAAAGAGTTTCGAGGACAATCTTTTATTTCAGAATGCCTCTTTTACTATACAATCTCAAGAGCGGATTGGTATTCTTGGTCCTAACGGAAGTGGAAAATCGACATTTTTCCGCATGTTACTGGGGGAAGAATCGAGCGAAGGAGAACTATGGAAATCAGAAGCGATGAATATAGGCTATTTACGTCAAACCGTATTTGATCTACCAGAAGAAAAAACACCCTTCGAATTTTTTGGTCCTACAGATTATGAGATTAGAGGTAAAATACAAACACTTATGATGAACCTCGGATTTTCAAAGGATCACTGGTCTCGCCCTATTTCAACAATGAGTATGGGTGAGCGAGTAAAATTAAAACTCATGGAATTCATACTAGACCAAAAGGATGTCTTACTATTAGATGAGCCAACCAACCATTTAGATCTCCCATCTAGAGAGCAATTAGAAAAAACGCTTTCCACCTATCCTGGTACCATTTTATTAGTTACACACGATCGTTACTTTTTAGATAAACTATCAAACAAACTGCTCATTTTTGAAAATAAAACAATAAAAAAAATAGACATGAGCTACAATGAATGGATAAATAAAAACAATGAATCCAATCTTGAAAAAGAATTATTAAAACTTGAAACAGAACGGCAGGCAGTGTTGGGAGCACTTAGTTATATACAAAAAAGCGATCCAAAATACAACGAGTTAGACCAAAAGTTTTTAGAACTAACAAAGCAAATTAACGAATTAAAAGGAAAATAAATTTCAGAGGCTATCCCTTAAAAGGGTTGCCTCTTTTTTTGTTGAAGCCACTCAAGATTTGTCATTTTCCCGGGAAATATGTAAGTATTAAATTATTTACAATTTCATCAAATCATCTTATAATAAAAATAAATCCAATAAGAAAAGTAGGTTTTAAAATGAAAACAATCCCAAAACCTCTTGTCATGGCAAATCAATGGACAATTGTTGTGTCTGTTTTTATAGCTCTTATTACACAATCTGCGTGGATTTTATTTATTCCACTAATCGCAAATCTTTCTAGCTTATTAACTGGTTTTCATCCAATATTGGTAATAGTAAAACGTTTTTTATCGAAGCCTGCAAATCAATATATTCAAGAGGATTATGCTCAGTTAAGATTTAACCAATGGTTGGCAGTCGGCTTCTTATTCGTTGCAAGTATAAGTTTTCTATTAAATTGGGTAGTATTATTTAATATTGCTACAGTAATGGTTGGTCTCGCTGCTTTAATAGCAATCCTCGGATTTTGTATTGGGTGTTTCGTTCGTTTCCAATACCAACAATGGCAATATCGCAGAAAAAATTCAGCAGCTCACTAAAACCACAGCCTTTCCAGAAACGGGGGAGGCTGTTTTCTATTTACCAACCTTCATTGCTGTTTCACTTATAATGTATCCAAGCCTTAAACGACTAAACCATTTATCTGAATCACTAATCGTTCTATTTAAACCATTAATCTCTTCCTCAAATTCCAAACCTTCAACTGCTCGGTAATCGACTTGTCGTTTGACGATCCTATGTACAATCATCGCCCATTCCGCATCTGTCATCTTTTCTTTCGAATACCTAGTAATATATTCAGCACTTTCTCTCGTAAATCCACAAGATCCCGCGGTTATATCTACTTCTTTTCCAAGTTCCAGTGAAACTATATGATTGGTGATTTTTTCTGTTTCTATCCATTCAATAGGATGTGTCTTCATTGCTCGTTCTGTCCTGCCAAGTATTAAATAATCATGATTTGGTATGTCTCCTACCAGTACTTTTAATTCGTTTAAATGATTTTTACCCCACGTTAAAACTCTATCGAAGTCACAGTAATGAAAGTGTCGCCCCTTCCCTGTTAGTGCATACTTCAATGCTTCCCTTCTGGCATTTGCCGCTCCTGTCTTGGGGATAATTTTAAAGTTAAAACGGCTATTTTCAATCGCTTTTATTAATTCCGATGAAGATTCTTCACTAATGGTAATAAAAAGTTCTTCATATATTTCTTCCAAGCTTAGTTGCAATTTTTTTAAGATTTCTATATTCTTTCCTTCCGGGTCATGCGTTACAGTGACTAATGATGTTTGCAGCAAAATATTCAGCCTCCTTTCTCTATTCCAATCTACCGAGCATATTGTAAGAATCTACATCCCATGTTTCATAAGGAATGAAATGAACAGATCTCATAGCATCTAATGTTCTAGATCTCATATGCGGTCGTGTAATATAGTTGGCAATATTATCTTCCGTTAGCCTAATAAACTGTGCTTCTTTTATTTCTTCCGGTTGGATTTTCATTTCCCCACTAATATAAGCTGCTTTAAAAACGACGGACAGTATATGCTTTGTTACATTGTAATAGACACCAGTTACACCTAATGGACGCACTATAATACCAGTCTCTTCAAAGATTTCTCTACTCAGTGCAACATCTAATGGTTCTCCCACTTCTACCTGACCTCCAGGAGCTTCCCATGTATCTGAACGCCAATGTGTTTTAACTAATAATGCTTCTCCATTTTCATTTGTAACATATGCAGACACCGCAATAATATGCTTTGGATATTCGTTAGCCAATTTTTATTTTCTCCTTTTACTAATCTAAATGCCAAGAATAGTAATCATAACAAGTCATTTTTATCCCTGCGTACTCACCATCCCTGGTTACTTTTATATAGCTTCCATTATTTTTAACGGCAAAAGCTTCATCGGTGCTTACCCCAACAATTGAATAATATTTAGTACCTTTTGGATAGGTATTTGAAAAGTTCCCAGAATAAGTTCCCTCCATATCTGAATACTTCGTCACATGTCCAATTACTTTATATACCTCATCCACGACTTCATCCGTTAAAACATACACATAACCATCCCATACGACAAAAGAGGTGGTCCAATCTGCTTGTGATTTACTTGGGAAAAAAATCGACATAACTAGCGTAAGAATGATTGCTGAAGAGAATAAATACTTCTTGCTCATCCTATGCCCCCCTTAACAGTATTGGACGTATTATATTATTTTCCGTTTCGTCCATTTTTGCACTGAGAAGTAAATTCCAACTAAAACTCTCATAATTCCAACTAAGTGCTTCATTTTTACAACTAAACTTACTTAGTTTCCAACTAAAGCAGCATTTTTTCCAACTAAACACCTTCAGAAGCAAAAATAAATAAAAAAAAGCTGCCTCCACGTAGTTAAACTACGTATGAGACAACCTTTTAAACTATATTATTCTCCTAAGTCTACGTTATGGTAAACTTGCTGCACGTCTTCTAGATCTTCCAAAGCATCAATCATTTTTTCAAATTGAGCTTGTGCATCAGCATCTAAGGAGATGTCGTTTTGAGCAAGCATTGTTAACTCCGCTACCGTAAATTCCGATACGCCAGCTTCTCTTAATGCTTCTTGTACAGCATGGAATTGATCTGGTTCTGCATAAACAATGACAGAATCCTCTTCTTCGATAATGTCGCGGGCATCTACGTCCGCTTCCATTAATAATTCTAGTACTTCATCAGCTGTTTTTCCTTCTAAACCGATAACTGCAGTTGCATCAAACATATAAGCAACCGAACCACTCACACCCATATTACCGCCATTTTTCCCAAATGCAGCACGTACATCAGATGCAGTACGATTCACGTTATTTGTTAGAGCGTCAACGATAACCATTGAACCACTTGGACCAAAGCCTTCATAACGAAGCTCGTCATAGCTCTCTTCAGATCCACCTTTTGCTTTTTCAATTGCTTTATCAATAATATGCTTAGGCACACTGTATGTTTTTGCACGTTCTAAAACTACTTTTAATGCTTGGTTAGAAGTAGGATCTGGTTCACCTTGTCTTGCAGCTACATATATTTCACGACCAAATTTAGCATAAATACGACTAGTATTAGCATCTTTGGAAGCTTTCTTTTCTTTAATATTGTTCCACTTACGACCCATAAAGTCCCACTCTCTTTCGCTTCATTAAATTTATACTGTAACATTATACATGAAATTCGCACTAAGTAGCAAAATAAATACATTAACTTCCATTAATATTAATTGTTCGGATACAAATTTTGTAAAAACTTAATAGATTGAGTAATCATCTCTTTTAAAACATCTACCTCAATATCGTCTACTTTATTAATGTACACACAGGATTTACCGGTAGTATACTTTCCAAATCTCTTTAATATTTCCTCACGTTCTGTGTCACCCGTAGCAAAATACAAACTGATTTTCGCCTTTCTTGGAGAGAAACCGACAAGTGGCGCATCTCCTTCGTGACCAGATGCATACTTATAATGATAGGACCCGAAGCCAATAATGCTTGGACCCCACATTTTAGCCTCATAGCCGGACGTTTCCTCAAAAATCTCTAATAGTTTATATGCGTCCTCTCTTTTCTTCGGACTATCTACCTTTTCAATAAATTCCACTACATCTTGATCTGTTTCTTTTGTCTTTTGCTCATACTTAGACATTTATATATCTCCTTTATTAACTATTTTAAATCACTACTATTAACTTTCTAACAAAATAACATAATTCCCTTTATTTTAATTACTAATAGATGCATCTTTTTAAAGAATCCCAAGAATATCATATAAAAAGAAAAAAGAGCCTATTCACCTATTGGAATAAAGACTCTTTCTCTCTTATTCAGTTAACTTAACTAAGAACCCTCCATTAAATCTAGAGGGTTCATATGAAATGATAAATGCCTTTGGAGATAAAGACATAATATAATTTTTTAACTTCAGTTCATTTTTACGTTTTGCTAAGACTTTCATACAAAGCCGTTTGCCATCTTTACCATCCGCAACCCAGGAAGTTACTCCATATCCTTTTGCACGAATTTGAGCAGGCAATTCAATTTCTAACGAATCTACAATTACTTCGAACACAATATAACCTAGTGCTAATCGATTTTCAATAATACTACCTAAATAAACCCCGAGTCCCCATCCAATACAATACGCTAATATATTTAAAGGTTTATCTAAATTATCTAATACCATCGTCAAACCCATTAAATAAACAAACACTTCTGCCATGGATAAAAATGACGCTACACCTCTGTAGCCTTTAATTACTAAAATTAATCGTAAGGTTGTTAGTGTCATGTAGGTTACATTAATAATAACAATTAGCAATATTATTGAATCCACATCTATTCCAGCTTTCTTTATAAGTAATCTCTATACAAAATCTCGCTCAACCTCAAAGGTTTTCAATTTATCATACACCATTTTTTCTCCTTCAAAAGCTTTCAGATGATTCGTAATATAAAACTTTGTTTCATCCGATTTCATGGTACTCGTTGACTCTAGTCGGGTTTGCCATTTTTCTCTTCCTACCGTTAATACCCAGTCACATTGAACATACGCTGATAGAGGATCTCCCTCGACTATTTTATAAACATTACGATTTTCGCTTCCATATTCCATCCCGTTATACGGAATGCGTCTGCATCCTTCATCGGAAAAATCATCTAGGATCCATTCATTTGTAATCGTATTATGTCTAATTTCTCTCGTTCTTCCAGCTTCTCTTAAGATCTCTCGTTCCATCACTTCCGCCGTTTCGGGATGCTCAAAAGGTCTAATTTCTTGTTCCTGTGCTGGCTTTGTATAAACTGGTAACAATAGTTTTGAATCTTCATCTTTTATTACTTGAATGATTGCTTCCTCCGCTGAAGGCCAAGCATGTGGCCAATTAGTTGGAGAAATAGATACTTGAATCTTGTGTCCCTTTGGAATCTTATATCCAATTGCATCGAGCTCAATTGACACTATAAACGCTTCATTTAACGGCACGTCTTCCGGAAATTCGTTACTATTTCGATGTGTTAAATTTAATTGTCCCCATGTAATTAGTTTTGATGTTCCTTCAGGCGACAAGTCACTTAAGCGTACAGCGATATTTGCTTGTTTTTTATCGCATGTTAGTTTTAACTGAACTTTTGGAAAGCCTAAAATAGCTACTTCTTCTGTTATTTCCTCACTTGTAAAAGTATTAGACAAACCATTCTCAATTCCTTGATCGGACGCCATATCCCCTTCTTGACCAAATGGACAAAATACCCCTGCATAAAGACCATGCTGTTGATGTGTTTTCAAACGCTCTAATCCACTTTTCGGTTCAAAGGCTAAATCTTGATTACCAAAATATAAGATTTTATCTTTCACATTGTCCGTTCTCCAACCTTCTTCTACTATCCACTCACCAGGTCTAGTATAATAGTCAGTTTTGGGAGGAACCGCATCTTGCAAATATACTCGGAAAGCAGGTTCGTCCATAATTCCTGTTTCTTCCTCTTTTAGCCACTGATCCCACCATCGTAAACATTCTTGTAAAAAACCAATTTGAGGTCCTGGGACCGCTACTTCAGGATATTCATGTGCCCATGGTCCAATCAAACCTTTCTTAGGACCTTTTAAGTTCTCCATTAAGCGAAAAACAGCATTTGTATAGCCATCTGCCCAGCCTCCTACAGCATAGACTGGTATTTCAATATCCTCATAGTTTTCACACACTGAGCCATGCTTCCAAAATGCATCCCTACGTTGATGACGCATCCATTCCTCCACAAATGGTGGAGTTTTTTCTAATCGTTCTAGCCAATTTTCTCTCCAGCCTTCCCCTACATGTTTCGGATCAGCAGGTCGTGCGTTATACACGAGCATAGTAGAGGCCCACCATAGCATATCTGAAGCGAGTAAAGCTCCTCCCTTATAATGAACATCATCTGCATAACGATCATCTGTTGAACACAATGTAATAATTGTCTTCAAGGCCGGGTGTTGTCTAGCAGCTACTTGTAAGCCGTTGAAACCACCCCATGACTTTCCAATCATTCCTACTGAACCAGTTGACCATTCCTGCTCTTCAATCCAATTCAGAATTTCTAAAGCATCATCCTGCTCTTGTTTTAAGTATTCATCATATAATATCCCTTCAGAATCCCCTGATCCTCTCATGTCAACTCGCACACATGCATAGCCATGTCCTGCAAAATAAGGATGACGAATGGAGTCACGTAAAGCAGTAAATTCATTCTTCCTATAAGGTATATATTCTAAAATGACTGGTACTGGGTTAGTCAATGCAGCTTTAGGAATCCAAAGCTTAGCAGATAGCCGAGTCCCATCTGACATCGGAATCCATATATTATCTGTCACTTCTACTTCAAACGGAAATTCTCTTTTAATCGTTCTTGTGCTTTCACGAACATTGAAAACCATTTACTCTTCCTCCTTTAAAGGTTTAATCACTCCATTTGGGTAATCCTTTTTTAGCCAACGAATCAAAGAAGTTGCGAGTAGCAAATAGATGATTATTACTGGTACAGATACAATAACGGAAGAAGTTTGAATAACATTTAATCCACCAATCAGTAGAAGAGCTACAGCAATCGCCGCTAAAATTGCCCCCCAAAGCATACGGTGCCAACGTGCCGGTTCTTGTGTTCCTTCCAACTTTTTCGTCGCTATAGCAGATAATATATATGTTGCCGAATCGAGGGAAGTTGCCAAAAAGATAAAACCAAGAACAATAAAGAAAGGTAATACTATCTCACTTAGAGGCAATGTTTTTAAGATTGCGACAACTGCAGCTGGACCTCCTTCGTTATTCAATACATCCACGACATTCAATTTATCTGTCAATTGAAGGTTAATTGTGTAGCCACCAAATACTCCGAAATATATCCAGCTACCAAGTGATCCCCAAAGTAAAATATGTGTAATAAGCTCTCTAATCGTACGTCCTCTTGAGATTCGAGCTACGAAAAGTCCCATAAATGGAGCCGTAGCTGCAAACCATGCCCAGTAGAAAACTGTCCAAGCTTGTGGGAATCCACTTTTGTTAATAGGATCTGTATAAAAACTCATCATTGCAAAGTTTTGAAGCATAATTCCAAAGCTATTTGTAAAGTTGGAAAGGATAAATAGGGTTGGTCCTGCAATTAACACAAATATCGCAAGACCAAGTGCCATGTATACATTCCAATCACTAAGTTTACGAATTCCTTTATATAACCCCATATACGCGCTCGCACAGTAAATCACTGTCCAAATCACAATAATAACAATACTTAATGTCATGGACTGTTGTACTCCGAAAACTTCACCGATTACTGTAGAAACCATTGGTACTCCCAGACCAAGTGAAGTTCCAAGACCTCCAACAAGACTCCAAATAACTAAAATGTCAATTGCTTGACCAAGAAAGCCGTCTGCATGTTTTCCTAATATTCCTCTACACGCAGTACTGATTTTTAAAGAATGATTCTTTTTCACGAAGAACGAATAAGCGATCGTTACAGTGGGCATTGCATATAGACACCATGCTGATATCCCCCAATGAAACATTCCATATGCAACAGACCAGTTTGCCGCTTCGTTGCTTAGTGGCTCTATACCAAATGGTGGTCCCATATAATAGTAGATAGGCTCCATCATTGACCAAAACATGATACTTGTACCCATACCTGCACAGAAAAGCATTGCTCCCCAACTAAAAGTCGAGAATTCAGGTGCTTCTTCCCCTAGTTTTACATTTCCATATTTACTAAAAACAAGCCACATTAGCATAATGAATAAACCAAAAGTTAAAAATTGAAATGCCCAATCCAGTTGATGGGTAATTCCTTTTAAAATACTATTCATTAATGGTTCCGCTGAATCTTTAAAAACAACTAACGAGACTATTGCTATTGCGATTACAATTAATGAAGACCAAAAAACTAATGAATCAATTTTGACTTTTTCCATTTCCTTTTCCATTTTATTTCCCCTTTTGCCCTTTGTATTAATCACGATTAAAAAATAATCATGATTATTTTTTATTACTTTGCCATTGTATCATGGTATAATAAGGGCATCAATATATTTTCTGAAAATTTTTTCTTTAATCTAGATAGGTGTGATTTTGTAAATGAATAAGAAAGAAATAAAGCGCAGAAGAATGTGGACATATTTTATCGATGCAACGGAAGAACTAATTAAAACAGAAGGGTTTCAACAAGTAACGATACGAAACGTCGCAGAAAAAGCAGGCTATAATAGCGCAACTATTTATAACTATTTCAGCGAATTCTCTCATCTTCTTTTTTTCGCGTCCTTTAAGTTTCTGAAGCCATATTTATCAAAGGTAACAAAAGAGATGAAAAAAGAAGAAGATCTTATTCAGAAGTACGTTGTTGCTTGGGAATGTTATAGTGAATACTCTTTTAATAATCCAGATATTTTCAATGCAGTTTTTCTTATGGACTTAGGGGATAACCCTGAAAATCTACTCGATCGTTATTATGAGCTCTATCCATCTGATTTGTTAGAAATACCTGAAGAACTACATCCATTATTATTTGATAGAAATATCTCTTCCCGTGGACGTTTTGCCTTAAGCGGAATAGTGGCTGCGGGTATCCTAAGTGAAGAAAAAGCAGAAGAATTGAATGAGCTTACTAACTTGGTTTGGCAAGGTATGTTCTCCAACTTACTAAATAATCGAGCTTACTATTCTCCTCAAGAAGCACATGAACGTACGATGAAATATGTAAAAAAAATAATTAATATGATGGTAGAGAAATAGAAAAAAGGCATTCTGAATCGGAATGCCCTTTTTGCGTGTGTAATACAAGTATTTAAATTTTAAATTTGGTTACTAATTCATTCAGATCTTCAGCCATTTTAGCTAACACTTTAGAAGAACTACTGATTTCTTCCATTGAGGCCAATTGCTGTTCTGTAGAAGCTGCCACTTCTTCAGAGCTTGAAGCATTTTCCTGAGCAAATGCGGCTAGTTCTTCTGCTGTATCAGAAACAGATTGTGTGCTTCTTGAAATCTCTTGGACAGTAGACGTCATTTCTTCAATTTCAGGAGTGATATTTCTTGTTTTTTCTAGTATTTGCATAAACTTTTCTGCTGTTTCAGTAGTGATTTGCATTCCTTCTTCAGCATTGTCCATTACTTCTCCCATAAATTGTACGGATTCGTTTGAATTATATTGAATGCTAGTAATAATTTCAGCTATAAGCTTGGTTGATGACATAGATTGTTCAGCAAGCTTTCTTACTTCATCTGCAACAACTGCGAAACCTTTACCATGTTCACCCGCACGTGCAGCTTCAATCGCTGCATTAAGAGCAAGTAAATTAGTCTGAGCTGCAATATCATTTATAACATCAAGAATCTTGCCCACTTCATTTGATTGGTGGGATAAAGAAGATATTACCTCATGTGATTTCTGAACAGAAGATTGAATATTACTCATTTGTTGTAAATTGTTTGCTACAATCATATTTCCTTCTTCTGCTTCTTTCGATGTATCTTTAGCTAGGTCAGAAATTTTATTTGATCCTTCTACTATTACATTAATTCCATTTAACACATCTTGTAATTCACTTGAATTGTGTTCAAGTTTACTAGTTGAGTGTTCAGCACCTGTAGCAATCTCCTCAATAGCATTAGCAACGTGATGTGTAGCAGCTGAAGTCTGCTCTGCACTAGCTGTAAGCTGCTCGGAAGCTGCAGCAACTTGTTGAGAGGTTTCAGCAACAGTCTGTATAATTCCTCTTACCCCACTAATCATTTGATTAAAGGAATTTGTTAATACTCCAAGCTCATCTTTCGATCGATAACTACCATGAACAGTAAAGTCTCCAGCCTCAGCTTTAGAAAGAAGTTCTTTTAGTTCGTTTGTCGGTCTTACAATCATCTTCATAATAATTAGTCCTACAAAAACTGAAATAACCATACTTGCAACTAATATTACACATAACATGATTATCGCTTGTTTGATTTCATTCTGATTTTGTTTATTAATTTCCTCGGCATATTCAAGATTATATTGTTGAAGAGTCAGCAATGTTTGATCGATAGATTCTCTCTTTTCACTTACTTTACTTTTATATATCTCATATGCTTTTGTGTTTTCATTTTTCATTGCAAAATTAATCATTTCATCCCTTGATTCAGTTAAATCTGCTACATCTTGATCATATTGATTTATAGATTCTATTTCTCGTTCTGTTTGAGCAATTTCTTTAAATTTGTTCATTTGTGATATGACGTTTTCAATTGATTTATCCATACTAGCTTTCAACTGAGCATTATCTTTAGGATCATCTGTTAATGTGATGCTCAGTAAATTACTATCAATTCTAGCATTTTCATATCTCACTTCGCCAAGCCATTGAGTAGGTTTTAATAATTGGTTATAAACTTCTTCTGATTTTTGTGCCATCTCTTTAACGTAATTAAATCCTGTTAAGCCAATACATAAGGATGCTAGTGCTCCAATTCCTATTAACACTAATAACTTCTGAGTAACCTTTAAATCCCTTAAAATACCCATCTTTTTTCTCCCGTTCAACATAAGAATTTTTTAAAATGCGGAATATTGGCTAACGGGACAAAACCTGTGTTATCATCAGTGTTCACACCACATTATCAGTATTCATTCTCATATTAAAACACAGCTTTAGGCTAAAATAAATATATTTTTATTGTAAAAAATACCATAAAAATGTGAATGATTCCTAAAATTTTTAATAGTTGTTTAGTATTATTGATAAAGACCCTAATAAAATACCATTATTTTATATTTATCTGTTAATTAATAGTAAAAATTCTATAATTAAATTTAGGATACTTAGAGCTCTTTTTCCAACACAATCTTATGTTTCCCTTTTTCACTCACAAAAGTTTCTATTACGTTAAAACCAAACTTAATATTTAATATAAGCATTTCGCGTTTAATATTTCGAGAAATAGTTCGTACATTTATGTAACCCAACGACTTAATAAGTGCATGCTGTCTCCGCATTAACTCGGATGCAATTCCATTTCCCCGATAGTCAGTGTGAACACCACCTAACCAGCTATAAAAGGTATCGCTTGAATATTTATATCCAATTTTAAATCCAACAACCCGTTCTCGATCACAAGCAACAAAGATTATCAAATTTTCTTTTTCTGCTAATTTCTCTTCACGAAGCTGCGACCCTTCAAAAACATGCTCATGTAAATCCATTATCCCATTTAGTACGGAAGCTTTTGGTATTCCTTCATAATAAATATAGTCCAAGCACCTTTCCTCCCTAAACATGTTTTGTTTCTGCAATTTTCTTCAACTCATCTGCTCTAACTAATATAAAATTTCTCATGTATTTTTCTAAAAACAATTTATCTGCAATTATTCCTACAAACCCGAAAGGAGCTTTATATTTAAATGTGTCAGTCATCATTGTTCCCATATCACATTCGACAAACTCATGCGTATGCGTAAATGAATGAAATGCTCCTTTTACCATTACATCTACAAATCTAAATGGCATGTTCATTTCAATTATTTTAGCAGTCAATTTTTGTTTAAAACCAAAATGAGTTGCTTCCCAAGTGATACTATCACCCAAATTGAGCAGTCCAGTTTTCACGCCGGCAACCGCCTTTTCATTTGTTTTTGCCGTAGTTTTAGTGTGAATCTCAACATTTCTAGCTAAATCAAAGCACTTAGTTATAGGAGCCATAATATACGTTGTATGTTTTATTACAGACATATTCAACCACTATTTCGCCTCATGATCCAGATTTTTCAATATTTTTTCATATAAAGTCAACAGCTGTTGAAGTTCTTCATCATTTAATACTTGGAAGAGTTCCATATGTAATTCCTCCCCTTTTTTCCTTGCTTCTTGGAGTAGGGCTTCTCCTTTAGGAGTGATACTAAGTAAAACATTTCTTCGATCTTCTTCATTATAAACTCTCTCTGCATAACCTTCCTTCACCAGTTTTGTAGAAGTGTTTGTAATCGCACCTGGCGTATATCCCAAAGTAGACGCCAAGACAGTTGACTTTTGCGGTCCTTTTTTTCTTAATTCTGCTAAAACAAGAATTGGGGAAAGTCCGATATTTTTATTAAAAGCTTTTGTCCATCTAATAATTGCTTCATTCGAGAATAATTCAAGAGTTCTTATTACCTTAAAAATATCTGATTTCATTTACTCAACTCCCATACTTTTTCTTTACTCCTCCGAACAGTCAATTGAACTGATCTTCGTGATTCGACTTTATACTATTTAATAGTGCCTGACATCCCTCTATTACAAGGTCATACGTTTCTTGAAAGTCTCCAGTGTAATAAGGATCGGGCACATCTTTTTTGTGATCTGTTAAATCTAAAAAACGTATTATTTTTGGATGATCTGGTTGACCAAGTATCTCTCGAATATTTGTCACGTTACTCGCATCCATCCCAATAATATAGTCAAATTTTTCATAATCAGTCTTCTCTAACTGTCGACCGACCATTCCTTCTGTTGAAATGTTATTTTCTTTTAGTTTGGAAATCGTCCCTTTATGTGGGGGATCACCAATATGCCATGAGCTCGTTGCGGCAGAATCTACTTGAATCTTTTCATTTAAATTCTCTTTTTCAACTAAATGTTTAAACACCGCTTCAGCCATTGGAGAACGACAAATATTCCCTAGACATACAAATAACACGTTAATCATTTCTAATTTCATCCTTTCTATATTAGTTTTGTGACAAATACCCCAATTCCTATTAGAAAATATACCACCATCATATAAACAATAAGCATACCTGTTTCAATTGTTTCTACACCCATTGCGAATAGAATGAGTAGAAGAGCACCACTACCTAAAAGAACAACGTACAGGGCAATCGAGAAATATTTTTTCATTAATAATAGAGTACGTTCATCTACATCAGGCATTTTTCCATTCCGTTTCTGACGCCATTTTGAAATAAGTAGGAAAATGATGAAACCACCAGCTATGCCTACTGTTATAGGGATCAGTAAATCAAAACTAAAGTTCCCCTCTTCTTTTCCAACAAGATAAACACCAAGTAAACCACCAATAAACATACAACCTATTACAACTGCATAAATAATGACTTCATAGCGTTTCTTCATTTTTCACTCTCCCTTAGGTAAAACAATTTCTCAATTGGTACATCAAAATATTTAATCAGTTTTAGCGCAAGCTCTAAACTGGGATTGTATTTATTGTTCTCAATTGCCGTTATAGTTTGTCTTGTAATTTGCAAATCCTCTGCCATCTGAATCTGTGTGATTCCTTTTTGTAATCGAATTTCCTTAATATGATTAATTACCTTCGTCATCTCTAGCCTCCAAAAAACGTAAAGATATCTTTACATATAGAATAAAATATTATTTTTTAAATGTAAAGATATATTTACATTCATTAATGTCACCTATTTCAATCAATTATTGTTATAATTTTACTACTAAATAAAATGAAACAAGGGGTATTCACATGAGAAATCGAGGAGCAACTATCATTATTGAAAATGATCGTGTTGCATTAATTAAAAGGACTAAACCACATGTCACTTATTATGTGTTTCCAGGTGGAGGCATTGAAAGCGGTGAAACTCCTGAAGAAGCTGCAATAAGAGAAACGTTCGAAGAATTAGGCGTACACGTTCAAATTAAACGTCCACTAAAAGTATTAGAGCAAAACGGAAGACAATATTATTATTTAGCCGATATTATTGGTGGCACTTTTGGGGCAGGAACTGGTGAAGAATACACGCAAACTTCGGTCCAACGTGGAACTTACGAACCGATTTGGGTCAACATAGAGGACCTTCCTACTCTAGATGTTCGTCCAAAAGAAATAGTTGAAATACTTTAAGCTAAAAAAAACAGTCCAAAGTAAGCACAAAATGACAGGATGGGTTACTAGTTATTGCTTATGATGAATACAAGGAGTGAGTGCAATGGGTTGGGTAGAGTCGATTCAAAAAGCAATTAATTATATGGAGGAAAACTTGCTAGAGGATTTATCAATGGAGAAAATTGCAAAAGAAGCAAATTCCTCCGTGTTTCATTTCCAGCGAACCTTTTCTATCTTAACAGATATGTCTATCTCGGATTATATCAGACGGAGAAGACTAACATTAGCCGCGCAGGAATTAATGAACACGGATAATAAAATTATCGATCTCTCCTACAAATATGGCTACGACACTCCTGAAGCTTTCACAAAAGCCTTTCGTAAGCAACACAACTTGACGCCTAGTGAAGCACGTAAAATGCAAGGAAAATTACAATCATACAATCGCCTGATAATCCAGGTAAGCTTGAAAGGAGCAGAACCAATGAAGTATAAAATCGTGGAGAAAGACAGTTTCCAAGTGGTAGGATTGAAAAGAACGTACAATTGCAAAAATGGTGAGAACACACAAGGTATCCCTTTATTTTGGGATGAAGTGAACGGAGACGGAACGGATGATTTACTGTTCCAATTGAACAATGGTGCAATCGATGGTGTGCTAGGGGTTTGCGTTGCAGATGAAAATTTTAAAGATAACAGCTTAATCGATTATTGGATTGCAACGGGCCATGAAGGTGACGTGCCAGAAAACCTAGAAGCTATGGAGATTCCTGCTTCGAAATGGGTAGTGTTTGAGGTTCACGGTCCAATGCCAGATGCAATGCAGAATACATGGAAGCAAATATATTCCGAATGGTTTCCCTCTAACTCTTATGAGCAAGCAGGAACACCTGAGTTAGAAGTCTATTCCAATGAGAATCCATCAAATCCTGATTATTACTCTGAGATTTGGATTCCTATTAAGTAACTTGAAAACCCGATGAGTAATTTCTAGATACTCGTCGGGTTTTTATTATCCGATTGTTAAGGATTATTATCCGATTATTAAGGATCATTATCCGATAATTTCTATTTATTATCCGATTACGATTTATTGGGCTAAATTCAGAGCCAAGAAACTCCAAACTTCTCCTGTAACCACCCAAACTTTCAAATTATATGTTAAGGTTTTATTATGAAAAAAATTATTCCCTTACTAATCTTACTTATAATTGTATTCATTTCATCTGGACAAACAGCGGAACAGCAATCCCTTGAATCCACTCTTAAAACGTGGCTTCCGAATAAACCACTAGAATCCATTCTGTCCTATTTACAAATTCCCTATTGGGGCATTTTAGTTTCTATCGAAGAACGTGGATATTATGCTTTTGTTGAATTTTTAATTCGAAAAGCCACTCATTTCTTTTATTTTGGATTTATTGCACTTGCTATTTATGCAGCGTTGCCTAATATTAAATACCGAACACTTTCTGCAGTTATTTTGACATTCCTTTTCGCTGTTGCAGATGAATTCCGCCAGTCCTTAACAAGTGGACGCACAGCAACCGCTCAAGATGTAATGCTCGATACAGCGGGTGCCATAACAGCTCTATTAATGTGGAAATGGATAAGAAGATGGAAACAAAAAAAAACCGCTATCTAGCGGTTTTCAGACTGTAGAAATACTCTTGTATAGAGTTGTATATTGAATTCGGCAAGGACCACTTCGCTTTCCGTGAGCCCGGTTTTTCATTGTTGATTTTCTTTTCAGTCTCTACATTGTTCTTCCTTATCTATAATAAGAGCCATATGATCTTCGTCAAAATATGTATCATTCATTTTCAACGCCTTTTCCTCTACTCCGAATATGGTAAATCCTAATTGTGAGTACAAGTTTTTTGCTGCTTCATTCGTTGAAACAACTGAGAGGTTAATTTTTTCAATTTCCTTGATGGCTTTCGCCTTGTTTATGGCTTCCACTAGTAAGGCTTTTCCAACACTTTGCCCTCGAACTTGGGGACTTACGTACATTGCATAAATATTTGCACGGTGCCTTAACTTTAATCCCCCTTCTTGAACTAATGTCACCATACCTACAAGTTTCTCGTGGTAATATGCTCCAAATGTATAATTTCCTTCTGTTTGAAGATTCTTTTCCACAAGTTCAATAGGATTCGTTCTTTGTATTGCTTCCTCATAGCTAGTCCCAAAAGCTTCAGGATTCAGCTGTAAAGCTTCTAATCTCAATTCCCAGTAGGCACTTGCATCTTCTCGTGACAGCATTTTTATTTCCATTCCTTATACCTCCACAAAAAATTTTTCATTGCACAACTGATGTGCAAATAAAATAAAATCTCGACACTCTTCTGCTCTTATCCTTTTACTGACGAACAGTGATTTCGTAATGCTTTCCGTTCTTATTTGGGCTCCCTCTTTTAACAAGAGATACCATCTTTCCGGAAGGATATTCAGACATTCATTAACTGCTGCATCTTTCGAAAAAATATCCTTTTTCTCTAGAGAGCATATAATTCTACAAATCGTAGTAGTCGTAAACTCTATCATGTCGTCAGACAAAAAGTTATCAACTTCTTTCGTCTTGTGAAACCAATAATGATTGATATTATAATTTAATGTTTTCATAACGTCTTCCCAGTTTGTAGGAATTTCTAGATTTTCAATTGGTTTACCTTGCAATGTAATGCCGTGTTTTTTTAAGACCCACCATGTAATATGATTAACATCCCAATGTCCTACATCTATTATTCCTTCCTCACAATAAGGATAAAAAGGTTGTTTTTCGTTTATTTTACCTACTAAATTTGCTTGGAGGTAAACACCGTCCATTCTATTTCCAAAGTGATTAGTATTCATTTTTGTATGGATCTCTTTAATAGAGGTCAATTCTTGCACACTAGCAGGTCGTTTTAATAAAACAATAAAATCAATATCGCTCTTATACGCATTAAATGCTCCTAATGCAATAGAACCATATAAATAGACACCTTCTATTAAATCACCATTTAAAGAATTGTTAAGTTCGTTTGTATACAATTGAGTAAATTCCTGCAAATTTCTCGATAGACGATTATTTAAACTTTTCATGATATCCCCCTCTCCTATTCCATTCGTTAACATCATGAAAATTTCCTCTGTCTGAGGGGGAATCATGTTTATTTTCATTTCTCCTTTAAATGATCAATTAATTCATCAAGGTCCATTTCACCAATAGTACCAACCTTATGTTTTCTCACAGAGACTTTGTTGTTCACCATTTCCTGCTCTCCGACAATAAGCAAATAAGGATGTTTTTGCAAAGCAGCATCTCGAATTTTCAATCCTATTTTTTCCACGCGGTCATCTATTTCTATACGGTAGCCTTCTTGTTCAAGCTGCTCTTTCACTTTTTCTGCATAGGAAACATGTGCATCTGCTATCGGTAAAATTTTGACTTGAACAGGTGCTAACCAAAGTGGAAAACTCCCTTGGAAATGTTCGATAAGTATTGCTATGAATCGCTCAATAGAGCCATAAATTGCACGGTGAATCATTATCGGCTGGTGTAATTCATTGTTTTCATCAATATACTGACAATCAAATTTTTCAGGCATTTGAAAATCGAGTTGAACAGTTCCACATTGCCAGCTACGTCCGAGTGAATCAAGTATATGAAAGTCAATTTTGGGTCCGTAAAAGGCTCCATCCCCTTCGTTAATTTGATACTCTAGATTCTTATTCTTTAAAACCGACTCTAAAGCATGCTCTGCTTGTTCCCAAGCTTCTACTGCTCCCATAAAATCTTTTGGACGAGTGGAAAGTTCTATTTTGTAACTAAAGCCAAAAGCGGAATAAAATTCATCCACCAAATCAAGCACTTTATCGATTTCACTTTCTATCTGATCTTCACGAACGAAGAGATGCGCATCATCTTGTGTAAAAGCTCTAACGCGTAAAAGTCCATTTAAAGAACCCGATAACTCATGTCTGTGGACTAAACCTAGTTCTGCGTAACGTATAGGAAGCTCACGATAGCTTCTTCTTTTACTGTTGAAGATGAGCACTGCACCTGGGCAATTCATCGGTTTTATTGCATATTTTTGATCATCTACTTGGGAGAAGTACATATTTTCGTGGTAATGATCCCAATGACCAGACTTCTCCCATAGTTCTTGTTTCATCATGATCGGTGTTTTTATTTCTTGATACCCTGCTATTCGATGCTTTTTTCTCCAAAAACCTTCTAGTTCATTACGTAACACCATCCCATTTGGCAAATAAAATGGCATTCCTGGTGCTTCATCACTTGACATAAATAACTCTAATTGCTGACCTAACTTTTGGTGACTAATTCGTTCTTCCGCTTTAATTGACATTAAAAACTCCTCCTATTTGATAAAATTCACATTGCATCCGGTTTTAAAAATCTGTGACATTTGCCAGAGGCTTTAAAGTGATTCAGTTGGGTTTAAACGTCCAACTAAATAGATATAAAAAAAGACCACACCCATCCCGGTAAAGGGACGAGTGTGGTCGTGGTTCCACCCTAATTTTGCAACACAAAAAGTATTGCGCTCATAGAAGATAACGGTTTCCCGATTATGGTTTTACTTTCCCCATAATAGCTCCAAGGTGGTAAATCATTCTTCTTTCTTCAGGGTTCTCAGCCAATGCCCCTGTTCTCTGATAAGAAATGAAAGAATAATTCATGTCCTCTTCTTCGCTTAAAATATATTTAATTTATGGGCTCTGTTATTTATCAGTGATGAAGATTAGGTATAAATAAAAAAGACCACACCCATCCCGGTAAAGGGACGAGTGTGGTCGTGGTTCCACCCTAATTTTGCAACACCAAAAATAATTGCGCTCATAAAAGATAACGGTTTCCCGACTATGGTTTTGATTCCCCATAATAGCTCCAAGGTGGTAAAACATTCTTTTTCCTTCAGGGCTCTCAGCCAATGACCCTGTTCTCTAAAAAAGAAAAAATAAATGAATCAAGTCCTTTTCTTCGCTTATGTTAAATTATTTTGTTTAGTATATGCAACAATGAAAAAATCGTCAAGTCTTATTTTTTACGTACTCGCTTCGCCAATTGTTGCAATGGATCCCAGACTCCGTTAAAAGGTGGGGAATAAGCAAGATCTAGATCTAATAAGTCAGAAATGCTCATTTGATGAAAAAGAGCTGTTGCAAGCACATCGATTCGTTTATCTACTCCATTCCCCCCAACAATTTGACCTCCAAGAAGTAATTGATTATCTTTCCGATAAATCAATTTAATCTGCATTTCTTCCTTTCCAGGGTAATAGCCAGCGATGTCGTTTACTTGTTGCAAATGGGTTTCGTAAGAGATACCAAGTTGTTCCGCTTCTTTTTCAGAGAGCCCTGTTTTACCAATGGATAAATCAAAAAATTTCATTATGGAAGTACCAACAATTCCTTTAAACTCTCTTTTTTGCCCCATCATATTAAATCCGGCTAGCCTGCCTTGTTTATTTGCTGTGGTACCAAGCGGAACATAATCGTCCTTTTGTTTAACCCGATTATAATGAGTTGCACAATCTCCAGCTGCATAAATGTCGGGAATACTTGTTTCCAAGTAACCATTTACGATTATTGCTCCATTTTGTTTTGTTCTTATTCCTGTATCTTTTAGAAAATCTGTCGTCGGTTTAACACCAGCTGCTATTAAAACTAAGTCCGTATGATAGCTTTTTTTATCTGTTATAACAGTGGTTACACGATGGTTCCCAGAAAAAGATTGTACTTCTTCATTCAAAATAACTTCAACCTGTTGTTTTATTGCCTCTTGGTGAATAATACGTGACATATCTTCATCAAATATACTCGCTAATTGGTTACTACGTTGAATTATGCGTACCTTTTTCCCAATGCTCACAAAATTCTCAGCCATCTCAAGGCCAATATAACCTCCACCGATAATTGTCACATGGTTTACTTGTTCTAGATCTGCAATTATTGCTTCCGTATTTGGAATGGTTTTGATTGTATGAATGCCAGCTAAATCTTTTCCTTCCCAGTCAGGTATAACTGGACTTGAACCTGTGGCGATAAGGAGTCTATCATATTTTAAGGAAAATGTATCTCTCGTTTGAAGAATATTTCCGGATACTGTTTTAGTTAGTGGATCAACACTTGTTACTTCATATCCTGTTTTTGCATCTATTCCGTATTTGCTTCGAAACATCTCTACACTTCTTGCAATCACATCGGTTGATGATGGGACATGTTTCCCTACTACATAAGGTAGACCACATTGACCATATGAATATATGTGACCTTTTTCTAGCGTTGTAATTTTAGCAGTTGAATCTTGACGAACAATTTCCATTGCAGCACTCATACCGGCTGCATCTCCACCAATAATTACATAATGCATCCAAGTTCCTCCTATAATTCTCTTGTTTTTATTAATATAACCTATTATTCGTCATTTGAACTTTCTAAAATCATTTTGCTTCAAAGAAGAGAACAAGATGGAAGGAAATAACTACGTTCTTCGGTCTCATCGCGGTTAGTTTAATTGTATTTACAGATAACTCACACCAAGAAAATTGACTATTTAAAATTTTCCATCTATATACATTGTGCAAATAGTGTGTTAAGTTAAGAGTATGGCAAATAGTATGGGACTACTAGACTTTCCTTAGTCATATCCCCTTTATAGAGAGGAGACTATTGTTATATGTCATTGTGTCACACCAGAATAATGCTTGATACGTTGCAAAAGTTTAGTAATAGTAACGTCACTTTGACTCTTAAGAACCCTGACCAAACGCCACTTCTATCTGTACGTTATCATAAAAATCGTTTTGTAATAACGTATTTAGATAGCCTCATAACTGAAACCCACGATTGTATAGAAAGTACATTTTCCGCTCTTGAAAGAGCTTATAATACCTTACTTCGGACCTCTAGCTGAATAGGGGTTTTTTTTTGAGTGTTTTTTATGAAGAAAAGAACTCATATGGCGCTTGCCGCACGCTACGCGAACCTCCGCAGAATGAGTCGCTTCTTGCGCGCTCTCGCTGCGTGCAAGGCGCACCCTTGACATATCTCTCATAAGCAAATTTCATGACGGATGAATATCTATATGAACCTGACTATTTAAATAGTTTAATTCTTCCTCTATTAACTTAATGTCTAAGCGTTCAAATAGTGGCTTTACAAATTTCAATGTGTAACTTTTTCTTTGAATAATATTCCAATTAAAATCGTCTAGATTCAACATTTCTTTAACGGTCGTACTAGAGAACGGTAAGAAAGGCTCTAGTAGTTGAGCAAGATTCGAGATGATGAAAACACTAGTGACTAATGTATTATCACAAGAATCTTTGTCTTCATTCAATTGCTTCCATGGCTGCTCCATATCAAAATATTTATTCGCAAATCTTATAAACTCAAAGACCTCTTCGATCGCTTTTTTAAAATGTCCATCTTCAATTAAATCTCCAATAATAACATACAAATTTTCTACCCTTTTTAATAGTTCTCTATTTATACTTCCCGTTGAAATAGTTCCATCATAAGATTTTTCTATAAATTTTAATGTACGATTGACAAAGTTACCGTATGCACCCAGTAACTCGGAATTGTGACTAAATATAAATTCTCTCCAAGAAAAGTCCGTATCTCTATTTTCTGGAGCGTTAATAGTTAGAAAATATCTTATTGAATCTGGGTCATACCTCTCTAAAATATACGGAACCCATACAGCCCAGTTTTTACTTGTTGATAGCTTCTTTTTTTCTAATGTTAAATACTCATTGGAGATGATATGTGTCGGTAGAGCGTTATTGTTAATCCCTAGTAGAATGGAAGGCCAGATGATTGTGTGAAATGGAATATTATCTTTTCCATGGACGTAGTAGGATTTTGTATATTCATTCCAAAATTGTTCGTCATTTTTTCCATGAAGAAATGCCCACTCCTTTGAGGCAGAATAGTAACCTGATACTGCTTCTATCCAAACGTAGACCTTCTTATTTTCGTATCCTTCCACAGGAATGCTAACGCCATTCGGTAAATCCCTTGATGCTGCTCGATCTATAAGACCTTCATGCAGATATCTCTCCGATAAATTTAATGCATTTTCTCTCCATTTTCTTTCTGTTTTAGCATTATTCACATATGACTGTATTTCCTTTTGAAATTGGCTAAGAGCAAAGTAAAAATGTTCAGTGGATTTCACGATTGGTTCATTTCCACATATTTTACACTTTGGATCAATTAAATCTAAAGGATCTAATATCGTTGAACAATTATCACACTGATCCCCTCTTGAAGGATGAAAACAATTCGGGCATATTCCCTCAACATATCGATCCGGAAGAAACTGTTGATCATACTCACAATACATTTGATCAATCTCTTTCTTATAGACATAACCTTTCTCGAGCAATTGTAAAAATATTTTTTGGACAATTTGATGGTGGAATTCTCCGTCTGTCCGAGTGTATAAATCATAAGAAAAACCTAACTTTGCAAAACATTCTTCAAACTCTTTATGAAAGCGATCTGCGATTTCTTTTATTGTCACCCCTTCCTGATTTGCTCTAATGGAAATAGGTGTTCCATTGCAATCACTCCCTGATACATAAAGGACTCTTTCTCGTTTTAAACGATAATACCGTGCCAATACATCTCCTGGTAATAATGCAGCAATATGTCCTAAATGCAACGAGCCGTTTGCATATGGCCAAGCTCCTCCAATAAAAATACTCATTCTGATATCCCCTTTTTTAATAAAAATAAAAACAAAAAACCCCGTCCTAAAAAGGACGAGGTTAAACTCGTGGTACCACCTAAATTTATAAACAACTCCCGTTGTTTACCTTAGTGAGTATCAAAAACTAATACTCCAGCATTTATAACAAGTGCTGATTCTTGTCGTAGATTACTAGTATCATCCATTAAGCCTCAGAGTAATTGCAAGAGAAGGCTTAACTATGTTATACGTTCAGTACGAAGCTCAGAGACCATTTTCAAATAAGTGTTTTTTGCTTTTTTTCAGCGAACAAAGCTCTCTTTTAAAAAAACAACATCATTTTACTTTTCTCTTCATAGCATATGTGAATATTTGTTTATCAGAATATAACAAAAACGTATGAATAAGTAAAGCCATTTCGGTCTGGTTCATCTATAATGAAAATAGAAATATTTTGAAAGAGGTGTGGACTTGAATTTCATTGCATGGACTATTATTGCTTGTGAAGTAGGATTTTGGGTCGTTATTTTACTTGGACTAATTACTCGATATATATTAGAACGTGAACGACTTGGACTTTTCTTTCTTGCACTTACACCATTAATTGATCTAATTCTCCTTGTCATTACAGCAACTGATTTATACAATGGGGCAACTGCAACGATGGCGCATGCCATTGCAGCGATTTATCTAGGAACATCAATAGCCTTTGGAAAAAGTATGATTCGATGGGCAGATGAGAAGTTTCTGTATTATGTACAACGACAAGGGACAAAACCAGTACGTAAAACCGGGTTGGAATACGCGAAGCATTCGATGATAGGTACTCTTCAACATCTCCTTGCTTATATTATTGGAGGAGGATTGCTACTTGTTTTAATTTATTTAATTGATGATCCTTCAAGATCAGAGGCTTTGTCAGGTACATTAAAAGTTTGGAGCATCGTGCTTGGTATTGATTTTGTCATTTCCATCTCTTACTACATATGGCCTCGCGCGGCTAAGCGATAATCATTACTTTAATTTTTGTCGCTATCCTTTCTCTTAAACTATCGTAAGTAACAAAGGCAAGTCCCATTGATGGACTTGCCTTTTCTTATTTATACTGCTCGATCCCAGTAACGGTGTTTAGCTATTAAATTTACGAAACTTTCAACAAAGCTGTTTCCGGTTTCTTTTGTGAGCACACCTAGTTGTCCTGTCAGTCTAAGCTCATCTAACAATTGTTCACCATCAAATGTTGCACCGATTGGTTTATAGTGAGTATATGCTTCTTTGATGAAATAAGCCGCTTCTTTATTAAACATGGCCGTCTTACCTTGTGAACTTACCACATAAACGGCATCAAATAAAACCGAATCGGCAGTTAGGAAAGTATGGTCTACAGGTAACAGGGAACCATCTGCTCCTGCAACTGCTCCTCCATGATCACTTACAACCTCGGGCTGTGTTCCATTTGCTTTTAAACTATCTAAAATAGCTGCAAGATTTGCGTCAAATCCATCCCCTACTAACACTGCAATTTTACGTGTGTCGGGCTTCATCATTGTATTCAGCTGACTTAATGCTGGAGATGATTTGCTATACTTTGTAAGCTCACTCCCTTGCACAACTAAGCCTAGGTTTTCCCCTACTTTCGTAGCCAATTCCAAGTCAACGTTTGCCAACATCTCTAATACTTGTTGACGTACTGATATTTCTAGACATTTTCCGAGCTCAAAGCTAAATGCATTTATTATATGAATTCTTTCAGGATTACTCATACTATTCCAAAACAGAGTAGCTTGAGAAAAATGATCTTTAAAGCTTTCACTTCGGGCACGTACCTTGCGTGCATCAATTTTCTCCTGATAGTGTGCATATCCACCATCCGCTTCACTTACAGGAGCTGGAGTATTTCCTGCTAACGAGTTCTTATGATAGCTCACTCTTCCTACATTAATTGTTTGTCTTCCATATCCATCTCGTTGGTTATTATGGAATGGGCAGACTGGACGGTTAATCGGTAGCTCATGAAAGTTAGGGCCACCAAGTCTTATCAATTGTGTATCCGTATATGAGAACAACCGTCCCTGTAGAAGTGGATCGTTTGTAAAGTCGATACCCGGAACTACATTACCAGGATGGAAGGCAACTTGCTCCGTCTCTGCAAATACATTATCTACATTGCGATTCAACGTCATTTTACCAATAATTTTTACAGGTACTTCTTCCTCTGGCCATATCTTTGTCGGATCTAGAATATCAAAATCAAAATTAAATTCGTCTTCCTCCGCAATTAACTGTATACCAAACTCGTACTCTGGATAGTTTCCATTTTCAATTGACTCATATAAATCACGACGATGGAAGTCAGGATCTTTCCCATTTATCTTTTGCGCTTCGTCCCATACGACTGAATGTACACCTAGTACTGGCTTCCAGTGGAATTTTACAAAATGAGACTTTCCTTCTTCATTTACAAAGCGGAATGTATTTACACCAAACCCTTCCATCATTCGGAAACTACGAGGAATGGCTCTATCCGACATCGCCCACATAATCATATGAGCTGACTCTTGATTGTTTGCGATGAAGTCCCAAAAAGTATCATGCGCAGTTGCAGCTTGTGGAATCTCGTTATGCGGTTCTGGTTTTAACGCATGTATTAAATCAGGAAACTTAATGGCATCTTGGATAAAAAATACAGGAATATTGTTTCCTACTAAATCGTAATTTCCCTCTTCTGTATAAAACTTAGTAGCAAAACCACGTGCATCACGAGCAAGCTCACCCGACCCACGAGAACCAGCTACGGTCGAAAACCTTACAAAAACCGGTGTTTTCTCACCAGGTGTTTGCAAGAATTTCGCTTTTGTATAAGGTTGTAAGGATTCATATAATTCAAATACTCCATGTGCAGCATAGCCACGAGCATGAACAATTCGCTCCGGAATCCGTTCATGATCAAAATGGGTCATTTTTTCACGAAAATGAAAATCCTCTAAGAGAGTAGGACCACGTTCGCCTGCTTTTAAAGAAAATTCATCCTCTGAAACTTTTAATCCATGGTTCGTAGTAAGAGACTTATCTTTATCATCTACACGAAACTGTTCTAATTGTTCATTTTTACTGTTCTCATTTACTTTTTTATCCAAGCTTATTCCTCCTCTATTAAATTCATCACATACATACAGTTCCCCATAAAATGATGAAGAAACATCTTTTGTTTAAGTTGAATAAAATATTCACAAAATATATTAATTCCTATCTGTTTTGTATAATTTAGCATTGACTTCACTCAATTAACGTAGTAAACTCATTTCAACAACTTCATATTACTTATCAAGAGAAGCAGAGGGACTGGCCCTATGATGCTTCAGCAACCGCTAATTATGGCATGGTGCTACATCCAGCAAGAAACGTCTTGAGAGATAAGTGTACATAATATACATTAAACTCTTTTCGTTTTGAAAAGAGTTTTTTATTTTCATTTAATTCATACTTTAACAATAAGAATAGTACGTTACTTATTAAAGGAGACGAACACTGTTGAGTAATATATTTATCAAAACTGAAAAACAAAAAAAATGGCTTGATCAATTGCATCAATTTGAGGAGAAATTTAAAAGTAAGTCCGCAGAAATTGATGAACTTGCCATTTTCCCTTTAGAAAATGTAAAGGACTTAGTGGGGATTGGTTATGCAAGCCTTACATTACCTTTAGAGTTAGGCGGAGAAGGATTCTCTGTTTATGACATGGTTCTTTTGCAAGAAACACTTGCAAGCTATGATGCTAACACTGCCTTGTCTATGGGTTGGAGTTTAGGGGTTGTCGGTGAGTTGTACGAGAAAAGCCTTTGGAAAAAAGATAAATTAGACTTTTTCGCAAAAGAGGTTATTAACGGTGCACTAATAAATCGTTCTGCAAGTGAGGCGCAAACAGGCAGCCCCACCCGTGGAGGACGCCCAGGTACAACAGCTGTAAAAAATGGAGACACGTGGGTAATAAATGGTCGAAAAATTTTCACAACGGCTTCTCCAGTACTTTCCTATTTTTTAACTTCTGCTTGGATTGAAGAAAAAGAAAGAGTTGGCTTCTTCCTTATCAATAGAAATTTAGATGGGGTATCCATCGAAGAAACATGGGATGTCGTATCGATGCGTGGAACAAGTAGCAACGATTTACTATTAAATAATGTAGTTGTCCATGAATCTGATCTAGTTGAACTTCCCGAGTTTGCGAGCGGTGGGAAAATAAATGGCTGGTTACTCCATATTCCAGCTACTTATCTTGGAGTTGCACAAGCTGCTCGTGATTACGCAGTTCACTTTGCTAACACGCATTCTCCAAATAGTTTGAATGGGCCAATCGCTCAGTTACCAAATGTTCAACAGCTCATTGGCGAAATAGATTTAGAGCTTACGAAAGCACGATTTGTCATTTATGGAGCAGCTTCTTCCTATGACAACGAAGCTACAAGACATTTACTGACAAATGAAGTAAGTGTTGCAAAGCATATTGTGACAAACTCTGCTATAACAATCGTTGATAAAGCGATGCGGTTAGTTGGAGCGAAAAGTCTACAAAGAACCAATCCATTACAACGCTACTATCGTGATGTTCGAGCCGGACTACATAACCCTCCGATGGATGATATGACGATTAAAAAACTAGCACTAACTGCATTGGAAGAAGAAAAAACTAAAAATAATTAGTTAAATAAGGGGAATGGATGAAAATGAAATTTAAAAAGTATTTAAAATTAGCAGCAGTCGGATTGGCATCCATAACGATTTTATCAGCATGTGGATCAAATGATGATACAAGCGCAGGTACCAGTACTAAAAGTAACGGAGATGTACGTAAAGTAAAAGTAGCATACGACCAAGCTTCTAAACCAATTTCATGGCAAGACGAAAAAGGAAACGCGACAGGTTATGATGTAGAAGTGATGAAGTTAGTAGATGAGCTACTACCTGAATATGAATTTGAATACGTGGGAACAACAAGCGATGATTTATTAATTGGAGTGGAACAAGGGAAATACCAAGTAGGTGTTAAAAATGCATTTTGGACGGAAGAACGTACTGCAAAATTTATCTTCCCTCAAGAATTCCTTGGTTTAAGTAGTACAGGTCTAGTCTTGAAAAAAGAAAATGAACAGATTAAATCATTAGAAGATTTTGCTTCAGCAGAACTTTCACTTGCTCCAATCGCAGCAAATAATGCACAATACACAATTATTGATGAGTATAACAAAGAAAATCCAGACAATCCGGTAAAACTCGAAGCTGGAGATGCATTTACAGTAGACGTAGTTCAATGGGTGAATGAAGGTCGCGTGGATGGTGGCATTACATTGGAAGGTGTCTTTGAAAAACAAGTACTCGCAGAAGATGGTCCATACTACAACTTAAAAGATGAAGTTGTATATAACGAGTTCGCAGTAATTAAAACTTGGCCATTATTCAACAAAAAAGAACAAGAATTTGCTGATGCTTACGACAAAGCTATCAAACAATTAAAAGAACAAAAGAAAACTAGCGAGCTTAGCACAGAATTCTACGGTCGAGACCTATTTGAAGTATTGGATAGCGTAAAACGATAATTACAATATTACGATGAAGGCTGTTGCGCGTAGCATACGTCAACAGCCTTTACCATTTCGCATAGGGGGAAGATTGAGCAAAATGGAAAAATATTTTGATGTTTCTTATATATGGAGTTCCCTTCCAGCATTGCTTCCGTTTTTGAAAGTTACTTTTCTAGTAGCTGGATTATCTATTCTTTTTGGAACCTTCTTTGGTTTTATCCTTGCAGCGATGAAACTAGGGAAAAATAAAGTAGGGAAAAAACTAGCTAATTTATATACAACTATTTTAAGGTGTACACCTTCTATTGTTCTTTTATTTTTAGTGTATTATGGTGTACCTGCATTAGCTGAAAACTTTGGGATTTATTTGCAGGACCTTCATACAGGAGTATTTGTAGTTATTACATTTACTTTGCAGTTTGCCGCTATTATGTCGGAAGTTATTCGTTCTGCATATGAATCTATTGAAAAAGGTCAATATGAAGCTGCTGTTAGTGTTGGTTTAAGTCCCTTTCAAGCATATCGCCGTATTATTTTCCCTCAAGCTCTTGTTGTAGCATTACCTAACTTTGGGAACGGGATGATCGCGCTCCTTCAAGAAGGTTCATTAGCTTATACAATTGGATTAATAGATATAGTCGGCAAAGCAAATTTAATTATTGCCGCCAACTATAATTCTCATGCTTTAGAAATATTTATTGCACTAGCTTTAATCTACTGGATATTATCTATCCTAATAGAGAAACTTTTTGCACAACTAGAAAAAATGTTTAGTAAGGGCAAGCAAACAATTAAAACGACGTAAGGAGTGTTCGAAATGTCGGAAGGTTTAAATTATGAATTTTTAATAGATACGTTCTTTGTTGCATTATCCGGTGTGCCAGTCACTCTACTCGTTACAGTTGTAGCATTGCTCATTGCACTCCCTGCCGGTTTTTTGTTGGCATTAACAAGAATCAATCAAGTACCTGTATTAAATAGAATTTCACAAGTATATGTATCTTTTGTTCGAGGAACCCCCGTCATAATTCAAATTTTTATTGTTTATGCTAGCGTTCCGCTAATTTTAACTTCTCTGTTCGAAAAGTATCAAATTAACATAAAAGTATATGAAATTAATCCAATTTGGTACGCGTTTATCGTCTTTTCTTTTAGCACAACAGCAATTTTAATAGAGGTTTTCCGCTCTGCATTAATCACTGTAAATAAAGGTCAATTGGAAGCAGCGCTGTCTGTTGGTTTAACAAATTTTCAAGCCTATAGACGAATAGTTATTCCGCAAGCATTAGTAGCTGCCTTACCTAACATTTGTACTGCAACTGTAAACTTAATCAAAGCTACTTCTCTCGGCTATGCCATGTCCCTTCAAGAGATTACATTAAAGGCAAAAGTGGAAGCGAATGTTGGCTATAACTACGTGGAAGCATATATCGATATCTTTATCGTCTATATCATCCTTTGTAGCCTAGTAGAATATGGGTTCAAATTATATGAAAAACGATTACGTAAGTATAAATACGCAAGTGCTTGATAAGGAGGCGTTCTAATGTTAGAAATTAAAGATATTCACAAGTCTTTTGGTAATAACGAGATATTAAAAGGTGTCGATTTGAAGATCGATAAAGGGGACGTAGTTGTCATTTTAGGACCGAGTGGTTCTGGAAAAACGACATTGCTTCGCTGTATAAATTTTTTAGAAAAAGCAGATAGCGGCAAAGCAGCTTTTGGAGATTTACATGTCGATCTACATTCTGCCTCTAAGAAAGATATTCAAATAATTCGACAAAAAACAGCTTTTGTTTTCCAAAATTATAATCTATTTAATAATAAAACTGCTTTAGAAAATGTAACAGAAGGATTAATCATTGGACGCAAAGTGCCAAAGGTTGAAGCTGTAGAGATAGGAAAGAAAGCACTAGATAAAGTTGGGTTATCGGATAAATACGATTCCTATCCAAGCCAACTGTCAGGTGGACAACAACAGCGTGTAGGTATAGCACGTGCAGTTGCATTAAACCCAGATATTATTTTATTCGATGAACCTACTTCAGCCCTTGATCCTGAACTTGTTGGTGAAGTGTTAACTGTTATGAAAAACATTGCTAATGAAGGAACCACTATGCTCGTAGTAACACATGAAATGTCCTTTGCAAAAGACGTTGCTAAACGAGTTATCTTCATGGATGGAGGCGTCGTAGTTGAGGAAGGAACACCTCATGAAATATTCGTAAGTCCAAAAGAAGAGCGTACAAAAAAATTCCTAAAGCGTGTGTTACCAGAGGATTATACTTTTTATATTTAAATCTACATGTGAAAAACCCGCACCCTTGTCAACGGTGGGCCAATGTTCCGAAACTATCGTCCACTAAAATAAATAGAGTGGGATGAAGAAACCCCCTCTTCATCCCACTCTATTTATTTTTTAGGTGCAAAAGACAATCCATTATCTGAAAGTGCCTCTTGAAGCTTTTTAAAAGCGTTCTGACCAATACCGTGCAACTCCATAATTTCTGCTTCAGAGTACTTCGATAATTGTTCCAAGGTTTCAATATTTACCCCTGCAAGCGCTCGTTGTGCTGGCTTTGCTAGGATTTTTTGAAAATCACTTTGGTTCGTCATTTCACTCTCTCCTCTTTGTGGAGGTTAACCCATAATATTGTATCCGGAATCTACGTAAACAACTTCTCCCGTTACGCCTCTTGATAGATTACTTAGAAGTGCAACCGTCATATCGCCTACTTCTTCCTGTGTTACATTTCGTTTTAAAGGAGCTGTTTCTTCTATTTTATGCAAAATTGTATTAAAAGAAGAAATACCTTTTGCCGCTAGTGTTCTAACTGCTCCAGCAGAAACTGCATTCACACGAATATTATTTTTTCCTAAATCCAACGCCAAATACTTAACAGAAGCCTCTAATGACGCTTTTGCTATGCCCATCACATTGTATCCTTCCAATACACGCTCTGCTCCTAAGTATGTCATCGTCACAATAGAGCCACCTTCTGTCATGAAAGGTGCAGCTTCTCTTGCTGCAGCAATAAGAGAGTACGCACTTGTATCCTGAGCAAATGCATAACCATCTCTTGATGTATTAATAAAATCACCTTTTAAATCTTCTCCATTTGCAAAAGCAACTGAGTGGACAACTCCATGTATTACTCCCACTTCTTTTCCAATCTGTTCAAAAGCTGCTTTCATACTATCGTCACTATTCACATCACATGCGACAACAAGTTTCGCTTCTAAATTATTATCTACTAATAACTTTTCAATTTTTCCTAAAGAACGTTCTTTACGATAAGTAAAAATGACATTTGCTCCTACCTCATACAGTGACTTTGCTACTCCCCACGCAAGACTTCGTTCGTTCGCAACACCCATAACAACAATATTCTTATCTTTTAATTGAATTAAATCTCTCATATTTACCTCCAAATTATTATCCGAATATACTATACCTAATATTAGTACCTGTTACTAATTTAATCTTACCATATCTCACCCAGTTGTACTATCCTCTCTCTTATTTTCATTTCATTTTTGATGTTGTATTATTTCGCCTATTCATAGAAATCGGAGAAAAAAGTTTAGGATTGAATAAGATTTCTAACAAAACAAAAATATCTTAGTTGCGATTTTCATATAATCTCGATAACAAGTTTTTTCACAAAATATTCATAATTTAATTGACAAATGCAAACGCTTACAATATCCTTTATTTAATTAGAGAAAACGTTTTCGTAAAACGTTTTCCTAACTGTAGGAACAGGTGATAAATGTATGGAGAAATTAACGATTAAAGATATTGCGAGAGAGGCCGGTGTTTCGATAACAACAGTTTCACGTGTCTTGAATAATAAAGAAGAAGGAATGTCAAAAGAAACTCGAGAGAAAGTTCTGGCAGTAATGCAAGAAGCAAATTTCCAGCCAAATAAGTTAGCACGGGGATTAGTTACCAAACGCTCTAGTATGCTCGGTTTGATTGTGCCAAATATATCTAACCCCTTTTTCCCAGAACTTTGCAGAGGTGCTGAAGATGAGGCGAACAAAAGAAACTATAGTCTTATTATCTGTAATTCAGATGATCAATTGCAAAAAGAGGAAAATTATTTACGTTTGTTAAAGGAACAACAGGTAGATGGGATTCTTCTATCGAGTAAGAATAGATTATCACAAACTAGCAAAGTTCTATTACAAAGTGGCAAAGTTCCATACGTATTATTCGATCGTGGCGAAGAGGCAAACAAACAATCTGGTGTCTTTTTAGACAATGAAAGAGGTGGATATTTAGCAGGTAAGCATTTAACAGATCTAGGCCATACTCAAATCGCATGTATGACAGGCCCTCCTGAAATTCTTAACTCACAACAAAGATTATCTGGATTTCAAAGAGCTTTAATGGAAGCTTCCATAGAGATTCCACCTTCGCTCATTTTAGTTGGTGGATTTCAGATGGATAAAGCATATCAAGTTGCAAAAGAATTTTTAAATAACAACACTGTAACAGCAATTTTTGCTGCAAATGATTTGATGGCTTGTGGTATTTATCAGGCAGCTCATGAAATAGGAATTCAAATTCCTGAACAACTATCTATAGTTGGCTTTGATGATATTTCCTTAGTAAGTGCTTTAATCCCAAAACTAACGACAGTTAGACAAGACACATACGGAATGGGAAGAAAAGCAATCGAACTATTAATAAATGAGATAGAAAAAAAAGAATCTGAGGCTATAGTCTTTGAGCCTACATTAATCGTGAGAGAAAGTACGAAACAAATAAAATGAGGTGTAAATAAATGACCATACCTGTAATTATTGACTGTGATCCTGGGATAGATGACGTTATGGCACTAACCTTAGCCTTCGCACATCCGGAATTGGATATCAAATTAATCACGACAGAGCCCGGAAACCAAACGCAAGAAAAAACAATTAACAACGCACTGGCCTTTACTAGTTACATGAAAAGAGATATTGAGATTGCTAGAGGTTTAAATAATCCATTTTTTCGTAAACTCGAAATTGCTGATGACGTCCACGGCGAGAACGGACTTGGTGATGTCTCTTTCCCAGAACCTACTATTCGCTTAAGCAATCGAAATGCAATTGAAGCAATGAAAGAAACATTATTAGCTAGTGATGAAAAAATAGTTCTAATAGCTACTGGTCCCCTGACAAATGTAGGTGCTCTCTTATTAGCACATCCTGAAGTAAAATCAAAAATAAAATATATTTCCTATATGGGAGGAGCTGCTGTTGGGGGAAATATGACACCAACTACGGAATTCAATGTCTACGTTGATCCCCATGCAGCTGAAATTGTTTTTCAATCCGGAATTCCAATTGTGATGAGCGGACTAGATGTTACACATAAAGCTTATGTCACATTAGAAGAGTTAAAGACTATCGAGGAAATTGGCTCTGATTTTGCACATAAGGTAGTCAAGATGCTTCGCTTTTATGTAAATGCAGCAAAACAAACAGCTTTTCATGGACCAGATTTTGAAAAACGGATTCGTTTACATGATTTGTGTGCAGTATCTTATGTTCTGACACCTGAGTTATTTGATGGGGATAATTGTTACGTTGCTGTTGAATTAGAAGGAAGACATACAGCAGGAACAACGGTTGTAGACTATTCACAACGAACTGGGCTTCCGCATAATGTGAAAGTATTACATACGGTTCACAGAGAGAAGTTCGTTGAACAATTTCTGAACGCCGTTAAAATAATGAGCCGTCAAATCGGTTAAATATAACATAACAAAGGGGAGAAATGTATGAAACGTAGTTTTAAAGATGATTTTAATATGATGGCAATGTTACTAATTCCTATTGCTGTAGCTATTAATCTAGTAGGTTTTCAGTTAGCCAATGTACTTCGGTTACCTATTTTCTTAGACACTATTGGAACGATACTAGTGGGTGTAATTGCAGGTCCTTGGGTTGCACTACTAGCAGGCCTTATAACAAACCTAATTAATGCTATTTTCAACCCGGTATATTTACCCTATGCATTAACATCTATGGCGATTGGTATTGGAGCAGGTTATCTTTCTAAATACGGATTCTTCAAAAACGTACCTAAAACCATTGTTTCCGGTATCATTATTACTTTTATAGCCGTAATTGTCTCTGCACCAATAACAGTTCTAGTATTTGGAGGAGCAACAGGAAATACCTCTTCTCTAATTACCGCTACTTTCTTAGCATCTGGGCAACAATTATGGACAGCAGTTTTTTCTTCCAGCTTTATCACTGAAGTAGCGGATAAGGTTGTTTCTGTATTAGTCGTTTACTTTATCGTTAAAGGTATGTCAGATCGCTATTTATCTAAAATGAATTATGGAGATTTATATATGAAGCGTAATAACAAGAAATGATTTCAACTCTTCTCGTTCAACTTGTTGATTAAACAATTTAACGGGAAGAGATTATTTTTACAAGGGGGCGTATTTTATTTGAAACAGAATCTTTTACTTCAACTTCATCCAATGACAAAATTCTATTTCTCTCTCTTTATTTTAGGAATAGTACTTATTATGCCTGGATATATTTTTGCCTTTACTATCTTCCCTGTTTTAGTACTAATTGCAATGCTTGCAGGTGTAACGAAAGAATTTCTTAATATTGTTTTAAAGGCATTATTAAGTGTATTAATCATCGTATTCATTATGCAAATGTTGTTCTACCCTGGTGAAAATGTACTTTGGGAATGGGGAATTTTTAAAATCAAACAAGAAGGATTGAATTATGGGCTATTATTGACATCTCGAATTCTCGCTATAGGATCTGCATTTATATTATTTTTCCGCATAACTGAGGTACGAGATTTTGTTAAGTCTTTAGAAGATAAGGGTCTTCCACCAATGGGAGCCTATGTGGTGTTATCAACACTTCAAATTATTCCCGAAATGCGTCGTCAAGCTAACACAATTATGGAAGCACAAAAAACTCGCGGTGTAGAAACAGAAGGCTCTTTACTTGTTCGCGCTAAAGCTTTTATACCAACACTAACGCCCCTTATTTTATCCTCAATAGCAGGAACCGAAGAACGAGCAATAACGCTTGAATCGCGTGCATTTTCAGCACCAGTAAAAAAGACAAGCCTACACCAATTAACTAAAAATACTGCAGACCGTATTTTACCATTAATCTATTTACTAATCTTAATAGGTCTACTTGTATGGAGGTTTTTCTTATGACAGTAATGATTGATTTAAAAAATGTGTCTTATCGCTATCCAGTAAGCGATGATTTTGTATTAAAAAATGTGTCATTTTCAATAGAAAGAGGGAAATTTACAGCAATTATCGGTAATAATGGTTCTGGTAAAACAACACTTTGTAATACAATTCGCGGGTTCATTCCACATTTTTATAAAGGGGATTTAGAAGGAGAAGTTATCGTAGACAAAAAAAGAATGTCTGATTATCAATTAGGCCAACTTGGAGAAAAAGTAGGATATGTATTTCAAAATCCTTTTATTCAAGTGTCTGGAGTAAAAGATAATGTATTCGAGGAAGTTGCATATGGCTTAGAAAACCTAGGCGTTCCTGTGGAAGAGATAAAAAAACGGGTCGAAGAAGTACTAACACTAGTTAAGATTGAGCATTTACGTGACAAAAATCCCTTCGATCTCTCAGGTGGACAAAGACAACGTGTTGCTCTTGCATCCATAATCGTTATGGATCCAGATATATTGGTCATTGATGAACCGACTTCCCAACTCGACCCTATTGGTACGGAACAAATTTTTGATATTATTCGATTAATGAAAGAGCGTGGCAAAACCATTGTTTTAGTCGAACATAAAATGGATTTAATCGCTGAATACGCTGATAATTTGCTTGTTATGCACGAAGGTGAGTTAGTAATGAATGGGCCTGTTCGTGAAGTATTTGCAAATCCCGCGTTTAGAAAGTATGAAATCCAATACCCACATGTGACGGAAATTGCACTACAACTACAAAACTTAGGGATGCCACTTTCTTTCCTTCCTGTACGTGATATAGAACTAGCGGAAGCATTAAATATGACTGGAGTGAATGAATATGACAGAACTTCACTTAAATAATGTAAGCTTTTCATATCCAGACGGAACAAAAGCACTTGAAAACCTTACTCTATCCATTGAAACTGGGGAGCGCGTAGCAATTGTAGGTCAAAATGGAGCAGGGAAAACAACTGCAGTAAAGCTTATGAATGGTTTGTTAAAACCTACGGAAGGTAACGTATTAGTTGGGGACTGGGATACGAAAGATCATACTACAGCGCAAGTTTCGAGGAAGGTAGGATATGTATTCCAAAACCCAGACGATCAAATATTCCATAATGATGTTGAATCCGAGGTCCGTTTTGGACCAAAAAATATGGGATTTGAACCCAACCGTGTAGATGAATTAACAGCTTGGGCGATGAAATTATGTGGCATTTCCGAATTTGCAGAAGAAAACCCATATAACTTACCTTATTCCGTTAGAAAGTTTGTAACAATTGCGTCTGTATTAGCAATGGATTCTGATATTATCATTTTAGATGAGCCAACTGCAGGTCAAGACAAGATTGGTTTGCAAGTACTTGGTAATTTACTTCAAGTATTAGAAGAAAAGCAGAAGTCTGTAATCACCATTACTCATGACATGGAATTTGTAACGGACTATTTTACACGTATCGTTGTAATGGCGAACCGAAAATTAGTAGCAGATGACAATGCACAAATGGTTTTTTATAATGCAGACATTTTAGAAAAAAGCATGTTAAAACCTCCTGCTGTAGCTCAAATTGCGAAACTACTTAAATTTCCACCTGGAATTCTATCAAAGAGTCAATTAGTGGAAGTAATTTTAAAAACTCGTTAAGGAAGGAGTATAACAATTCATGAATATAACAGTTGTAGGGAGCACTAATATGGATCTTGTATACCTAGTTCCGCATATTGTAAAAGCAGGCGAAACGTTACACAGTACAAAACATGAGTTGTTTTTTGGAGGAAAAGGAGCAAATCAAGCTGTTACTGCTAGTCAGTTAGGAGCTAAAGTTTATTTTATAGGTAATGTAGGTGCAGATAACTTCGGGGAACAAGTTAAGCAAAACTTACAAGCTAAAGGGGTAAATACTGATTCAGTCCAAAAAGTTGGGTTGACTGGGCAAGCAATAATTCAAGTAGCTGACTCTGGAGAAAACTCAATCGTACTATTTCCCGGAGCAAACTTTCTAGTTACTGCTGACCAAATCCATACAGATAGAAAGTTAATTGAAGCTAGTGACGTTCTCCTCTTACAGTTGGAAATTCCGATGCAAGCAGTTGAAATGGCTGCTGATATTGCTGCTAAAAAAAATGTACATATTATCTTAAATCCTGCACCTGCACAAAAAATAAGTGACTCTTTATTGAGTAAAGTTTCTATTTTAACACCTAATGAAACTGAGTTAGAAATACTTACTGGTTTAAAAACGGAAACCGAGGAAGACCTTTTCCATGCATGCTCCCTATTACTTAAAAAAGGAGTAGATGCAGTTGTTGTTACGTTAGGAGAAAAAGGCTCCTATTATATGAATAGTAATGAATATGGATACGTAAAAACAAAGGTAGTAGAAGCTACGGATACAACGGGAGCTGGCGATGCGTTTAATGGGGCATTAGCTGTAGGTTTATGTCAAGGAAGCTCATTAAGAGATAGTATCTCATTTGCAACAAAAATTGCGACATATGTTGTTACTCAAATGGGAGCACAACCTACTATCCCCTCCTCCCTTCAAGTAAACAAAGGATGAAATCTATTCTCTATTTATTAAATCTGATTTTTTGTACTTAACTATCTGATTTTTTTGCTGAACCATTCGATTCTATGGCTTAGCCATTAATCTCAACAACTCCATAACAAAAGCCGACTATTAGCCAATAGTCGGCTTTTTATTAGCTTTTCTTTTTATCCAAAGATTCTTTATTGTCTATTTTAAATTCATCTGCTACTTCGTCTACGATATCTTTAGTTGAGTTTTTAAATTCTCTTAACGTTTGTCCAACTGCTTTACCTAATTGAGGTAGTTTTGATGGACCGAATACGATTAGGGCAATTACTAAAATGATAATTAAACCCGGTACTCCGATATTTGGCATGGTGTTTCCTCCTGTTAGCAAAAGAAATGTGTAATATTTATCCAGCGGCAATTTATTCATTAATTAGTTGTTTTGTATCACTAACACAATATACCTTTCCTGTTTAATTGTAAATAGATGAGAATTTAAATTTTATTTTCAGAAAAAAAGAACTTTTTGTTTGTAATAAAAAATGTGTAGATTTTATGAAAAAAAAGAGTAAAATGGTGAACAGTTGTTTTGTATCATTATTATACAATATATATCTATAAAATATATTCTTCGCAGGAGAAAGGAGATTGAATGTGACAAAATATAATGTAGAAGAACTAAAAATATTAAACCAAGTATTTTTCGCTTTATTTATCGTAGCAGACTTTGCACTATTTCTTTTCTTCCACAGTAGTACCTTTCCTTGGTTCTCTTTACTAGGTTTTGGTATTGGCTTAGCGATAATCGTGCTTTGCTGGACAGGGAAAAAACATACATACTTTATCTCTTCATTATTAGTATGTACAGTTATTTTTTCTTTAGTTTATAACTGGCACGCCATTGTTCACTAATATATTTATTAGTGTTTTTTTAATCCGTATTTATCTAGATAAAATTTTAAACTTAGCATTATTTTAATTCATTTAGGAGGTTATATTATGTCAGAACAAGATAAAAAGGCTCCATTTTTAGATAAACGTTCATCAAGACGAACTTTCATCAAAAATTCTGGATTAACAGTCGGTGGGGTTGTTCTAGGTGGGGCAATTGGCTCACTGTTAGGAAAAGATTCAACTACTAAAACAACTGAAACTCATGTTCACTCCCAAGCAACTGCTGTCAATTATAATCAAGCGCTTATGTATTTCGACAAAGCACAATTCGATACGATTGAGGCTGCTGCTGAACAAATTTTCCCGAAAACCGAAACAGGACCAGGGGCAAAAGAATTACTTGTTGCCTACTTCATAGACCATCAACTTGCAGGAAATTGGGGACTAAATTCAAAGGAATATATGTCAGGTCCTTTTTATCCTGCAGAGGCAACTCCTCTATTTGGTCATCAAACACATTTAAACAGACAGCAAATCTTCAATCTAGGAATTGAAGCTTTAAATTCAGAAGCATCGAAAAAATATAATGCACGATTCTCAGAAATTAAAGACGAAGAACAAATTGCCATTCTAACCGCTTTTGAAGCAGGAGAGGTAACTTTGAATGGTGCTGTGACATCAAGCTTCTTTTTTGGATTATTAAAAAGTGCAACTATTGAAGGTGTTTATGCAGATCCACTATATGGCGGAAATAAAGATATGCAAGGTTGGAAAATGAAAAACTTCCCGGGCCATCAGATGAGCTATGCAGACATAATTGAAAAAGAAGAATTTGTGAAATTTGAACCTATGAGTTTGAATTCTCAACATAAACATTAATCGAAAGGGTGCTATAGATTATGGCGAAAAAATTACCGAAAACAGACATCGTTTTGGTCGGGGTAGGTTGGACAGGCGGTATAATAGCTTCTGAATTAACTAGAAAAGGTTATAAAGTAGTTGGTTTAGAACGCGGAAAAGAAAGAACTACTCAAGATTATTTAATGGTACATGATGAACTTAGATATCAACAAAGAAATGAAATGATGCAAGACCTTTCAAAAGAAACACTGACAGTACGTCATGACCGATCACAAAGAGCTTTACCTTACCGTCAGCACGGTTCCTTCTTAATCGGGGATGGCTTAGGAGGTTCCGGGGAGCACTGGAATGGTTTAACCTATAGATTTTTCCCTTATGATTTTGAAATTTATACAAAAACGGTAGAACGATACGGAAAGGATAAAATTCCAGCAGACATGCCTCTTCAGGACTGGGGAATTACTTATGACGAACTAGTACCGTACTTCGAAAAATTTGAAGCTATGGCTGGTATTTCTGGGGAAGCTAATCCTCATCCAGATGTTCCAGAGGTTAAATATCCTACTGCTCCTTTAAAAGAAACACCTTCTATGAAAATGTTTAAAGAAGCATCTCAGAAATTAGGATATCATCCTTATATTGCTCCAGCAGCAACACTTTCTGAAAACTATACAAATCCAGACGGAATTTCACGTGGTGCTTGCCAATATTGCGGTTTCTGTGAACGCTTTGGTTGTGAATATGGAGCAAAAGCATCTCCAGTAGTAACTGTTTTACCTGTTGCAAAAGAAACAGGTAATTTCGAAGTAAGAACTCATTCTGTTGTTCGTCGAGTACTACATACTAATGGGAAAGCAACTGGTGTATTATACGTTGATACACGCACTGGAGAAGAATTTATCCAAGAGGCGAACGTTGTTGTCGTATCTGCGTATGCACTTAATAACATTAAAATACTATTAAACTCGCAACTCGGCCGTCCATATAATCCTGAGACGGGTACTGGAGTAATCGGCAAAAACTATGCATACCAAATGACTTCTGCAGCATCCACAGGTTTCTTCAAAGACAAAGAATTCAACCTATATGCTGGGACCGGTTCCCTTGCCGGAGTTTTGGACGATTTTAACGGGGATAATTTTGATCACACGGACTTGAATTTCATTCATGGTGGGAATATTGCACTTGGTCATTACGGAAAACGTCCAATTTCAAACAACGCTGTCCCTAAAGGAACACCAGGCTGGGGTAAAGAATATAAAGAGGAATCTATTTATTGGGCAAACAGAAGCTTAGGGGTAGGTTCACAAGGTTCCGTGATGCCGAATAAAGAAAACTATATTGATTTAGATCCGACATACAAAGATGCTTTCGGGGATCCTTTATTGCGCATGACGTTTAACTACAAAGAAAATGAAAGAAACCAACAAAAATATATACGAGAAATTACTACTAAAATTTTAGAAGAAATGGGCGCTGATATTATTAATTCTCCTGGAGATCAAGGCGACTGGGATACTACAAAATATCAAACTACTCATAATACAGGTGGGGTTATCATGGGGGCAGATCCTGAAACAAGTGCATTAAATAGTTACCTTCAGATGTGGGACTGCGAGAACGTTTTTGTACCAGGTGCATCAGCTTTCCCACATAACTCTGGTATGAATCCTACAGGAACTGTTGGGGCTTTAGCATACCGTGCTGCAGAGGGAATTGAAAAGTATTTGAAAAACGCAGGACCTTTAGTTTAATAAGAAAGCGAAAATGTCTCAATCAGCCCATGTAAGCAAATGTCATTTAGGCTTCGAGGGGCTGCTGAGGTCTGAACAAAATTACTAAGTAGAAAACTTATACTTTCTAATCTAATCATTATAAAAACAATATCTATATAGAATTAGCCAACAACTTGAAAAGCTACTAGCTTCTTTCCAAAAGAAGCTAGTAGCTTTTTCAATATTGGGACAAAGTGTATATAATAACCGCTGGTGTACTAAAATTAGAAGAAAAAACGAAACGAAAGAGTGAGTGTTTTGTATACGAAAAAGATAATCGTTTGGTTTAGAAAAGATTTACGCATACATGACAACCCTGCCTTATGGGAAGCAACACAGCAAGGCATTATAATTCCTGTCTTTATTTGGTCAAAGGAAGAAGAAAAAGAGTATCAAGCGAGCGATGCATCTTTATGGTGGCTCCATCACTCGCTCCTTTCATTTCAACAACGAATTCCAATCATTATTAGAGTTGGCAATGCATTAGAAGTTCTGCAAGATTTAATACAAGAGACTCATGCAGACGCTGTGTTTTTCAATGAACGGTATGAACCATCTATTGTGGAAAGAGATAGAACAATTATTATTAAGTTGAAGGCTCAAAATATAGACGCTCGTACCTATAATGCAAATCTACTCTATAATCCCGAGGAGATGTTCAATCAAAGTCAACAGACATATAAAGTATTTACGACTTTTTGGAAGAGGAGCATGCAAATTAATGCACATCATCCAGTCCCTACTCCCCATGAATTTGAGGTTTATAAGAATCCAATAATAAGTGTGACAGTCGAAGAACTTCGATTACTTTCTTCTATAGAGCGAGTTGATCAATTAGGACTGTATTGGAAACCCGGTGAGCCGGGAGCAATTGAGACGTGGGAACATTTTATTAGCAACGATTTATATAAATATGAAATAAAAAAAGACTTTCCATCTGCCAGTGCAACATCTACATTGTCTCCCTACTTGGCATCGGGTGATATGAGTGTTCGTTCTATTTTTTATGAAGCTAAAAAGGATGACTCCCCCATGCTTCAATCATTCATTCGGCAATTAGTATGGAGAGAATTCTCTTATCATCAGCTTATTCAATCCCCTTCATTTCCAATGAAACCATTACGGTCAAATTTTGAGCATTTTCCCTGGCAAAAAAATGAGGAGAACATGACAAGTTGGAAAAAAGGGCTAACAGGCTATCCACTAGTAGATGCAGGAATGCGAGAACTATTCGAAACAGGTTATATGCACAATCGCGTCCGTATGGTAGCTTCCTCTTTTCTTGTAAAGCATTTGCTGGTTGATTGGCGAATAGGGTACGAATGGTTTCAACAAAAACTTGTAGATTTTGATGTGGCAAATAACGCAATGGGTTGGCAATGGGTTACAGGCTCTGGAATTGATTCTGCTCCCTACTTTCGAATATTCAATCCGATTATTCAAAGTGAAAAGTTTGACCCTCATGGGGATTATATTAGGAAGTGGGTTCCAGAACTTGCTAAACTACCCTCTCCATACATTCATCGTCCGCGGGATACTCCTCTGAATATTTTGGAAGAAAGTAACATTCAACTTGGTTCTACTTATCCACACCCTATCGTTGATCATTCTAGTGCACGAGAACGTGCATTACGTGCATACGATTTAATAAAAGGAATAAAAAAAACATGAGGTTCCATCTCATGTTTTTTATATATTCAATGTTTCCTCTAATTCCTTTGTAATTTGGTCAACTAGCTCAGGTCTTCCATGAAAAAGAGCGGGAGTATTTTGGAATAGTCTTATTTGCCATTTCTCTTCTTTTAATTCTACTACTAATGTGTGGTGTGTATTTACTGAAGGGTTGATCGTTGATTGATCGGGGGGAATCATTCCGGCAATCGAACGTAATAGAGCTGTGTTTTCATTTAGAAAAGATACCTCTTTCACTTTATAAACAAATGTTGCAGTACGATGACTCTCAAAAACTGGACGTAAATGTTCAAACATGCTTTCACGCCCAACCTCCAAACTTCCATCATATCCAATCATGACCCCATCTAATGAAAATAAATTGGACATTTCTCTTGCATCCGCAATATTCCATGCATTTATCAGCTTTTTATATAATTCTTCAATATCTGTTATTATCATTTTTCCTATCTCCCTTAAAACGATCTATTATATCTTTTATTTTAAACTAATATGAACGATTCGTTAATTTTCTTCCTATCCATTAAAGCGTATACTTATTTATAAAATGAGTTTAGGTGATAGATACATGATTTCAAGATTAAAAGCGTATGCCAAGAAAATTAAACAAGAAATTTTCGTACTTGTAGAAGCATATAAACATCCTGAATTACCTTTATACATAAAGCTTTTATCACTTCTTATTGTTGCGTATGCATTTAGTCCGATTGATTTGATACCTGATTTCATTCCAGTACTAGGATATATAGACGATCTTATTCTAATCCCTTTCGCCATTTCTATTGTCTTGAGATTAATACCGAACAACATTTTAAATGATTGTCGGAAATTAGCCGAAAAATCGGAAAAAGTGAAAAGGAATAATTGGTTTGCTGGAATAGTTATTATTTCATTGTGGATTAGTTGTATATATTTACTTGTTATTCTTTTCACAAAATAGTCATAACATCTAATATATTGCATGCATTATTTTTCACAATATTGATTTAATTTATGATAGAATAGGTTTTAAATTTGCTAGCGAGGAGTGCTTTTAATTGATTATCGAACCATCTAAAAAAATGTCTATTTTTGAACCTGCTATTTTCGGAGACTTAAAAGCAGCCGCCGCGCTTAAAAAAGCTGCAGGTTTTGAACTATATGATTTAAGTTTAGGTAGTCCTGACCTGCCACCAGATGAAAAAGCAAGAAAAGTATTATCAGAACAAAGTTATTCAGCCACTTCGTATGGTTATACACTAAATGGAACAAAACGTTTTTATGAAGCGGTTGCTGATTATTATAAACGACGTACGAATGTCATCCTCGATCCTCAAACAGAAATTGTACAAACAATGGGATCTCAAGAGGGGCTTGTCCACCTTCCTATCGCATTTTGTAACGAAGGAGATTATGTGTTAACAACCAATCCTGGCTACGTTGCGTATGATGCAGGGATTAAATTGGCCGGAGCAGTTCCATACTATATGAATCTATTAGAAGAAAATAATTTTTTACCTGATTTAGATGCAATTCCTGAGGAAGTAGCTTATAAAGCGAAATTAATGATTTTAAATTTACCAGGAAATCCAGTTCCAGCTATGCCAGATCCTGCATTTTTTGAAAAGGCTGTAGCATTTGCAAATAAATACAATGTTATTATTTTACACGATGCTGCGTATTCTGAATTTTATTTTTCTGGAGATTCTCCAAGCAGCTTCTTAGCGACACCGGGAGCGATGGAAGTAGGAATGGAAATCAACTCATTATCCAAAAGCTTTAGTCTTGCCGGCACGCGAGTTGCTTATATTGTCGGGAATGCAGAAATGATTACAATAATGAAACAGCTTAAATCAAATTTAGATTTTGGTATATTTGAACCTATCCAGGAAGCTGGAATTACTGCATTAAATAATGCAGAAGAGATAACAGATCGTTTGCGTACAGTTTTCACTGAACGTCATAAAGTTTTATCACAAGGCTTAAAAGATATTGGGTGGACAGTGACACCTTCTAGTGGAGGAATGTTCGTATGGGCAAAATATCCGTACGAAATGGATGATAAAGAGTTTGCATTTGAAGCAATTAATCAAACAGGTGTAGTTATGGTTCCAGGTACCGTTTTTGGATCTGCAGGAGCTGGATACGTTCGTGTTGCACTAGTACAAGATGTCCAGATTCTGAAAAAAGCAGTAGACCAATTAAAGAAACTTAAGATTCAAGTCCCTTCTCCTATTTAATAATAAGTTATAAAAAAACGTTTCTAAGAACTTCTCTTAGAAACGTTTTACTTTATATAGGTTTTTTCCGGCTCTTTTAGCTTCGTACATAGCAAGATCTGCATTTCTTAACATAACGCTATCTGTAATATTATCCTGCGTGGATAAAGCTATACCCATACTTATCGTAATAGTTAGTTCTGCATGTTCAATATGCCATGTACCTTCCATTACTCGCTGTATTTTTTCCGCGACTTTAATAGCTTCTTCCTCATTTTCTACAAATGGGAGCATTACAATAAATTCGTCTCCTCCTAGTCGAGCAGCTATATCATGGGATTCAATAGATTGGCTTAGTCTCTTACTAAATTCCTGAATGACAAGATCACCAATATCATGTCCCCATACATCGTTAATACACTTGAAGTTGTCTATATCTAGAAAAATAATAGTAATTCCTGTCTTTTTTCCTTTAAGTAGTTCTGAAAATCGGTCACTTAGAAATCGCCGATTTGGCAAACCAGTCAACGAGTCATGATAGGCAAAGTACTCAAGCTTGTTTTCATACTCCTTTTGTATGGATATATCTCTAGCAGTCATGACCATAAACTGAAATTGATGTTCATCACTATAGACGGGTGATCCACTAATTTCGGTCCAAATCCAACCTTTCTTTTCATGCTTTGCTCTTAGCTGTATTTGAAATGGTTTTGCATGACGAATGGATTGCTCGAACCTGTTTTCAAATAATTTAATGTCATTTGCATGAATATTAATAGATGGAGTTTGATTGCTATTATTCTCGTAATCGTATCCAAATACTTCTCTACTAGATGGCGAAACATACAAATATTCTTTGTTATGATTCATCATTATAACGACGTCATGGACGTTTTCAGTGATAATTCGAAAAATCTGTTCACTTTCCACATATTTAGATACTAGTTTGTCCAATTCCCTCATATCTTTTACAATCACATATATACCACTTATTATATGGTGAAGATGAATAGGGATGAATTTGACTAAGCAACCAATACGTTCGCCAGTTTTGTCTACAAAGTTCAGACGATAATCTTTTAAATCCCCGTTAATCGATTCAGTAAAATATTTATTTGCGCTCTCCCGATCTTTTGGGTCAACAAACTCGATAAAGTTTCTACCTATTAATTCCCCTATACTATAATTACTTAATTTTTCTGATGTTTTATTGCCACCTAATATATGACCATGCAGGTCTATTGTAAAAATGGCATCTGAATTTTTATAAAATAAAGAGCGGTATTGAGATTCGGCTTTTACAAGACGATTTTTCGTTATATCTCTGTCTGTTTCGGCTATTTTTTCATTTGTAATATCCTGTGTAATAGAACTTATATGAGTAAAAGACCCATCCTCGTTAAATATAGGTGTTAGTGTAGACTTCCCGTTTCTAATCTCGCCATTTATATTTGTATATGTAGCTTCAAATGTTACAGACTCCCCAGTTTTTAAAACTTTTGTATATTGTGCTTCTAATAAGGACGCCTTATCAAAATCGTGTACTTCTCGAAATGTCCTACCTATGGCTTTTTGGTCTAGTCGAATGGTTTCCATTGCTGCTTTATTAAAAAAAGCATAATAGAAATTAGTATCTTCTCCTACCTCCATAACAAATACCATTTCTTGTATCCCTTCCATCAAAACTTTTATGAAAGAAAGTTCCATTGATTTTTTGATCAAACTAATTCACCTCCAATTCAAGATACTTATATTCTAATTAAAACATATGATTGTTTAGATATCCTCTTATTTTTTTCTTGTATTTATTGTCATTTAAAAGCGCTAATAGCTCCGTTTAATAGAAAAACCTCTTTTCTATTATTTTCAGAGTGGTATGGATAGGGGGGTCATAACATCATTACCGCGTGATATTTGCGAGAGAATAGACATTGCCCTATTAACACCTCATATGCTTCTGAAAAACCTTTTAAACAACTAGAAAAGACGAAGCAATTACAATGCTTCGCCTTCATTTGATATAGTATCTTTCCCTTTAGGATGAATAAGTGCAAACTTTTCCCATTTCCTACTCTTCCATCTAAAATACATAATAATTGCACGTGTCCATTCGTCAGCTGCAATTGCTAACCAAACACCTGGAAGCCCTAAGTCTAATACAAAAACTAAAAAGTAACCAAGTGGTAAACTCATCATTACCATAGACAAAGCACCCATGAGGACCGGAAAGCTTGCGTCCCCCGCTGCACGCAAAGAGTTTATGATGACGATATTCATAGTACGGCCAGTTTCTAGTACTAAACTTAGCAGTAATACAGATGCCCCAATTTTAATGATTTGCTCATTATCCGTAAACAGGCTCATGAACGGAACTCTGAATATCATTACAATCGAAACCATTACTAGTGTGAAAAGAAGCGCCCATTTCACACTAAACCAGACAGATTTATAAGCTTCGTCCTTTTCATTTGCCCCAACGAATCTACCGACAATAATTGCAGTTCCCATACCAATTGCAACAGCAAAAAGATACGTGAACATAGAAATATTGACCGCATATTGTCTAGCTGCTAATGATTCTGCGCCTAGGTAAGTAACGTAATATAAAAATACAATTTGACAGCCCTGATATAAAATTTGTTCAAATGCAGACGGAAGACCAATTTTTAATATTTTTTGAATATATTCTTTGGAGATCGTAAAGTAATATTGCACTTGAACACGATATTCCATGACTCGATATAGCAACCAGAAGAATACTAGCAATGCGATCAGCCGACTGACAACGGATGAGATTGCTGCTCCTTGGACACCTAGTTCTGGAAAACCAAACTTACCGAAAATAAGAGCATAGTTTCCAAGTACATGGATAATATTCATACCTAATGAAACAAACATCGTCTGCTTTGTATAGCCATGTACACGGATAATTGCCGCCAATGCATTGATGACCGCTTGTAGAAAAATAGCTCCACCTACAATAGAAAGATACTGATGTGCATGAACTAACACATCTCCTGTTAAATTCATGGCAACCATCATGCTTTTGGAAAACAATACAAATCCGATACTAAGTAAAATCCCTACTCCTAAATTTAACGTTACTGCTAAGCCAGAAATTTTTGAAGCCTCTATATATCGCTTAGAGCCTAAATATTGTGAAACAACAATAGCTGCTCCGTTTCCTACTACTTCGAGCACTAAAATAGCGATGTGAATATATTGGTTTGCTGCTCCTACCCCTGAGACCGCATCATCAGAGAGAGCACTCAGCATGAAAGTATCCGCAATCCCCATGAGCATAAACAAAAACACTTCTAAAAAAATAGGCCAAGTTAAGTGAAATAAACTTAACTTTTCCCCTAAATCATTCTTCTTACTAAAAGCCACTAATATTCCTTCTTTTCAATTGTTTTTCAATAAGATGAATCTTATCACAAAAAGGTTATTCGTACTATCGAATTTATGTTAATTTTTTAAGATTATACAACTAAAAAATATACAAAGAAATAAAATAATGGTCATCACTTTAATAGGACGACCATTCAGACAGTAGACAAACTCAAAGAATTTTGCGTTTATAAAGTTTAGGGAAAATAACCAAAGTATTGAACGAGAGCGATATGCTATTTACTTGTTAAAATACATATTAAATGGCAAAAGGTATCAAGAAGTCGCCATCTCAATACCTTTCGTCTATATTCTGAGTGGTCTTCCCTATACGAGGACGACCACTATTTTATTTCTCAATACCTATATGTTTATGAATATACTCTTTCAGTGCTGGTGGAGATAATTCTATTTCGTTTATTAGAAGACTATCCTTTACATACGCTAGTTTATTTCTCTCTGTCGCATATGATTGGATATGTAAAATACTATCAATATGAAGAATTCCTTCATTTGTAATCCCTAGTTCCTCATTCTCGTTACTCATCCATCCCTCTTCAAGAAGTTCTGCTATTATTTTATCAAAGTCTGGAAGGCTGTCTGTTACAGTGTCTTTTAGTTCTTTCAAAGCTTCTTCTTTATTTTCTTCTATAAAGTTATAAACATAATAAGCCAATAATATTTGATCATTTGATGTAAGTTTCCCCATTTTTTCTCCTCCTCATAAACCCTTTCCATCATTATTCCTTTTTTCTGAGGTACTTAAACATCATTGTTCCTATCAAAAAATGACTTGAATCACTATAACAGATTCAAGTCATCCTCTTATAATTTTTATAAAACGTGTATGATTTCTTTTTCAAATGATTCTGGGTTATCAGTTGGGGAATATCTTTCCACTAAATTGCCCTCTTTATCGACAAGAAATTTAGTAAAATTCCATTTAATACTGTTTGATAGGAATCCCTTACTGTTTGTGGTTAAGTATTTAAATAAAGGATGTGCTTCCTTTCCATTTACTTTTACAATTTCATGCATTGGAAATGTTACACCATAGGTCATCCGACAAGCTTGGGCAGCTTCTTCTGAATTGGTCACCTCTTGATGAAATTGATTGGATGGGAATCCAAGCACCACCAGGCCTTGATCTTTGTATTGATTGTATAGCTTTTCCAATCCATCAAACTGATTGCTAAGACCACATTTTGTGGCAGTATTAACGATTAGCATCGGCTTTCCTTTATAATCGTTTAACTCGTATTCGACACCATCTGAAGTTTTTACTTTAATATCATAAATACTCAACATTATCACTCCTGGAATTATTTATTCTACCTGTGTCAAGAAATTATTTAAACCTTTCAAGTTAGACATGAGTGTTTGCGTGTTTATATCTAAGAAATTACAACTTATTATTTTGTCCATAATCGCCTTTTCTATCGGCTTCTTTTCTCTTTTCGCTTTTTCTGTCAAAGAAATAATAAATGCTCGCTTATCTTTATCACATTGTATCTTGTGTAACCATCCACTATCAATCATTCGATTTATAATAGGATTTAATGTCCCTATTCCAAGACCTAATCGATTACCGATATCCTTTGTTAGTAAATAATCTTCCTCCCATAGCGCCAACAACACTAGATACTGTGTAAACGTTAATTGAAAAGGCTCCAAAGTTCGAGCATATAATTTAGAAAAATTACTTGAAGCTTTGTACACCTCAAAGCATAATTGCTGATCCAGTTTTGAAGATTTAGCCATATAAACCACCTATACATAAATAATTATACATCGTACACGATATATTATTATTCTATAGAAGACCGTACAAAAAGTAAAATAAAAAGCATCTATCCTAATAAAAAAAGTGTATGTAGTTTTCACTTAGAAAACTTCCATACACTCCATTTAAGACTTATACTCCATCAGCCAACAATCTTTATATTCCCCTTCATGTAATTCTCGCTTAGGTAATAATTTTATCTTTTTAAAGCCGCACTTTTCATAGCAGTGAATCGCCCTTTTATTCCAAGTTTGCGGATCCATCACAATGATTTCTGCTTGTTTGTGTTCAATTAAATAGGAAACCATAGCACGAACGAATTTTTGTCCAATCCCTTTATTCCAATGCTTGTTTTCTCCTATGAATTGATCCATTCCATAGATATTCTCCTGTGTATACCCGTACTCTTCTTTTGTTTCATCATCTAATCGATAAAATTGAATATAACCCACTGCTTCCTCTTCCCACTCAACCATACAACCAACTTCATCTTCTGGATGAAAAAATACTTGTATAACCTTCTCTACATTAAATGGATTGTCCCTACCTTCGTAAAATTCAAGAACAACAGGATTGGAAAGCCACTCTGCTAATTTATGTCTATCTTCAAAATCTAATTCACGAACGATTAATCGACCTTTTTGAAATAGCATACTCATCCTCCTATGGAAGTTGTTTTTGGTTTAATTATAGTATAGATAATTCCTACGAAAATGAGGAGTATCCCAACGGTTTGTAATATGGATGGACGAAAATCTAATATAATAGTATCGAGTAAAATTGCAACGACCGGATCAACAAAAACCAAGGCCGATATGACGACAGTCGATAACTTTCGTAAACTATCAAAAAATAAATAATAGACAAAACCGGTATGTATCAATCCTGTTCCTAAAATATAGAACCAATTGGACCCACTTAAACTATGAAACACATCAAAATCCATAAAGGGGAAAAGTATAAGAATACCAATGGCTGTTTGGAGAAACGTCATTGCATAAGCACTCAAATGATCAATTCCTTTTCCAAGTAGCATGGTCATTGCATAACATAAGGCCGATAAAAACGCCCAGACAAAACCTGAATCTAAAAAGTTTGTCCATGAACTAAAATCTTGTAGTCCAATAATCAATATGCTGCCAAGAAAACATACAATAATAGCTAATAAAGAGGCGATACTCATCTTTTCTTTTAAAATCAAACTTCCTAATATCAATACAAATATAGGAGCAAGATTATAAATAGAGATGGCAATCGTAATCGACATTTCTTCAAAGGCTTTAAATAAAAACACCCAGTTAAGCACTAGAAAGATTCCACAAGCGATTGTTTGTAAAACTTCTCTCTTTTTCCAAACCTCCACTTTGTGTTGCCCTGAAATGACCCAACATAATCCTAAAAAAATAGTCGCACAAATACAACGGACAAAAACCAATTCCACCGCTGGTATGCCTGTCTTTCCGGTAAAAAAACCGATAGAGCCAAATATGGCCATGGATAAAGTCATTTTGAACATTGCTGCTCCATTCATCTAATTAAACCATCCCTTCCCAAGATGTCACCCTCCAACAAACAATGCACATTGACTAATAGCTATAAAGAAAGCAACGTTTTGTATTGGTGAGTCATCTTCTATTTCTAAATAGATTGAAAACTGATCTCCTATTTCTGCCTTCCATCGAGCAATTTCTTTTTCGTTATGTGTAAAAAGAGACCAGTTCTCCATTTCTTTTTGAATTCGGATTTGTATGTTACCATCAGTAATCGTAAGATCTGGGATTAGTTCTTTCCATTTGTCGTAAGCTACTATATATGTCTTTTGTTGTAAATGGTCTATCGCTTCATAATAAACTCTACCTTTTTTGGAAACTTTTTTACAAGTAAAACAAGTGTTTCATTCGCATCATAGACTTTATAGTATAAAAAATAACGATAGTCCATTGCTTTATCAAAGAATTTTTTTAGGCTATTTGAATAATACCGTTCAAATGAATGAGTAATTTTTCCGGTATCATCGTATACATGGATTCGCGTTGTTGTTTCAATTGCATTGGGATGTTTATATGTATATTTTTGCATATATTATTCTCCTTTTAAATGTCTCCCTATTTCTTTAACCTTATCATACTTAAAACCTGCTTTAGAACAAAATTCTAAAGCAGGTTTTGACGTTGATAATTTAGTATATCTTCTAACGATTTTTTGAATGGAATTAAAGGTTCCCTTCCCGACTCTAATAACTCCTTAGTCATTTGGCAATCCTCTAATCTTCTAAGCACAATCTACTCATTTACTTCTTCCTCTTGTACATTTATAGCGGAAGCTTTGTGGAAATAATACGTCTCCCTTAATCCCTCTTCTATCGTATACAACGGATTCCATTTTAAGATGTCTAGTGCCTTTTGATTACAAAGACAACTATGTTTAATATCTCCTTCTCTTGGAGATGTAAATTCTTTTGGTACTTGAACTCCGTTTATGTCACTTATTAGAGAGAGTATTTCATTAATAGAAGTTCGTTGTGAGGTGCTAATCTGTATCGTTTCTTGGTCTCCACACTCTATACTTGCGATATTCGCATCCACAACATCTTTTACATAGACGAAGTCTCTAGTTTGTTTTCCATCCCCATGAACGCTAATTTTTCCACCCTTATTAATAAGATCGAAAAAGACAGATACAACTCCGCCCTCTCCTTTTGGCATTTGTCTAGGTCCATACACATTTGCAAATCTCAAAATTGTATAGTTTTGTCTATAAAGCTCATAAAAAAGCCTTATGTAGGACTCAGCAGTCAACTTGGATAAACCATAATAAGAAGATGGGTCAGTATCATCCTCTTCGTTTAAGAGTCCTTTATCTAAATTTCCATATACTGCGGAAGTACTTGCGAAAATAAATTTTTTTACCCTTGCATTTTTGCAGGCTTCTAACATATTAATAGTTCCAATAATATTGACATCCGCATCATAACTAGGATTTTGTACAGATTTCCCTACATCCGATTGAGCAGCTAAATGAAAAATTGCATCTGGTCGAATATTCGTAATTATATTTTTTGCGTCTTCACTACAAATATCAACTACATGCATATGTGCTTGCGGATTTACTTGCCCAATTTGTCCTGAGCTTAAATTATCAAGAACGTGTACCTCCATTCCTTTCGAAATAAGTTTATCTACTAGATGCGAACCGATGAAACCAGCACCCCCTGAAACGATTACTTTCATAACTAATCTCCTTCTATTTTTCCATACTATATGCAGTACTAAAGATTATTAATGGGACATTTGCCAACAAATATAGATTCCTAAAAAATAGATGATTGAATAGCAAGGACATTCATTCATCGGAAAATTGTCTCTAATAACGGTGTTTCATTAGAATATGAGAATATCGTAGAATGAGGAGGGTTTATAGAAACAATGGAATTAGGGTTCGGAAGAATATGGCTATCTTAGAAGATAATACGAAGTTTTATGCTTTCGAGGTGGGAATGATCTTGTAGAAGCGGTAGCGTAGCAAAGTAAGATTATTTCAGATAAAAGAATGACATGTTTAATCGCAGAAATTGTAGCCCCTTTATCAACTGTTTTAAATAAAGTTTCAATCAAAATTTCTCCAACCTCTTTAAATAAAGATGAAATTAAAGAATTATTGACTGAAGGTGGATTTTTAAAGGAAAAAGAAAAAAACTAGACATTTTTGGTGTCTAGTTTTTTATATGCGGACAGGTTGTGCAATACTTACCACTATTCGTTAAATGCGAATAACAACAAGTAATTCTTTTCCTACTTCTAATTCCTAACTCTTTTTTGTAATATCTTGCTAAAGGATTTTCACTATACTCCCCAAAGAGCTTACTTGAAGTACATGAAAGGATAAAATGAAAGTCTTCCTCTGCACGTTTTACAACATTTCGAGATATTTCTTCCTCTAGCAGAACAGTCTCATACAGCCAGAAAATATAAACCGCAATATTTTCCCACAAAACAAGCTTCGACACTTTCGAGACATTAGAGAGAATGTTTAGTATTGGTGATAAGTGTTCTTTAAAAAGGCTCTCTATACTGCTTTCCCGCCAATCCTCTCGATTCCCTTCGAGATTTTGCACATCTAGATGGTGAAAGTAGAAAAAAGGAAGCCAAAGTTCATCACTATCTTTCGTTTCTAATGAGACATTTTCAAATGAGATATTTAATCTTTTATTACAAGTGGTTATCGTATACAAATAAATAACAGACAAAAATGCATATCTTTTTATAAAAATAGACGCTGCAACCTTTATATTAGCAGCCCCAATGTGATGCTGTAAGGAAACTAAATAACTCTTTAAATAGGATTCATCCAAGAGTTTTGACGTTTCAATTGAAAGAGAAGAATCCAATTTTTCTGTAGTCAAACGTAATGTTCGGAGTTTATCGAGATTTAAATTCAATTAAAGTCCTACTTCCTCTAAAATGCATCTTCCCTTACCAAATGGAATACATAATGGCGTACCAAAAAGAGGATCTTTTGTAATCTGACAGTCCATACCAAACACATTTTTTACTAACGGACAGCTTATAATATGCTCTGGTTTACCTTGTGCATAAATTTTCTGATCCTTAATCGCAACTATATTATCCGCGTACCGGCATGCCAAATTTAAATCATGTAGCACCATTACGATTGTTCGTTTCTCTTTTTCATTTAGTTCATAAAGTAAATCAAGAATCTCAATTTGATGTGTCATATCAAGATATGTAGTCGGCTCATCCAAAAGGATAATATCCGTATCTTGAGCTAAAGTCATAGCAATCCATGCTCTTTGGCGTTGCCCTCCAGATAAAGAATCTACCGGACGATCTTTTAAGTCTTCAATACCTGTTGCTTTTAAGGCATTTGTTACTTTTTCTTCGTCTTCCTCTGTCCATTGCTTTAACCATGTTTGGTAAGGATATCTTCCTTGTTTTACTAATTGAAGCACAGTCAAACCTTCAGGGGCAATTGGAGACTGTGGTAGAATAGACATTTGCTTTGCAACATCCTTTGTGGACATTTTAGATATTGCGTCTCCTTCTAGCAATACTGCGCCGGTTTTCGGTTTTAACAATCGAGCAATTGAACGAAGAAGTGTTGATTTTCCACACCCGTTTCCACCAATGAAAACAGTAATTTCCCCTTTTGGTATTTGAAGATTTAAATCATTTATAATAATACTCTCCCCATACGAGAGGGTTAAATTTTGTGTTTCAATCACTTGTTTCATTTCAATACACTCCTTTTTTCAATATCACTATGCATTCCTTGTTTTAAACAATAAATAAATAAAATAAGGTGCCCCTATTCCTGCCGTAAATACACCCGCAGGAATTTCCAAAGGAGAAAACATTGTTCTCCCGATTAAATCAGCTAACATAACCAATATCCCACCGATTAATGCCGACACTGGTAAAAGTGCTCCAAAAGAAGATCCTACTAATCTTCTTGCCATATGAGGAGCCATTAAACCGACGAATCCAATACCACCCGCAAATGCTACAGAACCTCCTACAAGTGCAGTGCTTACTAACAATAAGAAGAAACGTTGTCGTTGAATACTTCCCCCTACTCCTGTAGCTATGTCATCTCCAAGCTCTAAAATATTTATATTTTTTACCATAATGAAGGCAATCGTAACAAAAATAATCGTCCACGGCACTAATATAGCTACATTACTCCAGCTAGAACCATAAACACTACCAGTAATCCATATATTCGCTTGGCTCGCCCTATAAATCGGTCCCATAATCATCATCAATGTAGTTAATGCTTGCATGAGCGCCGAAATCCCTATTCCGATAAGCACTATTCTTATAGGTGATACGCCGTTTTTCCAAGCTAGAACGTATACTAGGAGCGCGATGACCCCTGCACCAACAAACGCTGCAAGAGGTAGCCATTTAATACTTACCGTTAAAGAGTTATTTGTATCACTGAAGAAGGATAAAAAACTTACAACTGCCACGGATGCTCCGCCAGTTATTCCTAAAATGTCCGGCGAAGCTAATGGATTTCGTATCATTCCTTGAAGGATTCCACCAGCTACCGCTAAAGCAATCCCTACCATTAGTGCTACAATAATTCTAGGTAATCGGAATGATTGGACTACAAGCTGTTCCATGTCGCTTCCACCACCAAAAAGAACGCTCAAGACCGTTAGAGGGCTTAATCTCATATCGCCTAAACCAGTGCTGACAATAAATACAACTCCCGTAATTACAAGGAAACTTATTAAAACGAATATAGCTTTTTTATCAAATAGAAAGGATATTTTTCCTTTTAACGCTCTAAAGCTTTTGTATTGATTCATCGTGCATTAAACCCCTTTCTTGCAATGTAGATGAAGAATGGAGTCCCTATGATAGCAGTCATTACACCTACTGGAATTTCTTGAGGCATAATGATATATCTCGCTAATATATCTGCAACAAGTAACAAAATTCCTCCTAGAACACCTGAAAAAGGTATAAGCCAACGATGATCAATACCAACGATAAATCTAGTAAGATGGGGAACCACAATTCCAATAAAGCCAATCGGTCCGGTGATAGCTACGGATCCTCCTGCTAATAAAATGACGATAATTGCCACTATAATTTTTAAAAACCCAGTATTTACACCTAAGCCTTTGGCAACATCTTCACCCATAGATAGAACATTCATTTTAGAAGCTATAATAATAGAACCTAACCAACCTAACAGTAAATAAGGTAAAACATTTAATAAGATTTCCATCTTTCTACCTTCAACTGATCCAGCTAACCAAAATAGCACCTGCTCAAAAGCAGCTTCATTTATAACAAGAAATCCTTGTGTAAAAGAGGCAAACATAGCTGACATAGCGGCTCCAGCTAGAGTTAGTTTCATAGGTGTGAGCCCTTCTCTTCCTGTTGCGCCAATAGTATATACAGCAATTGCTGCTACAGCCGCTCCTAAAAAGGATATCCAAGTAAATGCTTGAAGATTACTTACCGAAAATAAAGTAACTGCTAAAACTACTGCAAATCCAGCTCCAGCATTCACACCAAAAATCCCAGGCGAGGCAAGTGGATTTTTCGTAAGAGTTTGCATTAAGACCCCTGATATGGCTAAGCTACTTCCAACAGCAGCAGCAATAAGTGCTCGAGGTAACCTCACTGTTTCAATCACTATATGTTCGTTGGAACCATTATTATTTTGAAAAGCATCTAGAATCATCTTCCAAGAAGTTTCCGTATATCCGTAAACGATACTTGCACACATTAATAAGACTAATAGAGAAACGGCTATGATTAGACCAAGTAATCTTTGCCCATTTGATTTTAATAACATAACAGTAACCTTCCTAAGACACTTTTATAAACGCTATTTACCCCCTAGTCTATTGTAAGTTTAATGGAGTGTCAATGAGTTTGAGAATCATTTTCAATTTCTTATTGACATAAGTTAAATAGAGCACTATTATAAAGCTTGTATTGAAAATGATTATCATTAACATTTAAATTTAGGAGGCAATCTAAGTGAATAATATGAAAAAGTTTTTCGCTATTATTTCTATATTTTCTTTATTGTTATTAACAGCGTGCGGACAAACGAAAGAAGACGCTACTACAACAGGTAAAGAGAACCAAGAAGACACAAGCTATACAGTAGAACATGCAATGGGTACTACTACAATTGAAAAAACACCTGAGAAGGTTGTAATTCTTACTAACGAAGGTACGGAAGCCTTACTTGCTTTAGGAGTAACACCTGTAGGTGCTGTTCAATCTTGGTTAGGAGATCCTTGGTATGACCACATTAGTGAGGATATGAAGAACGTAGAAGTTGTAGGCGTAGAGCAAGAGGTAAATTTAGAAAAGATAGCAGCCTTAAAACCAGATTTAATTATTGGGAACAAACTACGTCAAGAAGCTGTTTACGAGCAGTTAAGCGCAATTGCTCCTACTGTATTCTCTGATACATTACGAGGAGATTGGAAAGAAAACTTCACATTATACGCGAAGGCATTGAACCTAGAAGAAAAAGGAAACGAAGTATTAAGTCAATTTGACGCTCATTTAGCAGAAGTAAAACAAAGTCTAGGGGATAAAGTGAACCAAGAAATTTCTGTTGTACGCTTTATGGCAGGTAAATCTAGAATTTATTATACTGACTCGTTCTCTGGAGTTATTTTTGATCAATTAGGATTTAAACGTGCTGCACAGCAAGCGGAACTTTTTACAGCTGATAACAAGCTTGGCAATTTAGCTATAGAAGTAGGGAAAGAAGTTATACCGAAAATGGATGGAGATGTGTTATTCTACTTCACATATGCACCACAAGGTGACCAAGCAGCCCTAGATACCGCTGCTGAATGGACGAACGATCCTCTTTGGAAAAATTTAAACGCTGTTAAAAGCGGGAATGTTTATGAAGTAAGTGATGCTATTTGGAATACAGCCGGTGGTGTTTTGGCGGCAAATATCATGTTAGATGAAATTGAAGATATCTTTAATAAAAAATAAATAAATGATAAATAAAAAGACTACAGACAAACTCAAAAAATAAGTTGTTTGTAGTCTTTTTGTTTTAGTAGGATTAAACAATTTATATTTAGTCTACTAGTTGTCTAGTTTTTTTACCTTTTCATTTCGTTTTATTTGCTGCAGCAAAAAGAAAAATACTCCCAGCAACACAAGTAGGCCTCCCATAATTTGCATGGCTACGAGTCGTTCGTTTAAAATAATTGCCGCTAAAATAGTCGCCCCTACCGGCTCTCCCAAAATACTCATAGATATAGTAGTTGCACTAACAAAATTCATTAGCCAGTTGTTAATCACATGTGATATGGTCGGCACTATTGCAAGTAGCACAAAAATACCCCATTCTTTTGCATCGTAACCACTTATCTGAACGCTTGTTGCAATATTGTACACAATCAACGCAACTGCTGCAAAAGCGAAAACAGAAAAACTATATATCCAATGGGATACTTTTTTGACGACACTTTGTCCTATTAATAGATATCCCACCACAGCAATGACACTTAAGAATGAAAGGATATCTCCAATAATCGCATTTTTACTTAAACCAAAATCACCCCACCCTACCATAACTGCTCCTACAACTGCTATTGCCATCGTCATTAAGGCAGATTTAGTTGTTTGTTCTTTAAAGAAAATCGCACCACCAATCAAAGCAATAATTGGTTGGAGAGCAAGAATAATTGTAGAACTTGCTACAGTAGTTAACTTTAACGAACCAAACCAAAGTGCAAAGTGAAGTGCTAAAAATAAGCCAGAAATGAATAACAAAACCCATTCTCTTCTAGTTATTTTTTGAAACTCTTTTCTTTTAATCAATACAATTGGTAATAATAAAAAGCATGCTAAAATCATGCGATACATACTTAAAATAGTTGCTGGTGCATTCGACCATTTCACAAAAATCGCAGCAAAGGAAATTGCAACTATAGAAATAATCAATGGTAATACGATGGATTTCGATGTAGTTCCTTGACTCATTATAACTTACCTCGTCTCATAACTTCCCTTATTTTCTTTTCGTACTTTAATATAATGGATAATGATCGGAAAGTGAAACATAAAATAAACTTTCTATCGTATCGATAGAAAGTTATTTAAAGGAATCTCTTTTTCTTTTCCTATATATATTACGAATACCTTTTATTCCTTCCGAAGCAAGTAAAAGAACAGATAATGAAATCCCTATTAATGCTGTTAGCAGTGATATCCATTCAAAAAAGGAGTACCCCGATACTTTTGACCAATCCGTTTTCCCTTTCCAGTCTTCTATAATTAAGTTCATACCATAAATTCCTGAAATCACTGTAAAAACCGTTAACATAAATAACAACATGTTTTGTCTCTTATCTCGTTGTTTTTCCTGTGCCTGATTAAGGTCATCTACCGTATTTTTCACTTCTTCAAACAAAGTGTTTATATTGAATGTCTCCTTCAATATTTTTGTAAGCTCTTTACCTTCCATTCGAACAGAAACATTTTTAAAATAGTAGTGAGAATCGAACTTTGAAATCATTTCTATTAATTCCTCTACATATTCCTGATCCTTTGACCAACTTACTTCGCTATGTTCGAAAGAGAGTTTTAACAGCATTATTTTATAGTAGTAATGAAGCCATAAATTATAATAATGAATACCCATAAAGTGTGAAATTTCATTCTCTAACTCATGATTTTTTTCCACTGAAACAGTAGTCTGTGTGTGTTCAGAAGTAATAATATATGTATTTGGAGCCCATCGATCATACAATCGTTTCTCTATATAGCGTTCAATATATTTTGGATTATTCGCCGAGATAAACTCCTGCCCTTTTAAATCTTTTCCATCCAACTGTCCCATTCTAAATAATTGGTCATTCGTTATTGTCTGGTTCTCGCCTGCTATAAAAAAGGCAGACGCAAGCATTCGTTCATCCTCAAAGTAAGGTAAGCTTCCGTAGTACCCTTCTAATTTCTTGTTTCGTATGATAAATGGCTTTAAATTATGGCATAAATAATCTAGAATAAGCTCACTAGTTGAATCAAACTTTCCGCATTGATGAATTATTTTACCGCCTTTTTCCTCTTCAATCTTTGCCTCTAATACACGAAAATGATTCATAAAATCCAAAACGTTCGTTAGACTTTCTTGTTTTTTATCCATCTCTGTGCGAATGGTTATTAATCCTATTCCAAATGGGCACAATATAATATCGATGCTATTTAATGTAAAATCTAAGTTGTTTCCATTTACTTCGTAAACATAGGAGTCCCTTATTTGTTTGGAATAACGTAAAAAACCTCTGTCTTTAGTAGAAAAAGGAAATAGTTTATCTTCAATATACGGTAAAAAAAACTGATCTAATTCTTTATGACTAACTTTAATACCTTTTCCATAATAAAGATCCTGCAACTCATTATTTTCTAATTTAAAAAATTTGAAATCGTGCTTTCTTAAGTTCTCCATTAACTCGATTCGTTCTTTCTCACGAAAAGAAAAAGGAAACAGGAACGTCATATATGCCTTGGAGATAGTAAGATTATGTATTTTTATTTTCTCCACCATCTAAACGACCCCCTGATCTATTCCTTTGATAGATTATACCTCAATCCGTGAAACGCTAAACAAAAACACAGTTCTTCCTAATATCCCTTTAGGAAGAACTGTATTCATTTATCGAGTATTATTTTTGTTTATTGTTTTGTTTGTTACGATTGTTTTTGTTTTTATTATTATTTCGCTCATTGTTATTCGTATTATTTAAATTTTGAAAGTTGAAGTCGTCAGCGAACTCAGCTTGGTTGTTTTGGTTGTTATTACGAACCGTGTTATTACGATTATTGTTTCCCATGAAATGCTCACCTCCTTGACCATCTTAGATTGGTCTGAATGGAGGAAATTATACTTTTTTAATACATATTATGTGGCTTTGATTCGTCCTTCTTGTTATCACTAACGTCTCCAGACATTTTATCTAAATCTGCTTCTTCTGCAAATTCTGTTTGTAAATTAGTTCTTTGATAATATCCAGTTTTTTCATCTGGATTGGATTTTTCTGGTTCAAAAATATTCATTTGCATATAACGATGGAAATACATTTCACCAACTCCTAGAATTAAAGCAGATATAAATGCTGCCGTCCCTAATGCAATTGGTTCATCATATAGGTTATAACCCAGCAACCATATCACCGCAAAGGCAAGAACAAAATCACCGATTGCCGCAAGGACATTGCCAATCCTCGGCAAAATAAACTCATCCCCAATAAAACCAACAACAGTTAAAACTACACTAGTTATTAATATTTCGGATAAATCAACACCAAAAAATAAGCCTAAAACAACCCAAAGAACGGCAGTAGTCATAATTAATTTAATTACAAATGATCTTATATGCATCACTTCACACCTTTCCTTCACTCTTTGTTGGTTGACCTGTTCTATCTTGATTTTCGCCTTTGACTTTTTTAGCAAACCATTCATTCAGTTCTTTATAACTCATCCCTGAATTCGCATTTAATCTTTTTACCTCTTCTATGTTTGTACCAACGACCGTATAATTCTCTGGATTATGCTTTATGTGAAACCCTCCCTTTTTATACGATTGTAAGTTAGATTGTTCCCGCAAACGGGAATGTTTGTACCACTGGAAAAACAAAACACAAATCAAACCTACTTCTATAGCATCACCACCATAGTACATAATCATCCCTCCAAGTTCGGACTGTAATCTCGTAACGCCAACTGGAGGATGGGCATAGATGTGCTTAGAAAGGATTGCATGACCAGACAACGCAAATAATAAAATTACGGATCGATAAACAAAACTTTTTCTATTTGGGGACGGATCAATATAAATGATTGAAATAGTAAATAAATAACCAGCAAGAAAAACATGGAAGTGAATGAACACATATAGAAGCATGTTTTGGTGCATCATAAGGAACAACTCAGTTGTATAAAGTAACCATAGACCTCCGACATTCAATACAGACGCGGTGATAGGATGATGAAGGATTTGCAGTGGCCAACTACGTAATACATGAGAAACTTTCCTTGCAACGGGTACAGGAAGTGTTCGCAATATAAGGGTCATCGGTGCAGCTATTGCTATAAAAAGCGGGGCAAGCATACCAAGTAAAAGATGCCCAATCATATGTGCAGAAAAATTTGTATGTGATTGTTGAGCCAATGATCCGATGACTGTAATCGTTGCTGATAATATACCCAGTATCAAAAAAACCATACGATACACCGGCCATTGTTTTTTTCTGCGATTAGATATTATTACTGCTGTTATATAAAGAATGAATGCAAGAAGAAAAGGAGTAGCCAGGACCACTTGAAAAATGTCTATATCGCTAGTAGAGGCTTGGTGATTAGTATGCATATGTGTTCTACTCCTTTCATTGTGCTCTTTGTCGAGTACTATAAAGAAGGAATATACCAATAATAATCATAATTGCTGCAGAAATATTCCATACTAAATCATAAGGAAGAATATTTACACCATAACGAATTTGATGTAGTCCCATCCATTTATGCTGAATTATCCCATCATAAAGTTGAAATGCACCTGCTCCTAAAAATATTCCACCTATCCATCGCTTTAACCAGAAGGCATGACGACGGTGAAGATCAGCTAGCAAGAAGGAAGATCCTATTGTTGCAAAAAAGCTAAAGGCATGAAATAAACCATCGGACACTAAACCAATATCCGTCGTCGACTTATCATAAAAATGATGCCAATGAAGAAGCTGATGAAAAACAGCCTCATCAATAAACGCAACAAAACCAAAGCCAAACAGGATGCCTGTCCACATATTGCGTTGCGCATATAATAAACGATTTTCGTGCTTCTTAGTATTTTTAGTCATTGTATTCATTTGGTCTAGTCCTCCTTATTATTTTTGATTAGTTTTTCCTTCGTTCGTAATTCCTAAACGACTCAAAGATGCACTTGAAAGATTTACTTTCATTAGATATTCCAACTAAAGTAATCATTTTTCCAACTAAATACTCTAAGATTCCAACTAAACACTATTTTCCATTAAAAAAAGTGAGTGGAAGTTAATTCCACTCACTTTTTTGTTATACTAAACTTCCTTTAAACATTAGCTCTTTAATCGAAAGATCGTCAGCTTTACCCTCTAAAATATACTCAACATCTTTTAGCGTCTGTTCCATAGTTACCTCTTTACCCTCTTGGCCCGTAACTTCTTCAGCGACAAAAAACGGTTGAGTAAAATAGGCTTCTAAACGTGTGCCTCGTTCGTATGTTTCTAGATCAGTGTCTCGGATCTTATCTTTGCCATGAACTGTTACGATCGAACGCAGTTCTCGATATCTTCTTAATAACTTTTGAGCACGTTGCCTTAAGTTAAAATGACGTTGATCTAAATCTACTCCTTCAATTATTGAGGATGTAGAATATAACGGATGCACCGCTGGATACAAATGTCTTGTAGCGAGATCAACATCTAGTTGCCATACCGTTTCTAAAGGACCATAAGGCATTTCCTCATCCACTACTTCCCCAGAAAGGTCTAATAATATGGTTGTAATATTATTAATATTTTCAGCCACTAGCTTTTCTTGCAAATCTAAAAGTTCTCCGGAAACAATATAGCTTTTATCCGTTATAAAAATGATATCCCCCGAAATTGAAGAAAGACTTTTGAATGTCTCCTCAATCGATTTTGTTTTATAGTCAGCTAACTCTATGGTCCCTTCTAATACACTGTATTCCGTTGTCGGCAATAAGAATACAGTTGTATAATTGCTCTTTTTAAATCGATGCATTAATTCAGCTAAAATGACAACCTGCCCCATACCTGGTCTAGCTATTAAACCCGTCATACCTTCTTTTACGAGCGGCGCAAAGAAATCCAATGTTTTAATTTTCGTTTCAATCATATTCAACTTCTCCCCTCTTATTATAAGCTCATCTACCGTACAGTTAGCTAATGATGCAAGACCTACTAGCGTTCGTACCTCAGCCTTCCCTAAATCAATTTTTCCTGTGCATAAATTCGAGACAGTTGCTGGCCGAATTCCCATCGATTTAGCAGCGGTTGTTAGGTTAGGTACTTTTCTTCTTAATAAGGCAACGTTCAAACGTATTTCATCCATTATTTCCCCTCCTCGTTACTTTTAATAGTAATTTATTTTACTTTTAAATGCAACATCTTTTTTCTCTATAGAGTAAAAAATATTACTCTATAGATAAAATGTAAATTTTTTTACCTTTTTATTAAGAGGCAGGAATTCGCCATTCCAATGTGGAATATTTCTTAATAATAAGGAGGATTAAAAACGTATGACTCACTTCATTTCGCGCATTTCCACAATAGAGATTCCGGTAAGTAATTTGGAAACTTCCATTGAATTTTATACAACTGTACTTGGTGTGTTTATAGATTTTAAAGGTGAGAAGGCGGCAATGTTGTCTTTTCATCAAAAAGGAGTTCCTACGATTTATTTAGTAGAGACAGAGGACTTCCAACCCCTTTCGTTTACTAATAATCAATCAAAAATAGAGCATAGTATTATCGATTTCTATACTCCTTTACTAAAGGACTTTTACAAATTTCTAGAAAAGAAAAATATTGAAGTGGGACCATTGAATATTAATGAGGAGGGCATTGGAGGATTTGGTTTTAAAGATCCTGACGGAAATCTGCTGAGTGCAAGTAATGTAGAACATCTTGGACAATAAAAAGAAAATTACTTGAAGCACACTCTAATATCTGTTTTCAATCGATTCAGGAGTGCTATGGTCAGACTTTGGCTACAACATTACCGTGGGATTAATGATGGGGGTGGTCGTGACTGCAGTCACGACCACCCCTTCGTCTTACGATAATCTTGTGGCGTTCGTCTTTAAGCTAATTGTTTACCACCTAATTTTTTTATAATGTTTTATAGTAGATGATTGTCGCTTGTAATTCGCCAGTTTCGGATTGGGCAAAGTTCGGAATCTTACCTGCTGGAATATAGCCTAATGAAGTGTAGAGGAGATTGGAGGGGTCTCCTTCTCTTGTGTCTAGAACCAATAAAGACTTTCCTTCTTTAATTGCTCTCTCTTCTACTTTTTCCATCAAGGAACGACCAATTCCATTACGTCTATAATGAGGATGTGTCATTAATTTTGCTATTTCCGCTCGATGAACACCATTCGGCTTTTCACATAAATGTAACTGTACACTACCGACAATTCGATTGTTCCTTTTCGCCACAAGCAAGATGACATTAGGGCTTAGAACATCCTCCCAATAGTCCATAGCATCGGAAAGCTGTAGTGGTGGTAAAAACCCAACTGAAGCTCCATCATCTACTACTTGAACGAGTAGCTCTGAAAGTTCTTCCATATGCTCTTCCGTGGAAAAAAGTTGTTCCAGTACCATTTGATTTATCATTTCTATCACCTCATATTAATGTGTTTTACTCTAATTCGACAATGGTTTAATCTTTTCCTTTTAAAATAATGACATTTTCGTTTATATGGTATAGACCTAAGGCATTGCAGTATTACTAGCCATCATAGGATAACAAAAGCTCCTCATCTTAAGTGATGAGGAGCTTTTGTTTAAATAATTTGATCGATTATACCGTAATTCATCGCTTCTTCTGCTGTCATGAAATAATCACGGTCTGAGTCTTTTGCAATTTTGTCGATTGATTGGCCTGTTCGTTCTGAAAAAATACGGTTGATCCGCTCTTTCATCAGGAGGATACGTCTAGCACTAATTTCAATATCACTTGCTTGACCTTGCGCTCCTCCAAGCGGCTGATGAATCATAATTTCACTGTTGGGTAAGGCAAAGCGTTTTCCTATTGTACCTGCAACGAGTATCGTTGCACCAAAAGATGCTGCCAACCCTGTACAAATAGTCCGAACATCAGGTTTAATAATCTGCATAGTATCGTAAATAGCAAAGCCGGCACTTACCGATCCACCTGGACTATTAATATACAATGAAATATCCTTTTCTGGATCCTCTGCTTCTAGAAACAGCATTTGTGCCACAATATTATTTGCAACTACATCATTGATTTCTGAGCCAAGGAAAATAATTCGGTCTTTCAATAATCTAGAGTAAATATCATAGGAACGCTCTCCGCGACTTGTTTGCTCCACCACATATGGAATAAGATTAGACATTTAATAACTCCTTCTTTAGGCTACTGCTAAAAGCTCTTTTTGCTCCATCCAAGCTATTTGCGACAGCAAGGTCGATAGCTCTAATTGATAAAAAGGAACCATTAGGACTCCACCATTTTTCTTTGGAATCGAGATAAGCACATAAGGAGTACCGCTACCCACAAAAGATTGTACCACTGGGATTGAATTACATTTTGGCTCATTAGTTTGAGCTTGCATGAACGGAGCTTGTATTTCTTCTTGATAAAGTCGTAAGACGGTGTCAGGACTTCCATTTTTTAAAGCATCTATATATGGAATAGTACATTCTTCTTCAAGCTCGTAAAGGGGTTCTTGTCGGACTAGCTGTTTTAAGTTTTTACGAGCACGATGAAGGGCAGCTTTTATAGACCCTTCACTAGAAGAAAGAAAGTTAGCTGTTTCTTTTACAGTGTAACCAAAACCAAATACTAACAATACGACTGTCCGTTGTTTGGCTGTCAACTCGTTGAGTAATCGATTAATCGTCGGTGTTATTGATTCTGTATGAGGTTCATCATCATTTAATTTAATCTTGGTTACATCTTGATACATGTCTTCTTCTATTTTTCGTTTACGATATTTATCAATCCACGTATTAGAAGCTATCCGATACAAATAAGCCTTCGCTATTTGTTTAGGCATTTTCAACCAGCTTTCATACGTTTTTACAAGGGTCTCCTGCATTAGATCTTCCCCGTCCCATTTGGTATTCGTAAGGGATAGACAATACTTTTTTAAATCGAGCAAGTAAGGCTCGATTGCCATCTCAAATTCATCATTCATTTCAATGGGAGTTTTTTCAACAAGCGGCCGCATGTTTATCCCTCCTAAAAATTTGTCTTTCACTTATATAAACGGAAAAAGGGAGCTAAAAGGTACGGCTTAAAAAAAATTTATCGATACGTATCATGTGTCGGTTGAAACAAATCTTCATGCGCACTTCGTACAACGGAAAAATGTTCAACATTATAATGACCATGAAGTATTTTATTATGATGGTTAATGATTTGTTCTGCTGAAAGGATCGTGGAATCGTTTGTAGAATGCCCATCCCCAACTAACGTTACATCCATATTATTTACTGTTGCAGTTCTAACCGCGGTGTCAATACAGTGTTCGGTCTTACACCCCATAATAACGACATGTTTGATCGCATTTTCCTCTAAGTAATTTTTTAGTCCTGTTCCGTGAAACGAATTAGTAGCTGCCTTATCAAATATTTTTACATCTAATGGAATGGTAATATCCGAATGTATTTGAAAGCCTTCCCCTTTTCCCTCCGAAACATCCGTGTCTCGGACAAATAATACGATTGCATTAGATTCTAAAGCTTTTGATATCACTAAGTTAATGTTAGCAACTAGCTCTTTTTTATTGAATACACTTTTTTCATTTTGATTCCCTTCTATCAATTCTTGCTGAGCATCGATGATCAATAAAGCTTGTTTCAATAGAAACACTCCTTTTCTAATTCAAATAGGTCTTCATTTGCAACCTGTTTATTTTATTCGACCATTTTCGATCATTTACCTTTTTTTGAACTCACAAAAAAAGAAGGGATGAAATTCATCCTCTTCTTTAAAATGAGCTTTCTTAGAATCCAGGAAAATTAGATAAATGACTAAAGTTAATGAAAAATACAATAAACGCTAATATGCCTAGAAATAAAATCGTGGATGTTTGTTTGAAAGAATCCTTCACACGTAGATGTGTCAAAATTCCACCAATGGCTGTGATTCCAATTATCAGCGCTCCAACAGCTGCCCAGCTATGCGCCAAAATTCCGATAAATAATGCCAATGCCCCTGCTAATTGAACAATACCGGTAACAACGCGGAACCACTGTGGCAACTTCCAATGATTAAAGTTTTGAACATGCATCTTCGAGCCAGTTACTTTACCGTATCCAGCCATCAAAAACGAGAAACCTAATAAAACCTGCAAAATAATTGATATAATTCCCAATTTCACATCCCTCCTTTATTACTTTATATATGCTTGAAGGAACTAATATACGAAAACTTTTTTATACCAAAAAAAGACTCGAAAAAATTCGAGTCTTTTTACGTTTAGTTAATGCGGTTTTATTACCAAACAAATAAACCTACAATTGCAGCACTTAATAAGGAAACAGCGATTCCGCTGACAAGAAGTTTCCAAACGTTTCTACCTATAATAGCGGACTTCCCTTCTGACAATAGGGAATTGTATGATCCATAAATCATACCAATCGTACTGAAATTCGCAAACGACGTTAAGAATGTCGCAGCTACAGCTACGGTATGCGGTGACAACGTTTGTAATTGATCTTTTAAGTCTACCATGGCAACGAATTCATTTGTCGCTAATTTTGTCCCCATCAGCTCCGCAACATACATAGCTTCTTGCATTGGTAAGCCAAGCAACAAGGCAAATGGACTAAAAATTACACCAAATATTTTTTGGATAGTCAGACCATCCACGAACACACCTAATATTCCATTTACCGCAGCAGTTAAAGCAACATATCCAATAAGCATTGCTGCGATTACGATTACCATGTTCATACCAACCATCATACTGTTCGAAATAGTAGAGAAGAAATCCTTTTTCTCTGATTTAGGTGGTGTATAAATAATATCTTCTTCTTTTGTAACGGTTATTGGATTTAGTAAGCTGACAATGAGAAGTGCGTTTAAACAGTTTAATGGAATGGCACTAAAAACATACTCGGCTGGGAGCATTGTTAAATAGGCACCTATTATGGATCCACTGATACAACTCATACTCATGATCCCTATAGTAAGTAAACGGTTATCCTTTAATACTGCTAGTTGGTTTCTTATAACAGCTAAGGCTTCCGTATTTCCTAGGAACATCATTTGAATGGAGTAAAAACTCTCTAATTTTGGTAGTCCTGATATTTTTGATATAACCCAACCAACTTTATCAATCAGCCAAGTTAATATACCAAAGTAAGAGAGAATATCAAAAAAGGTTACGACAAAAATAATCGGAAGCAATGCACTAACTAAAAAGTCCACCGATTCATTTCCAAAGAAAGATGGAATAACAAAAGCGATTCCTTCATTAGCACATTCGATTAGCCATATAAAGAAATCGGCAATTTTATTGATGACCCAACCACCGATATTTGTTCCTAACATAAATGCTGTAACAAGGAATTCAACAATTAGTATAGAAATAATTGGTCTCCATCTAACTTCTTTCTTACTTGGAGAACATAAATATACAAGACCAAGTACCACAATAATACCTATAACATTCAATATAAAATACATCCAAGCAACTCCTAGTTGTTAAATTAACTAGCCCTTATTTTTCATTTTTTCCGTTGAATGAAAAAAATAAAAAATAGGGGCTTTAAATAGAAAGAGTAGTTTATACCTACCCCTTCCCTTATTCATATTTAATCAAACTTCAAGTATTCTAAGTTTCTCTATCTTCAGCTATAAAGGATTGACCCAAAAAATCCAAAGTGGATACAAGAAAGATTTTATTTATACTACCCTTTCCCCTTCTCATAAGCAAGTGATTATCTCGAATTCAAAATTGCAAAATTAGTACAAAGATTCGCAAGTAAATATTATTTTCAGGAAGTTCTTGCATATAAAATAGTATGAACAAAATTCTTTTTATCATACTGATTAAGACAATGACAAAATAGGTCACTGAATTTTTTCAGTGACCTAAAATTTCTTCCTATTTATTCTTGCTTGCTAAATGTCCTAAAACTAAATAAATAATTCCGATGAACATAATGAAAAGTTCATTTTTAAAACCAATCGAGCCAAATGATAGTAAACAGGTTATAATCAAGCCAAAACCAAGCGTTAAACATAATCCAGTATAAATAAATTTCCAAGCTTTATTTTTAAGAAAAAATGAACCAATTCCAGTGATTAAACCAAACAGAAGTAATAGTATCATTAGGATTAATATAGCTAATTTATCAGATGATGAATAATCATTACTTTTATTTAATGCTGTTGATAAACTCATTCCTATAAAGGACAATATTCCAAACACTATCGCTCCAATGATAGTCATCGTACCTACTATCACCCCTAAAGTCTTTGTATACACATATCCGTTCATTTAATCACCTCTTTATCGGAATTTACTCCATAAAGCTTTGGTATAAGCTAATTTCATACCTACCCTTTCCATATTTCGATGGCTAGCAGTTCCAAAAGATGTCTCACTTACAATATATTTTGCTCCTTTTTCCATAGCAACTTGTATCCGCTTGTGAAGTAAAGCTGCTTGTACACCTTTTCGCCGATATTCTGGCAAAGTTGCAGCGGCTGCCAATGTTCCAATTCCATCTTTGATAAACAAAACAGCAATTCCAGCAGGCACATCATTCACATATGCAGCATAAAAATCCCAACCAGGTACATCAAATAAAACCTTATTATTTTGCTTTATACCATCTTTAGTAAAACCGGGAAGACCAAAAGCCTGGACATAAATTGAAGCGAATAAATCAAACTCATCTTTCATCAATGGACGTATCTCCACTTCTGATTGTTGGCTCTGTCCCTTTAAATTAGCTGTTTCACCGATAAATGAATTATGAAAACCAGATTGATAATAACCATGTTCAGTTAATGCACGGAATAATTGATCCGAGCTATTTTCAGGTGTTATTTCTATTCTAAAGTTCATGGAAAGATCTTTATAAAATCGAAAAATTTCCTCTAAGTGTAGTAAATCCAATTCGTTTAACCCTCGCACTGTATTAAAAGCCGGACCAGGAATTTTTTTAACAGAAAAAGCATGCGTTTTTCCCTTTACCAATTGATGAACGCCCATTGGATTACCTTCTATCGATTGAATAGTATCCAATCTGGATGCTAAGGTTTGAATTTCTGCCTGCTCAATTATTGATAGTCCCATTTAAATACCTCCATATTGCTTTGTAAATTTAACAGCCTTTAGAGTGGATTCAATTAAAGATGAATCCCCTTTTACTTGCCTTAATGACAATGCTTGTTGAAAATTATCCAAAGCCATAATCGGCTGCCCTAATTCTAAAAGACACTTCCCTTTATGCTGATAAGCAAAGTCTAGTAGGGTAGTATAATTTAAATCCAACGTACACATATTAATTGCTTGCTCAAACTTTTTTAATGCCAATTCATGTTGTCCATCATATTTTAACGCTTCCCCAAGTCGAATTATATTGGCTATCTTTTTATTCTCTTCGCTTAATGAAACAGCATATTCTAGACATTCAATTGCCGACGTTGTATTTCCAATAATTCTATTTAAATTTCCTATACTTCCATAAATAAAAATTTGATCCTCTAGTATGTAATTCGATATTGTTTCAAGCTTTTCCTCAAACTTTTCAATTATTTTCTTTAGCACCTTCTCATCAGCGCATTTCTCTCTAAGGAATTCATTTTCGTCAAAATATATTAAATTATTTAGTAATAATAGTTCATTTTTCAAATCATACAAGTTCATCCATTTTCACACCCTCTTTGAGCTTTTGATACGAGATAATAAGAAAAAATGGAATCATACATTAATTCGGCAAAAAGTGTATGATGTCCTTTTGCTTTTATTTAACTTCCTCTACAATATTAATGATGAATTGGAGGAATGATGATGATAAAAGGTTATTTAGCAAATGGGTTATTTGGTTTAGGGGATAGATTAGTCAATGAATTGGTAGCTAAAGAAGTTCGAGTAGCAATCCCAGGCGTGGACTTATATGTACCACAAGAAAACTTGGCGATAAATGACAAATCGGCTTACGCAGATAGTTTAGCAATTGCAAATGCAGACATAGAAGCTTTAAAGAACAGCGACTTTTTAGTAGCTATTATTGATGGAGTTGAAATAGATGCTGGTGTGGCTGCTGAAATTGGAGCATTTTCCATGCTAAATCGTCCTATTTTTGGACTTTATACTGATACTCGACAACAAGGAAGAGACAATATGAAAAAAGTCGATGCATTAGTAGCCGATGGAACAGAAAACCAATTTATGTATCGAAACCTGTTTGTCATTGGTTTGATTAAACAAAATGGAGTAATAGTAAACTCTATAGAGGAATTATGTGAAGCTTTAAAAACAACCAATCAATAGATTATTATCTTTATGAAAAAGGCATGTGTTTAATATAATACATGCCTTTTTCTAACCAGACTATTACCTCTCTAACTCAATATATTCGCGCAATAGTTTCCAGTTATCTTTTTCTTTTCTCCAAACAAACATGCATTGAGCCGAATAAGGTTTACCATCAATCCTGTTTGTTTCTCTTCCCATGATTAAATACTCCTCCCCATTTTTTCGTTCTGACATAGAAACAGGCACAAAACTTTTTTCTGCATTACCATACTGCTCTAATACACTGTTTAAATCATAGTTATAATCATATCGGTCTGGTTGATCGAGGTTTGAATGAGCCCAATAGCCAACAAAGTTTTCAGACATAAACAGCCTGATTCCATCTCCATCTTTACTTTTAAATCCATCATTCCAAGACTTAAAATATTCCTCTATGACTTTTTGTATTACTTCCATGTTCATCCTCCTAACAAAAAAATTTCACCGTATAAGTCATTCGATGAACTTTTAGTAATTCCTTTTTCTTTTAGTTATTTTCCAATTTTAACTAATTTTATTTTTATATTATAATAAATTTATATAACGAGAGGAGTGTTAAAAATGAAAAACTTTCAAATGGTGATTGAAAAGTAATTGGCATTCGCCTACTCTTTTCAATTCGATTCCCTGCATTTTAAAACTTGAAAAGAAAAGAGGAATTGTATGTTTTATCAAGATGAAGAGTTAATTTTACGACCTATACAAAAGGGAGATTTACCAAGACTTTGGGAACTAATTTATAAAGATGAGGCACCCGAATGGAAAAAATGGGATGCACCGTATTTTGAGCATAAGGCTATCTCATTCGAAGCGTTTATGGAAAAAGCCGATTCATTTGTACAAAGAGAAAATATGTGGGTAATTGAAGTTGCAGGCTTAACCTGCGGGACTGTTTCATATTACTGGGAGCATGAGCCTTCTAAATGGCTAGAGATGGGGATTGTTTTTCACGAATCGGCTAATTGGGGAAAAGGTTTGGGGACACGTGCTTTAAAACTTTGGGCAGAGCATTTATTTAGCACTATACCTTTAGTTCGTGTTGGATTTACAACGTGGTCAGGTAATGAGCGGATGATTCGTGTAGGAGAAAAACTAGGTATGACAATGGAAGCACGAATCCGTAAAGTGAGATTTTACAATGGAGAATATTACGATTCAATCCGCATGGGTATTTTAAGGGAAGAATGGGAACAACTTAAAATAGGAATTTGAATAGTAAAAACTGGTTAGTAAATGATCTAACCAGTTTTTTACTTTAATTGCTCATTACTGATACACTACTCGCTGATAAAACTGAATGTACGTAGTTAGCCAAATTGCCAAATACGTTCTTTTTATAAAATTTAGAAAAAATTAATATTGACTAAAAATAATAATTATATTAGTATTATAACAATTTCATAAGAGAGAAACAGACATCATGAATAATAGACAACACGAAGACGATATTAGAGAAATCAATTAAGTTACTGTGGCAACAGCCAATCAATAGTTTAGCGTGCTGGTCCTTGATAAGGGCTTTTTATTTTTTAATAATTCTCGATATATTTAATACTATATATTAGGAGGAATACATAATGAAGCAGTCGACAAAAGAATATTTGGTCGACCGAATGTACAAGGGTTCCCAAGGATTAGCAAATGCAGTTCTTGTCACTCTAGGGATCGGTCTTCTTATAGAAACATTTGGATCATTTACAGGTTGGGAGGGCTTTTTAGTAATTGGAAAGGCTGCACAGCTTATGTTAGCTCCTGCTATCGGAGCTGGTATCGCCTACCAACTTGGCGGAAATACATTAGTGATATTTAGTGCGATGGCTTGTAGTACTGTAGGTGCTAATGCTTTGCACCTTAGTGCAGAGGGTACCTGGGTACTCACTACAGGACAACCGATTAGCGCTGTTTTGGCTGCAATCGTTGCTATCTGGGTTGGAAAACGCATTGCCGGTAAGACAAAGTTAGATATGCTAGCTATCCCATTCGCATCTATACTGATTGGAGGTGTCGCCGGTGTTGGTTTAGCCACAGTAACAACTCCACTATTAGAATCATTAAGTAGATTTATAGCGAATTCTGTAACAGGTTCCCCTCTTATGGGTTCAATTGTTATCGCACTTGTTTGGAGTATTTTCCTTATGTCCCCTGCTTCATCTGCTGCAATTGCAATTGCATTACAACTCGACCCTGTTTCCAGCGCAGCTGCTTTAATTGGATGTACTGCTCAGTTTGCAGGGTGGACAGCGATGTCATGGAAACAAAATGATCTTGGTGCAAATATTGCGCAGTCTTTTTTAACACCTAAAGTGCAAGTTCCGAATATTGTTAAAAACCCAAGACTTGTTATTGGTCCATTTCTTGCTTCTGTTATTTGTGCACCAATCACCATATTGGTTTTTAACTTCCAGGTTCCATACACTTTAGCTGGACTTGGACTAAATTCTTTTATTGCTCCTCTTAATATCTTGGCTAATCAAGGTATAGGTGTTCTCCTGATGTACCTTGTATTAGGAGTAGCTTTACCAGCTCTTATTTCTCTTTCCGTGTATCATTTGTTAAAAGTTAAAGGACTAGCTAAAACTGGTGATTTGCATATGGAAGTTCAATAAATATGATGTTACATTACAAAGTACACATTTTGGTAGATTACCAAATGTGTGCTTTTATTTGTTTACATTGGTATTTACAGGGTATGTAGATTACAAGAATATACAGGGATGGAGTGAAGAGAAATGGATGAAGAAAAACGTGTAGAAGTCCATCGGGAAGAAAAAACAGATACTGGTTTAGTAGGTGCGACATTTATTAAATATGCTGCTTATCTCATTATCTTCTTTGGTGTTCTTTGGTTCCTAATTTCATATATTTTCCCAATGTTTTAAGAAGAAAAAATCACATTCTGCGTTAATGCAAAATGTGATTTTTTTGGTTGGTTTAATTGTTTTTGGTGTATGTCCCTAACTTCTTCTCCTCACTCCTTTGAAATGCATCAATATGTGCGATTTATTTTCTAAACAATGGTAAAATAAAAGTTAGAAAAATATGCTGTATAAAGGGGATAAGCATGAATATTTCCATAAATTATTCTGGAGACTACCTTGAGCTCCTTACACCTGAGTTAGAAAACAAATTAGAAGCAATACATAAAGGAATTCAAACGAAATCTTCAGAAGGTGCAGATTTTTTAGGTTGGTTAGATTGGCCGAGCACTTTGAGCCAAGATTTTTTAAACGATATAAAAGAAACGGCTGAGCGAATTCGTTCTCATTCTGATGTGTTGGTTGTCATAGGTATTGGAGGATCCTACTTAGGATCGAAAGCAGTAATAGAGGCGTTATCTACACCATTTCAAAAAACTAAAGAGACAGAAGTAATCTTCGCTGGACACCTAGTAAGTGGTGAATATTTAAAGCAATTAATGACATATTTAGACGATAAAGATGTTACATTGAACGTCATTTCAAAATCAGGAACGACATCCGAACCCGCAATCGCATTTCGTTTTTTACAACAGTACATGGAAAAACGATATGGCGATCAAGCTGCAAAACGTATCATCGTCACAACTGACCAAGAAAAAGGTGCTTTGCTTACACTGGCAGTAGAAAAAGGATATCAACGTTATGTTGTACCTGATAGTATTGGAGGTCGCTATTCCGTTTTGACGGCGGTTGGTTTGTTACCAATTGCCGCTGCAGGTTTCGATATCGATCAACTGATCAATGGCGCAAAAATAGCAGAACAGGAATTTGCTAAATTTGATACAAAATCGAATCGTGCAATTCAATATGCTGTTATCCGCAAGCATTTATATGATAAGGGCTATCCTGTCGAAATCTTGGCAACTTTTGACGAGAAGTTAAAATATGTACAAGAATGGTGGAAACAATTATTCGGAGAAAGTGAAGGAAAAGAAGGGAAAGGAATCTACCCTTCGTCTGTTCTTTATTCAACGGATCTGCATTCCCTAGGTCAATACATTCAAGACGGTAAACGTATGTTGTTCGAAACATTTTTAATGGTTGAAAAGACGGATGTTGATTTGACTGTTTTTGAAGCAGAAAATGACGGGGACGAACTGAATTATTTAAGTGGCCTTACACTTCATGAATTTAATGCTGCATGTCACGAAGCAACAGCATCTGCTCATTTGCATGGCGGAGTTCCCCAAATTACTATTACAATGGAACAAATAGATGAGCGTAATCTTGGCCACTTATTATATTTTTATATGATGGCCTGTGCGTATAGTGCATACTTACTCGACATCAATCCATTTAACCAACCAGGAGTAGAAGGGTATAAAACAAATATGTTTAAAATACTTAAGAAACCTGGATATTGAAAAAAAGTAGTGCACACCAATAAATGGTTGCACTACTTTTTTTGATAAAGGAAGATATGAGTAGACCATCCGATTATTCGGTCAAACCATCCGATTTTACTGATGAACCATCCGATTATTCAGGTCAACCGCCCGATTTTTCTTCTTAGCCATCCGATTACGAATAAAAAACGTTTTGCCCCCAATGGACAAAACGTTTTTTCTATTAAATCATATCCATAACAAGCATGGCCGCTCCAAGCATTCCTGCTTCATTTCCAAAATTGGCACGCTTTATTTCTAATGGTTTTAGTTTAAGTGGTTCTACCATAGTAAGCAGGTTCTCCCACCAATCATCAGCCGAATCTGCAACCCCTCCGCCAATTACAACGCAATCCATATCTAACACTGCTTGGAGATTAGATATAACAATTGCAAAATCCGAAAGAAATCGATCGCGTACTGTTATAGCACTTGAAAGTCCTGTAGATGCTAGACGAAACAGTTGATGGGATATTGCCAGTTTCCCTGTATCAGGATCGATGACATTTTCCTCTTCTATTAATCTTTTTAATGCAGTACCAGAGACATATTGTTCACTGCATCCCTGTCTACCACAGCCACAAAGTAGGCCATGCGGATATAAGATTAAGTGACCTACTTCTCCTGCTCCACCATGTACTCCGTTTTCCACGTTTCCATCAAAAACGAAGCCGCCTCCAAGTTTAGTTCCTACTGTTAAACAAACTACTCTTTCGAAGTCTTTTGCTGCACCAAGTTTTCCTTCTGCAAGCGCAGCGCAATTTGCATCATTGTTAATCTCCACACGTAAACCTGTTGCTGCCTCCAGTTGAGCTTTTACAGGGGTGCCTTGCCAGCCTTCAAGTTCTGTCTCAAAGGTTACAACTCCTGTTTTGGCGTCGACCATTCCTCTAGTACCTATTCCGATCCCTAATAAATCGGGATAATTCTCCATCATCTTTAACACTTGCTCTTCTAAATAAGGATATAGCGGTAAAACAGTTGGAATAGTTGTATCCTCTATAACGTTACCAGACTCACTTACAACACCAATTCTTATTTTTGTTCCTCCAATATCAACACCAAGAACTTTCTTCAATCTACTTTCCCCTTTCAAAAGCAATCACAAATGACTCGTAAGGTCGTACTTCAACCATATCTCCCTCTAATTTAGGAGAATCATAGTTAGCTATCATAATGTTTCCTTTGGTTTGAGGAACGTTACATTCCTTCCACACAAGTTGGTTTGTTTTCTCTGAAAAATTATTTACAATTAGCCATTCTTCTTCGGCTGTTTGTCGTTTGTATACAAACAGATCCGGGTGATCAGGTAACAATAATTGAAAGCTCCCATGCGTGATAATAGCATGTATTTTCCTTAATTGGATTAGCCTTTGATACGTATAAAAAATGGACGATGGGTCTGCAATGGCTTGTTCCGCATTAATAAAAGAAGTATTCGTATTCATCCGAATCCATGGTGTACCCGTCGTAAAACCTCCGTTAGATGTCCACTGCATTGGCGTACGTGCGTTATCTCTACCCTTTGCATAAACACTAGACATAATTGCTTCATGAGCAATCCCCTGCTGGCGCTTTTCCTTGTACATATTCAGCGTTTCAATATCACGATACTCACTTAAACTATCAAACTTTACATTCGTCATTCCTAACTCTTCACCCTGGTATATATAAGGTGTCCCTTGAAGCATATGAAGACAAATAGCCAACATTTTAGCTGATACTTCTCGAAATGCACCATCTTCACCAAAACGGGAAACGACTCGAGGTTGGTCATGATTATTCCAATAAAGACTGTTCCACCCTACTTCATGCAGTGCATGCTGCCATTTTTCGAGGTTCCGTTTTAATGCTACTAATTCTAATGGTCGAACATCCCATTTCTCATTAGGGCCACTATCTAAATTCATATGCTCAAATGTAAAGATCATATTCACTTCTTGGTTTTCTGGATTTGTATAGATTCGAGCATCTTCTGTTGAAGCTCCAGGCATTTCTCCTACAGTTAATACATCATAACGACTTAAAACCTTCTCATTCATTTCCCGTAGATATGTATGAATTTTTGGCCCATTCATAAAATAAGTACTTCCATCACCATATCCTTGTTCATGGTGAATCTCTCCGTCAGGAAGTTTCTCGTCCTTTGAAATAAAGTTAATGACATCCATCCGAAAGCCACCAATTCCTTTTTCTAACCAAAACGTCATCATATCAAAAATATCATTTCGAAGCGGCTCGTGCTCCCAATTTAAATCTGGCTGTTTTTTTGAGAATAAATGAAGGTAATAAGAGTCTGTCAATTCATCCTTTTCCCATGCCGATCCCGAAAATATAGAGCCCCAATTATTTGGAGGTTGTGCCTCTTTACCATCCCTCCATATATAATAATCGCGATAGTTGGAATCCTTTGATGAACGCGATTCAACAAACCATGCATGCTCGTCTGAAGTATGGTTCACAACTAGATCCATCACAATTCGAATACCTCTTTGTTTCGCTTCCTCAATCAGCTGTTCAAAATCCTGCATTGTTCCAAACTCTTGCATGATCGTTTGATAGTCACGAATGTCATAGCCATTATCATCATTAGGAGAATCATAGACTGGACTCAACCAAATAATACCTATACCTAGTTTCTTCAAATAATCCATTTTTGAGATAATACCTTGTAAATCACCGACTCCATCTCCGTTGGAATCCATAAAACTTCTTGGATAAATTTGATAGACGACACTACGCTTCCACCAAGGCTCCATTTCTTTCACCATCCCATTTTTACCAAGTGTTAGAAATATTCTAATCTTTCCACAACTAGAATGCAAGCGCTTGCATGATATTGTTACGATAGAATAGTATTGTATGATTTAGAGGACAATTTTTAGAGGATATCGAAGTATGAAGTTATATATTTTTAAAGAATAGGAGAAATGTAATGACTAATTTATTAACTGATCATCTTGGAAGAGAAGTGAAGGTCACTTCTTCCCCCAACCGCATTGTTTCCATTTGTCCTGCAATTACAGAAACATTATTTGCTTTAGGTTTAGAAAATGAAATAATCGGCCGTACGAAATATTGCATTTTCCCTCAAAAGAAGGTGGAAAAAGTAGAAATAGTGGGAGGTACAAAAGAAGTAAACGAAGAAAAAATACGGGAATTACAACCTGATTTGATTCTAGCTGAAAAGGAAGAAAATACGAAAGAGATTGTGCAGGCTTTAGAAAAAATTGCACCAGTATTTGTTTTAGAAGTACAGTCAATCAAGGATGCATATCGTTTTATAAGAACATTGGGGGCACTTACTAATAGAGAACAAAAAGCAGAAGAGCTTATAGCTTCATGCAAATTTTCTTTCCCTGTAGTTCCTGCAAACGAGAAGAAAAAAGTAGCATATGTCATTTGGCGGAAGCCTTATATGGTTGTTGGTGGAACTACCTATATTAATGATGTTATACATACGCTTGGTTTTCATAATCCATTTGAAAAAGTTGGTTCCAGATATCCTGCAGTATCAAAGGAAGAATTTGCAAAGGCTAACCTTGATGTTCTTTTTTTGGCATCCGAACCGTTTCCTTTCCAAGAAAAACATGTAGCAGAATTTCAATCGTTTCTTCCAAACACGAAAATAATTTTAGTGGATGGAGAAATGTTTTGGTATGGTGCAAAGATGGTTTATGCTGGTCCGTATTTCAAGGAATTAATTGAAAATATATAAGCAATTTTTAATGATTTCTTTACAAAACACCGTGTTTGAAAATCGTCTTTCTATAGATTAAAGACAAAGGGTAATTTCTCCTTACTTCTGCATATATATTAAAAATGAAGAAAGGAGATTTTTATGAATAATAGAAGGTATAGAAGACGTAATACAATGGCATTCACGGTATTATCCTATTTTACTTTATTCGCTGGCGTTTTCATGTTTAGCATCGGCCTTTATAATGCAGATAATTTAGAGCTCAATGAAAAGGGATATTATATCGCCGTAATGATATTAGTGGCAGTTGGAGCAATACTTACACAAAAAGTCACTCGCGATAACGCAGAAGACAACGAAATTCTTGCAGAGCAAGAACAAGAACGACTCGGTGTAAGAGCCCCTTCAAATGCGAAAGAATCATAATTATTAATGAAAAGTCCTGTGCGAGTTGAACACAGGACTTTATTTGTTTTTATTCTTTTTACAGTTTCACTTTGTTTCTGGAAAGAACTCCTGAGCGGTTGGAATATCAACTAAGGTCGGACCATTTGTTCTAATTGCTTGTTCGAGAATTGTTTCTAATTCACTATCTATTTCTGCCCGGAGACCAGTCCACCCGCATGCTTCCGCCACTTTAACGAAGTCTGGATTCGTTAATTGTGTACCTAGTTCTCTATCTCCAGCTGCTTGCATTTTATCTATTTCCATTTGTAAAGAACCATTGTTAAATACGATTACTGTGATATCCAAGTTATAGCGAGTTGCAGTTAGAAGATCAGCCAACGTCATCTCTATACCACCGTCCCCTACAACAGCAACCACTTGCTTTTCAGGCTGTTCCAGTTTTGCCGCAATGGCAGCTGGAAGTCCAAAGCCCATGGAGCGCCAATAGCCTGAAAATAATACTCTCTGACTATTAGGACGGAAATTACGATTAAACCAAACCGTTACATCTCCTGTGTCCAATGTTAGTACCGCATCTTCAGCGATTGTTTTTTCAATAGCTCGGACAATGCGAGAAGGAGAGACAGGGAAACCTGATTTTTTACCTTCTTCTTCGTTTTGTTTGGACCATTTTCTTTTCGTTTCTTCGATATGAGATAACCACTCGGTATTCGTCTGATAGTCAGCTAAGCTTTGTAAAAGTAGTGGAACCACATGCTCTACTTTACCTTTAACACCCATTTCAACTGGAATACCTTTTGTAGCATTTTCAAAATGGGTATCAATTTGAATAATCTTTGCATTTGTAGGCACGTAGCCCTCTGGCCACCATGTCACTCCTGCAAGTAGAACGACATCAGTTTCCTTGAAGACATCAGCTGCATGGGGATTCCCCCCTTCCCCGATCCCTTGTAGAAGTTGTGGCGTATCTTCCTTAAATACTCCTTTTCCTCCTAGACTTACCAATATGCCTGCTCCCCAAGCTTTGGCAAGCTCTTCAAGTGACGAAGATCCATTTACAGCTCCTGCTCCAGCAAGAATCATAGGCTTTTTTGCCGATTTCATTACTTCCGTTATCTCTTTTAAATCTTCTATTTGAAAAGAGGTTGTTCCTTCTATCACAGACGGTAGCTTTCGAGGTTTCTTATTTGTTTCTATTTGAAATAAATCCTTTGGAATTGATATATGTGTGACCGTTCGTTGCTCTAAGGAAATTTGGGACGCTTTGACGAGTAGATCCACAATTGCATCCTCACTAGCAAGATTTGCGGAAAAAGTGGCAAATGGTTTAAACAGTTCTTGTTGATCAACGTATTGCTGATAGTCTGTACCTATTTTGTTAAGTGGCGCCTGGCCCGTCAGTGCTAGCACAGGTGCTTTATCCGAATAGGCATCCCCGAGGCCATTCAGTAAATTTGCTGCCCCTGGTCCCATCGTAGCCGTACAAACCGCAAGTCTTCCTGTTAGCTTAGCTTCAGCAGATGCCATAAATGCTGCAACCGACTCATGCTTCACAGGGATAAACTGAATCTTCTCCTGTTTGTCCAGTGCATCCAATAGCCCGATAATAGCATCCCCAACAACTCCGTAAATTCGCTTAACCCCCAATAAAGACAGTTGATCCACTACAACTTCGGCAACAGTTTTACCCATACGAAATAACCTCTCCTTTTTACAATTTAATTATCAAGTATTTTCCCTTATATAAATGGGATAAACATTTGACCTGTAAATATAAAAAAACGTTCACTAGTCATCATTAGACTTGTGAACGTTTTTTATAAGTTCATAATTAGATTTATACTAATTGTTTAGAAAGGTTTTGAGCAACTACTCTTACTTTTTCTAAACCAGCTGCAATAATTTCTTCTGCTTTGTCAGGCATTGCATTGTGCCCTTCAATAATAACTTCATCCGTAATTTGCATACCGAATACGCCACCTACAACATTTTTAATGTAGTTTGCAGACATTTCCATTGGTGCAGCTTCTGGAGAAGAGTAAATGCCACCACGTGCATTTAAAATAACGGCTTTTTTATCAGTCATTAAGCTTACTAATTGACCTTCTTCGCTGTATTTGAATGTGAAACCAGCTTGGTACACATAATCGATAAACGTTTGTAATGGTGCTGGAATTGTTAAGTTCCATAAAGGGAATGCGAATACTACTACATCAGCAGCAGTTAATGCGTCCATAGCTTTTTGTTTTGCAGCTAAAAGACGTGCTTCTAAGTCAGTTAATTCTTCACCGTTTTGAACTTTTCCAAAAGCATTGAAAAGATCTTGACCGAAGTAAGGCATATCTTCTTTAAATACATCAAAAGTGGTTACATTTGCACCTTCGATATTTTCCATAAATGTTTCGTACATTTTACTTGAAACAGCTTCAGCAGCTGGACGGTTATTTGCTTTTACTACTAATATATTCACTTGTTATTCCTCCAAAAATTATATTGATAACATACGATATATTAACAGATAGTCTATTAGATTGTAAACTACTTTGATTTCGAGATAAATAATTTTATTATAAAATGTCACATACATTTCACAATTACTTTGTTTTAAGGTATTAATAAAATCTTCCCGACACTTATTCTACTTTCTAATAAGGCGTGCGCTTGAGCACCATCCTGTAATGAGTACGTTGTCGATTCATTCACTTTTATTTTCCCATCTTTAATCCACTCAAATAGCTGTGTTGAACGAATTTTTCTTTCCTCAAATGAAGTTAGAACGTTCCAAAGATCCCCACCTGTAAGTGTTTTAGAAGTATCCATTAGCATTCTCGGATCTATCGGAGCAGGATCGCCACCCGACATTCCATAAAATACGACTGTTCCACCTACTTTTGTAGCCTCAAAACTTTCTAATAAGGTAGAACCGACTGATTCATAAACCACATCTACCCCTAGACCGTTTGTTACGTCTTTGATTTGTTCAATCCAATCTTCGCTATATAAAAACACAAAATTTGCTCCAGCCGTGGATGCAGCTTTTGATTTTTCTACTGAGGAGGTTAGCCCGATAACTTTTGCTCCTAAAAGCTTACCTATTTGTATAAGATTTTGACCAACTCCACCTGCAGCTGCATGCACAAGTATAGTGTCATTCGCTGTAATTTTGTAACTATCTTTCGTTAAATAATGGGCGGTTAAGCCTTGGAGTAAAACTGAAGCAGCTGTTTCAAAGGAAATATCAATCGGTAACGGTATAACTTTATCTATTGGAACGGTGACCAATTCAGCATTAGCAAATGGGACATCTGCAAAAGCAATTCGATCACCAACCTTAAAGGTCGTTACATCCTTTCCTAATTGCTCCACTACACCCGCCCCTTCATACCCCAAGATATATGGAGGCTGACCTGCAAGATGATAATTTCCTTTTCTTCTGTATATATCAGCAAAGTTCAAACCAATCGCTTTCATTCTTATCAATAGTTCATTTTCTTTCATGATAGGGTCAGAAACTTCTTTATATTGCAGTACTTCCGGTCCACCAAACTCCTCAAAGATCAGTGCTTTCATGTGAACGCTCCTCGTTAGATTGATTTTAAAAATAATATTAAATGAACTAAGAATTAGAAACAACTAATGGGTCTTTTCGTCAATAAAAAAAGAGCTAATCGCTCCCTTTGAAAACAATATTCCCACATCATTAACGTAGAATTTTTTGAAGGGTTGTTCGTAACTTCCATCACGACCAACCCTTCTTTTCGGTAATCTTACTGCTATATTCTGCTTTTGAGATAATTTAAAAAAAGATGCTGTCCTATTTCTATGTAAGCTCTCATCTATTTGATGAGTGCTGACTATTTTCAGAAATTCCTGTCGATGCAACCACTCTATTATTTGTTTAATTAGTCCAATGAAAAGGTGTCTTTAAGGAGGATGGTAACTTAGTATTGCTATCTCCTTTTGCAGCGTTTATTTGTGCTTGAGTAAGAAAAATGCTTCCCGTTAAATTTGCTCCACTTATGTCAGCGTCTCTCAAGTCTGCTCCGATAAAATCAGACATCCTCAAATCCGCATTCTGCAAGTTTGCCGCAATAAGAAACGCACCTCTAAGGTTTGCTCCTCTAAGATCAGCTCCTCTTAAGTTTGCTCCTAATAGCTCTATTCCCCGACCAATCTTTTTCTGCTTCTTTATTGGAGCTTTAGATCTTACAAGTTCACTTGTTCGCAAAAGGAATTCGTTAACAGCCGCTCTGTGGGCATGGACATCAATAGCTTTAATTGATTGAGGAGGCAAATGAGTAAGTTCCTCCGTTTTTTCCAAAGCCTCTTCTAAATCTCCATGTATAGGCTTTGTCTCCTCTCGACGAAGCGCTTCACTTAAATACACAAGTATTTCATGAAGTTGCTGCATGATAGGAAAGACATCAAACATTTCCTTAGCGGTTGAAGGATTGTCTCTCCAATCATTCCCTTTATATGTGAACTGGGATACTTTTTGCCCAGCGCCAAAGCATTCATAAACTGTACAGCCTTTATATCCTTCATTTCTAAGGTTTTGATGTATTCCACAGCGATAATCGGATTGCAAGTTGGAACATGGAGTACCTCCGTCTTTATCCAATGGAAAATCAGCTGATTTTGCGTATGGTAAAGCTACGCAACACAACCCAAAACAGTTTCCACAATCAGCTTTTAATTTATTTTTAATATTGTCGTTTATTGTTATATGTTTAGACAATATCTACACTTCCTTTATTAGTTTGTACCATATAAATAATACATTTAGGAGATGTATATAGGAAGTAAAATTATTCCTATTCTAATTAGGAGAAGGTTAGATTGATGTTGTTAACAATGCGATGTATAATGCAGCAAGAGAACGGAATGGCTAAAGGATAGGTGGTTCGTAATCTATGGGAGAATTTATACAACATATTCCAATATTGAGTAGCCCCCTCCAATTCCTTTTATTACTCCTGTTGAATTTATTACTTGGGGCAATTGGTTTTGTGCCAAGTTTCTTTGTTACTGCCATAAACATAGATGCACTTGGTTTAATATGGGGATCCATTCTAACATTTTCGGGAGAAATTCTCGGAGCACTGTTTGGGTTTCATTTATATCGCTGGGGATTTTCAAAGGTCCAGCGGGAATGGTTTAATCATTCTATTTTTAAGGCAATAAAAAACAGCTCTCCTTGGAAGGTATTTTCCTTCGTTATTTTATTTAGAATTATTCCTTTTGTTCCATCCGGATTAGTTACCGCTGGAGCTTCATTGACCTCCATTAGCGGATGGTTTTTCATGGTGGCAAGTACGATTGGTAAGATTCCCGCAGTTGTTATTGAGATAGCAATTGTCTTTGGAATTGTGAAAAATGTTCCCTCTACTTATTTATATGGATTTATGGTCTTGTTCCTAATTATTATTACTCCCTTTTGGATTAGAAAGAAAGGGAAAAACAACAGCGACAGTTAATTTTTGTGAATAACTATTTTTCTATACATTCCTTTCAACATAACTGGCTTGTCTTCTTTTATATAAATATTTTCACTATTTCTTATGAAAAGTTCTTCGAAGCTTAAGCCTATATCAGTTCCTAAAATCCTTATGATTGGTCTTAGTATTGACTTGGGCAATGATAGCTTTTTATTTTTTGGAACAAATTTATCAAAAATAATTATGTCACCTTCCGATTTTAAAACTCTTGTCATTTCCCTAAAGCATTTATCGGCATCAGGCACTACAGAAAGAATTAGACTGGCAACAATATAATCAAACGATTCACTCTCAAACTCCATATGTTGTGCATCCATCTCTAAAAATTGAATGGAGGAATCTACAAATTTTGTTCTTGCTTGGTTTAACATCTCTGTCGAGTAATCAACTGCAGTAATTTCAAAATTTGCATGGTTTATTAATTCTAAGTCAGCGCCCGTGCCTACACCAACAAATAGTATCTTTTGCCCCTTCTGAAAAGGTATTTCCTCAAATACTTCTTTTCGACCATTTAAAAAAGCACCCGAATTAAAAAACTTATCATACATTGGAGACCAAATTTTATAAATTATCCTATTCCAAAAATTATCCAAGACTGGACCTCCTCTATCCATTAACGTCCGTGCAAAGTCGAATCTATTATAGTTTTATTTATAAAATCAACCATTATCTTAATTCAATAAAAATGTGTGAATTCCTTCTATATAGATAATTCAAAAGGCAGTACATAATCCCTTTTGAGGTTTAGGAAAAGCTCTGTGCGCGAATTAAGCTTGTCTCCTCCATGGATATAAACAGAAGGTATAATATCACTAGAGTTATTAAAGGGACCATTCATATGGCCCCTTTTATAATGAGTTTAATAACCCTACGTGATTATTCTTTGGTGAATTGACCTCACTTGAGACAGGAAAGGCTTCCATTAAAGAAGCATCATAAGGCACTAACATGCTTTTTAATTCATCAATGTTCTGAAGAGAATCTAACCAATTCTTTTCATTCTCTCGTTTCAATATAACAGGCATACGATGATGAATGCCCTCCATTAAAGTATTAGCTTCCGTCGTCAGAAGGGTACAAGTGTAAATACTTTTTCCGTCCGGCGCTTTCCACATTTCCCATAATCCTGCAACCGTAAAAAGTTCATCCGATTTCATTTTAATTCGCATTGGCACTTTTCCAGAGGTTGTCGTTTTCCACTCATAAAAAGAATTCATTGGAATTAAACAACGTCTTTTTAAGAATGCCTGACGAAAACTAGGCTTTTCATCTACTGTTTCTGCTCGAGCATTTATCATTTTATAACCTATTTTTTCGTCTTTTGACCAGGACGGAACAAGTCCCCACTTTAGCTGACCCATGCGATTGCTTTTTCCATCATGGATAATTGCAACAACCTGTTGGGAAGGTGCGATATTAAAACTTGGTGCATAGAACTCTTGATCCATTGCGACAGCAACATCAAAGCGATCCATAAGCTGTTCGTAATTTGTAAATAACGTATAACGACCACACATAATACACACTACCTCTTTCTTCCCAATGCCTATTTTTATCATTATACAAAAGCACCCTATAGATCACACTTTTAAAGTGGCATCTATAGGGTACAGTTTATTGTTTTCATTATCTTGCATAAGAAGGTAATACTTCAGTTTAGGGAAAAATTCCTTTTAGCTTCTCTTTTACTTGGTTTGTTTATTTATAGTCTCTAGTTTTTAACCAAATGTCTGCTGTCTTTTTTTCATTTTATGAAGTGTATGAGCTGTTCCCCAATCATGCATTGCAACTAAAATCGGTTCTAAACTCTTTCCGTATTCCGTGATGGAATATTCCACTTTGGGAGGAACTTGAGGGTACACTTTACGAGTAATAATATCCTCTTCCTCTAATTCGCGAAGCTGATTTGTAAGCATTTTTTGAGTAATTCCTGGTATGCTTCTTTTTAAATCGCTAAATCGTTTTGTTCCATTTTGCAATAGAGTTAATAATATAATTGGCTTCCATTTCCCAACTAATATACCTAAAGCATCTTCTACACGACATAGTTCTGGCTGCATTTCCATTATATATTCGCTCCTTAGTATCCTTTTGTATACTATACCACTTTTAAGTACGTACTTATATTAAATATTGTTTCAGATTATACTATCATCATTCAAAGAAATTTGAAAGCAAGATAGTGAAATCAGACACAAGTAAAGTAAGTACGAAATAAATAACACATACTTATTAATAGAAGGGTTGATATAAATGGAAAAATATCGAATTGACCAAAGAAAGGGTCTAGAATTTGGACTGTATACTCTTGGTGACCATATCCCAGATCCACTTACAGGTGAACGTATTTCAGCTGAACAACGTATACATGAGATTATAGATTTGGCCAAGCTAGCGGAGCAAGCAGGTTTAGACTTTTTTAGTGTCGGAGAAAGCCATCAGGAGTATTTTGCAACGCAGGCACACTCTGTTGTGTTAGCAGCAATAGCCCAGGCAACTAGTAAAATTAAAATCGCGAGCTCCTCTACCATTATTAGTACGTCTGACCCTGTTCGTGTGTATGAGGATTTTTCAACGATTGATTTAATTTCTAAAGGGCGAGCTGAAATTATAGCTGGACGTGCATCTCGTGTAGGTCTTTTTGATTTGTTGGGGTATAACGTTCGCGATTACGAAGAGTTGTATGAAGAAAAGTTTGATTTGTTATTGAAAATAAATGAAGAGGAAGTTGTCAATTGGGACGGGAAATTCCGCGCTTCATTAAATAACGCTAGAGTAATTCCACGTCCTAAAAACGGCTCATTACCTATTTGGCGTGCAGTTGGGGGACCTCCAGCTAGTGCTATTAAGGCTGGTTACGCTGGTGTTCCGATGATGCTTGCTACATTAGGTGGACCTGCTACAAGCTTTAAATATTCTATTGATGCTTACCGGGAGGCTTCCGAGCGTAGCGGCTTTGATCCATCAACTCTTCCGGTTGCAACTGCCGGCTTTTTCTATGCTGCCGAAACCACTCAACAGGCACAGAGTGAGACCTACCCTTACGTGAATCAAGGGATGCAGTTAATTAATGGACGAGGCTATCCAAAACAACATTTTGCACAAGGGGCAGATCCTCGTGATGTGATGAATATTGGTAGCCCGCAGCAAATAATTGAAAAAATTCTCTATCAGCATGAACTATTTGGTCACCAACGTTATATTGCACAAATGGATTTTGGTGGTATACCATATGAAAAATTAGTAAAAAATATTGAATTGATCGGTACCGAAATCTTACCGGCAATTAAAAAATACACAGCAAAAGATTAGGAGGCCCCAAACATGAAAATTGTAGGATTGTCAGGTTCTAGAGTGGGCTCGAAAACGCGTACTGCTATGAATTATACATTTAAAACTATCACCGAAAAATATCCAGATGCAGAAGTGACGTTAATAGATTTAGCAGAATATGACGTTCAATTCAGTGACGGTCGGAATTATTTAGAATATGAGGGCGACACCGGGTATGTGGCAAAAACAATTATGGAAGCCGATGCAATCATTATTGGAACTCCTATTTTTCAAGCATCCATCCCTGCTACACTCAAAAACATTTTTGACTTGCTCCCCGTTAATGCTTTTCGGGATAAAGTGGTGAGTATGATTGTAACAGCAGGTTCAGCCAAGCATTACTTAATTGCAGAGCAACAACTAAAGCCTATATTATCGTATATGAAATCTCAAATTGTTCAAACGTACGTGTTCATAGAAGAAAGGGATTTCATTCGGAAAGAAATCGTTAATGACGATGTTTTCTTCCGAATCGATCGTTTAGTCGAAGATACTGTTGTATTAACGGAAACCTATACTAAAATTCGAGAAGCAAAAGAAGCCGAATACGATTTTTAAAAGCTAATAATGAATACGAAAAATAGATAGAGCATGCTTTGATTGTTAAAGCATGCTCTTCTATTTACCTCTTTAATTGCCATCGACGACTTCTTTTAAAATTTCATATGAACGTTTCTGTTTGGCAGGATCATAAATATAAGATACTGCCATGATTTCATCCACGTCATACTTCTCTTGAAAATTGGTTAACTGCTCTCGAATGGAATTTTTATCTCCTAACATAATCATACTGGACATCGATGTAGCCATTTCTTTTTCAGATGGGCTCCATAGGGAATCCATGTTTTCAACTGGAGGACTTAACGGCATTTGTGAGCCACGTACAACATTCAAGAAAAATTGCTGCATTGTTGTCGATTCAAACTTTGCCTCTTCATCACTTTCAGCTGCAATCACATTTAGACAAACAATCATATACGGAGAATTTAAGTATGAAGAAGGCTGAAAATTATTTCGATAAATTGAAATTGCCTCCTCCATATGTCTTGGTGCAAAGTGTGCTGCGAATACATATGGCAGGCCTAATTTAGCGGCTAACACAGCTGAATCTGTCGATGAACCGAGAATATAAATAGGAATATTCGTGCCGACACCTGGATAAGCTTTTGTATAACCTTGGAACTCTTCAGGCCCAAAATACGTTAGCAATGACTTTACATCTTCTGGAAATGTATAGACAGAATTATTTTGAGATCGTCTTAGTGCAGTTGCCGTCAGTTGGTCAGTACCGGGTGCCCGTCCAAGACCCAAGTCTAATCGATTAGGATAGATGGTCGCCATTGTACCAAATTGTTCTGCAACTACTAAAGGAGAATGGTTAGGTAGCATTATTCCGCCTGATCCAATCCGTATATGTTCGGTATTTTCTAATGTATGTTTTATTAAAATAGAGGTAGCGGAGCTAACTAGTGTTGGAGTATTATGATGCTCCGCAATCCAGTATCTTGTATATCCCATTTTCTCCGTTGCTTGCGCCAAGTCAACCATTGCATCAATGGCTTCTTTAGGTCCTTGCCCTTTGCGAATTGGAGCCAAATTTAAGACTGATATAGGTATTTGTATAGTTGACATTTAAGATTTGTCCTTTCTTTGAAAAGTTTCTATTCCATTGTAAACATAAGAACTTAAGAAACAAATTTATATGCTCCACTCAAAAAATTAATATCCAATAGATTCTAATTAGTAGTTTACGCAAGCAACAATATATCAATACTATCAAGAAATTTAATCGGTACTATTAGTTCTTTTAAAGTTTAAAAGTAACTTGTTCCAACTGTTTTTCTAAGTATTATTCTGCTTTACAATTCTTTAAGTGCTTTTTTATATTTGTGCAATTTTTCAACATAAAAATTACCAAAATGAATTATGCAAATTTTATTAAACTTTTGTTATTCAGTGTTATATTTTTAGTTTACTTTGTTCTAGATTGCTTTAATCCTGATGGACTTTTAATAAATTTATGTTAATTTGGAATCTGGCATTTTTTTAGTTAAATCTGAGTTAATTTCATAATTGCTTCTTGTAAAGAAAAACACGAATATTTGGATTGAATTATATTAAAATATTCGCTTATATAGAGTTCTGATTACGTTAATTGGAGCGGAAGGCGGCGACTCCTGCGGGATTAGCTTGAGCTGAAGACCCCGCAGGAAAGACGCTGGCCGAACTTTATTTGGCCAGTGTCTTTGCGACGAGTAACCGCAGGAGCACATGTTTTTGGAGCTCCGAGGAGGCTGAAGCCAAGCCCGCGGAAAGCGTCCGCCTGAAGCGGAAATCCACTTTGTTCGGATATCAATATTTAGTTCCCTATAAAATTAACTTAAATCTATAAAAATATTTTGACATTTTCTGAAAGTAGGTGTACAAATAATTTTAGACTTTTAACATAAGGAGGATACATATGGAATATCGTTCAATCGAAGTCAATGGTGGTACGCTAGCCTATGCTGAATATGAGGGAACACAAGAGGTCATCATCGGAGCGCATGGCTTAACAGGAAATAGTAAACAACTACATTATTATGCTGAATTACTTAAAGGAGACTACCGATTTATTTCTGTCGATTTACGAGGCCGTGGAAATAGTTCCGCCGCTACAGAAAATACAGGTATTGAGCAACATACGCAAGATATTATTGGTTTAATCGATGCGTTAAATATACAAAATCCCATATTAATGGGCTACTCAATGGGTGGGTTCATTATGGCAAATGTCGCTAGTAAACGCGATGATGTAAAAGGAGTCATTTTACTTGATGGTGCTGCAACATGTACGGATCATCAACGACAAATAGTGGAGCCTTCTCTAGGCCGCATTAGTAAACATTATGAATCTGCAGAAGCCTATTTGGAGGAAATAAAAAAAATCTATAGCAATCTCGGAGTAGTTTGGGATGAGCATATGGAAAGTGTTGGTCGCTATGAGATAGCTGAAGTAGATGGGCACTGGGAGAACAAATCCGATGAAACAAAGATTCGACAAGACTTCCAAAGCTTCTACGAATATAAGCCAGCGGAAGTATTTACTAATATAGAATGCCCCGTGTTACTAGTACATTCTACAGGTGGTATCGGTGCAATGCCTGCGTTATTTTTAGCTGAATCTTATATTGAAACACAACAATACGCAAAAGATATTCATAAAGTTACGTCTGACAGCAATCATTACACACTTGTATTCGAAGAACGTAGCGATGTTAACCCAACGATAAAAGATTTTGTAAATAAATTATAAAAAAAGATTGAAATTTGTCGAACTTTATGTAAATATTTAATTAATCTTATATAAAGCCTATCAGGTGGCTACAAGGAAATAACCTTTCTTTGTTCTTCCCCACTTGACTGTTGGCCTCATTACTCTCAAATGACACTTATGTTATGTGTTCATGAGAGTAGTGTGGCCTTTTTATTTTGTTTAAGGAGTGAAAATAGATGGCAACTGGATTAGAGTACTTTAAAAAAGTTTATGATGTTGTACCGGGATGGGTACAAAAAATGCATGATTACAATCCGGCAATGTTAGATCATTACACAGCATTACGTGGTGCAGCAATGGCCGAGGGAGTACTTTCTGTAAAAGAAAAAGATATTTTACTTGTTGGCATTAATTCAGCTCGACATTATGCTCGAAGCATGGTTTACCATACAAAAGGTGCAATCGATGGCGGTGCTACTCTTGGTGAATTGGCTGAGTATTTACTTGTTGCCTATAACTACGGTGGAGAAAAAGCATTACAAATAGGTCTTCAATCTTTTGAGTATGCACTTGAGCTAACTGGCACACATGCTGAAAAAATTCCACATGATGCTACAGCTGTAGATATTGTTCGTTATTATGCACATTTCGCTTCCACCGAAGAATGTAAAAGTTACTACGAACAGCTCATCTCTCTTTTTGTGAATGGTGATGAAAACGCTTTATCTGCTAAATTACTTGAATCAAATATAGTCAATGAACAAATGAAATACATTTTAATGACAGGCATTTACACGACGGTTTTACAAAATGCAGAAACAGATTACTGGGCAAAACAAGCACGTGAAAAAGGCGTAGATGAACCTCGCTTAGCTGAACTTGGATACATTTGTCTTTTGACAGCCGGTATTCCTTCCTGGTTCGAAATCAGTGACGCACTTATTCAAAAATAACGGAGTGAAAAAGAATGAAAATTTATAACTCAGCGGAAGAGGCACTAGATTGTGTCCAAACTGGTCAAACGATAATGGTTGGCGGCTTTGGTCTTGTAGGTGGCCCTCTGACACTAATTGATACTTTAGTAGAACTTGAGGTAAAAGACTTAACCATTATTAGTAATAACCTCGGTGAACAAGGTAAAGGCTTAGGAAAATTGCTTGAACAAAAGAAAGTAAAAAAAGCGATTGGCTCTTATTTTACTGGAAATCGAGACGTAGGCGATGCTTTCCAACGTGGTGAAATCGAAATCGATTTATTGCCACAGGGTACATTAGCTGAATCCATTCGAGCAGGTGGCGCAGGAATTGCTGGGTATTATACAAAAACCTCTTATGGAACAAATTTATCAAAAGGTAAAGAAACAAAAATGTTTGACGACGGAGAATATGTACTAGAAGAGGCGTTAAAGGCAGATGTAGCAATTATTCGTGCTTATCAAGCGGATACATTAGGCAATCTTGTATATTACAAAACTGCACGCAACTTTAACCCTATTATGGCAACTGCTGCTAAAACGGTAATTGTGGAAGTGGATGAAATTGTAGAAGTTGGCGAACTAAAAAGTGATGAAATCGTTACACCCCACCTATTCGTTGATCGCGTCATCTTAGCGAAAAAGATTTTGACAAAGGAAGGTGTCATCGAACATGGCTAATCCAATTCAAGAAGCTATTGCCAAACGTGCAGCCAAAGAATTAGAGCATGGACAAATTATTAACTTAGGTATTGGGATTCCAACACTTGTGGCCAACTATGTAGAACATAACCATGTTTTCTTCCACACTGAAAATGGAATGCTCGGCGTGGAAGATGTACACGAAGAAGATATAGACCCAAACATCGTCAATGCAGGTAAATTTGCAGTTGGAGAAGCTATTGGTGCCTCTTATTTTGATAGTGCAGCATCTTTTGCGATGATTCGCGGTGGTCATGTGGACGTAGCAATACTTGGGGTTCTTCAAGTAGATGAACACGCACGTATCGCTAACTGGGCAGTACCAGGAAAAAATATTATTGGTGTCGGCGGCGCAATGGATTTACTCGTTGGAGCTCGCAAGGTCATTGTAACCATGACTCATACATCAAAAGATGGAAAAAGTAAAATCTTAAAGGAATGTAATTACCCTATTACCTCTACACGTAGTGTAGACATCATAGTTACTGATTTAGCGGTTTTTAAATACATCGACAGTCAATTGCATTTAGTTGAATTAATGCCAGGGGTGGATTTAGAAACAGTTGAAGCAAATACAGAAGCTCGTTTCATCAATGCATTGTAATAAGGAGGAAGCCACATGAAGGAAGTAGTAATTGTAGAAGGAGTTCGTACTGCAATTGGAAAACTTGGCGGTTCACTAATGAATCAGACTGCTGATTACTTAGGTGCTGCTGTTATAAAAGAATTATTGGCTCGCACGCAAATTGACCCAAATGAAGTGGATGAAGTGATTTTAGGTCAAGCAAAACAGAGCGCAGATCAGTCCAATGTTGCTCGCCTTGCTTCATTACGTGCAGACATACCGCTTGAAGTACCAGGTTACACAGTGCATCGTCAATGTGGTTCTGGCTTACAATCTATTAATAATGCCGCACAACAGATAGCTCTAGGGTTAAGTGATGTTATTATTGCAGGCGGTACAGAATCTATGAGTACAGCACCTTACTATATTCGTAATGCTCGATACGGGCTAAATGTAGGAAATAGTCTCCTATTAGATCCAAATACGGAAAGTCAGCCTGGCTCTCAACCAGAATCCTATGGGCTAAAAACTATGGGAGAGACAGCTGAAAACTTAGCTGAAAAATACTCCATTTCTCGTGAAGCACAAGATGCATTTGCGTTTCAAAGCCAAAGTCGTACAGAAAACGCTATTAAAAATGGCTACTTTGAAAAGCAAATTGTCCCTTACGAAATTAAAACACGTAAATCGACTGAAATCTTTCAGGTGGATGAACACCCACGGTTGACTCCTTTGGAAAAACTAGCGACTTTAAAACCTGTTTTTCGTGAAGGAGGTTCCGTTACTGCTGCTAACTCAAGTGGTCGTAATGACGGAGCTGCGGCTCTTCTAATAATGTCGAAAGAAAAAGCCGAAGCGCTAGGACTTCAGCCTAAGGTAAAAATCATCGCCCAAGCAGCTGCTGGTGTAGACCCTTCTATTATGGGTATTGGGCCAGTTCCAGCAACTCGAAAAGCACTAAAACAAGCTGGGCTTTCCATTGAGGATATTGATGTGATCGAACTTAATGAAGCCTTCGCTTCCCAGTCATTAGCGGTTATCGAAGAACTAGGTTTAGACCAAAGCAAAGTAAACCCTAATGGTGGTGCTATTGCAATGGGACACCCAATCGGTGCAACTGGTGCTATTTTAATGACGAAGCTTATACATGAACTAGACCGGACCGGCAAGCGTTATGGATTAGTTACCCTTTGTATCGCCGGTGGACTTGGAATAACAACCATCGTTGAAAATTGCCAAGCAAAATAAGAAGAGAATTCTTTTTTAAGAATTCTCTTTCTAAGAAAAATGAAACCGCTTTAATATTACTTAACAACGTTTAACTGATCTATTTAGCCAGCTTTTCTAAATATCTTTTCTGTGCAGATTTTAAAGCAACAATAACAGATCCACTTGATGGAGCAATATAATGCTCTTCAATACGCTCTATTAAAATATTTACATCAGATGTAAAGTCAAAATCAACGATCATTCGTTTAAAGAAATCTTGTGCTAAACCAGTAATAAACGTGAATTCAGCATCTACTATTTTATGTGTTTGTTGGTCAATCTCAAGCACAATTCCTGCGTGTTTATAGATCTCGTACATAGATGTACCTTGTGGGGCTTTAGCATACGCAGTCACTAATATAGTATTTAATTTTTGCATAAATAGGAACCTCCGTAAATTTAACTAGATATATTCTAGCATAGTTATTCTGAAAATTAGCCATTCTTATGCAAATTTAGATTCTTGCTCAAATTGAACAAAAATTTTACGGGAGTACTCGTTCGCTTATCAAACAAATTATCAACAATTTTTAGGGGGATTTTATGATGGAAAGATTAACGAATTTCTTCACTTCCATAATGAAGAAATATTTGCCAGACCCATTCGTATTCGCAATTGGTTTAACAATTTTAACTTTTATTTTAGCACTTTTAATTGAAGATATCTCATTCCTTGACTTAACAACTGAATGGGGTGGCGGTTTTTGGAATCTTTTAGCCTTCACTACGCAAATGGCTGTAATCTTAGCTATGGGTTATGTATTAGCAACAGCACCTATTACCGATCGCTTCTTAAATAAAATTGCAAGTATGGTACATACACCTAAGACGGCAATTATTGTGGCTACACTAGTAGGGGGAATCGGTAGTTATTTAAACTGGGGCTTTGGACTAGTAATCGGTGGTATTATCGCAAAAAAATTAGCGATAAAAGTAAAAGGTGTCCATTATCCATTGATTATTGCTGCTGCATATTCTGGTTTCACATTTTACGGCTTAGGTCTTTCAGCTTCTATTCCAATATTAATTTCAACACCTGGCCATTTCTTGGAAGAAAATATGGGTCTTATCGCTTTATCGGAAACTATTTTTAGTTTGCCAATGATTCTCACAGCTATTTTCTTATTCATCACATTACCGTTATTTAACGCTATGCTTCATCCAAAAGACGCAAAAAATGTTATCGAAATTGATCCTGCTTTATATACAGATTCTAAAAAAGAAAAAGTAAAAATACTTGAAGAGAATACATTTGCTAACAAATTAAATAATAGCCGAGTACTTTCTTATTTGATTGGTGCTTTAGGAATTATTTACGTCATTGTTTACTTTGCTAATGGAAAATCATTAGATTTAAATATTCTTAACTTTATTATCTTATTCCTAGGGATTATTTTGCTTGGTACTCCTGCAAAATATACTGAGCATTTGTCAGATGGTATCAAAACTGTATCCGGTATCATTCTTCAATTCCCATTCTATGCTGGTATTATGGCAATCATGGCAGCATCAGGCTTAGTTGATACAATAGCTAAAGTATTCGTTGACATCTCTACTCAACATTCATTACCGTTCTGGGGCTTGATTAGTTCATTCTTCATCAACTTCTTTGCTCCATCTGCTGGCGGTCACTGGGCTGTACAAGGACCTTTCATGATTGATGCAGCAAAAGCACTGGGAGCTTCACTTGGAGAAACTTCGATGTCCGTTATGCTTGGTAACGCTTGGAATGATTTAGTACAACCATTTTGGATTTTACCAGCTCTAGCACTATCCCGTTTAAAATTAAAAGACATCATGGGCTTTTTAGTAATGATCATGTTTTATGTAGGTATAGTCTATATTGCTGCTACACTAGCGTGGTCTTACCTATTCTAATAAAAAAAGGGCCTTTGTTTTTATAACAATGGCCCTTTTATATAAACGGAGGTTTAGTTATGCACTCTTTACTTCAAGATTCTTCATTGTCTAAAAAAGAAAAGTCTTTACTATTAGTTGGTTTATTTGCTGCTCGCCGTGAAGAACAAGCAATGCTTCATTTCACAGAAGTGGCGATTGATTCTGGTAATACGGTCAACGAGATTGCTGAACTGATCTCTGCTGCAATTATTTCTCGTGGAATCCCAACTTGGTTATCTGGTATCGAAGCTATTTCTAAGGCCATTGAAATAACAGGAAAGACTGAATACTCGATAGAGACACAGAATGTATCTGCTTTTTCAACTCAAGAAGATTGTGTAAGCTACTATCAATCAGAGTTTGAGCAACTACCAAAATGGATTCAGTATTTAGTAGATTATGCACCCGACACATTATTAAAGTATAGCAATTTACGTACTACTTCCCTTCGTGATGGTGTAGTTTCACGTTATTTAAAGGAATTGCTTTTATATGCTATTAACCTTTGTGATCAATACCCAAAAGGAATTACTATTCATAAAACGAATGCGATTCAATTAGGTGCAACTGATGCAGTATTAGAAGATATTAAAACAACCTGCATTTATGCAGTAGGTATTCAAGCCATTTTTAATGATTAAAGAGGTGTTTCCTTTTGCAACATGTATGCATAATTGGCGGTGGCTTTATGGGAGCCGCACTGACAAAATATTTCTTAAAAGCACAAGTAAAAGTATCGTTATTAGAAGAGTTTGCACCACGGCGTATGGAATTGATGGCAGATAAAACATTTCAAGAAGTACAATTTTTAGAAACAATCGAAGAATGTAACGAAGTAGATTTTATTATCGAAGCTATTACGGAAAATTTACAAGCAAAGCAACAGCTCTTTGAAAGAATTGACGATTACTTCCCTAGTTCTACGACCTTTTGTACGAACACATCTAGCTATCTAATTAGCTCTATTGCAGAAAACGTAAAACATAAAAACAGAGTGATTGGCACACATTTCTTTTCACCAGCACATATTACCCCTTTAGTAGAAGTAGTGCCAAGTGCTTTCACAGAATCACATCACATTCAAAAAACCATGACTTTTCTACAATCCATTAATAAAAAGCCTGTACTACTGAAAAAAGAAATTCAAGGATTTGTGGCAAACCGACTTCAAAGTGCACTTTCACGAGAGGCAATGTCACTTGTCCAAAATGGCATAGTGTCATCAGAAGAACTGGATTTCATCGCTAAATGGAGTTTGGGGATTCGCTTAGCTAATACCGGCCCTCTAGAACAGCGTGATATTAATGGCCTGGATACACATATGGCTATTGTCGAATATGTTTATCCTACGCTTGAGAATAGTACGGAACCATTACCTGTTCACGAAGACTTAATAGCAAATAGAAAATTGGGCATGAAAACAAACGAAGGATTTTACGATTGGTCTACAATCGATAAAAAACAATATCTAGCCCACAAAGAGGATGTTCTATTAAATATTATTAGGGCAGTATCAGCTCAGGATGGAGAGGTGGATAAATAAATGCAATACGAAGCGCTAGTGAAAAATACAACTGCTCCAAAAGATATTAAATTTGAGACATACGAAATACCTGCGTTAGAACCCCATCAAAGCTTATTGAAAGTAAATGCAGTGGGCATTTGTGGAAGTGATTTGCATATGTATGATGGACATGGAGGTTATGATTGGGTAACCTATCCACTTGTCTTAGGTCATGAGGTTACTGGTTCAGTGGTTGCCGTTGGTGAAGGTGAAGTTCCCCAACAACGTATGGTCATTAACCCATATAAAAGCTGTGGTAGTTGTGAATTCTGCCTTGTAGGGGAAAGTAATCGATGTGATTTCGATGATTATAAATATATAAAAACGCCGACCGAGGCATTACGTTATGGGTTTCGTGAAGCAGGCGGAATGGCAGAATACATGGTTGTCGACAAACAGAATTTAATCGCTATCCAGGATACAGTAACTGATGAAGTAGCAGCGATTTCAGAGGCACTAGCTGTTAGCTATACCGCAGTGGCTAAAATAGAAAACTTTGTAAAGAAGTCGATTTTAATAGTTGGTCCAGGTCCCATAGGATTAGGTGTAGCGGCCATATTAGTAGGCGCTGGTAATGAACGTGTGATGATGTTGGGTACTACTATTGACGAAAATCGCCTTCAACTCGCAAAAGATATTGGCGTTTCAAAGGTTTATCAAAATGCGGGCGCTATTCCACATGAACAGTTTAAAGGTTTTGATGCTATCATTGACTGTTCTGGACATCCATCTATTCCAAATGCAGCGCTTCGCCTTTTAAAAAGAGGTGGTGAACTTATATTAGTTGGCATTAATCCAGCTAGTTTTTCTGTTCCAATGGATCAAATCGTTCGTGGCGAGATCTCTATTAAAGGAAGTTATGGCATTACACAAGCAAATTACGAAGCCGTATTATCACTCGCAGCTGACGCCCGCTACCCTTTCCAAAAACTAATTGCACAAACTGTGCCCTTTAAAGATTGTTTACAGGGCTTTGAAAGTGCTTTAAATAAAGCTACAGGTAAGGTTGTCATTAAAATGTAAGGAGGAATTTACTTGAAACTCATTGATTTAACTTTAGAAATTTACGATGGACTTCGCTCTTATACATCACATCCACCTATCGCTATTGCAGAAGAATCCACTTTTGAAAATTCTGGTCATCGCTATGTGCCTCCTTGTGAGGGCTTTGAATCACGAATGCTAAAAATGTCTGATCATAGTGGAACACATATCGATGCACCTTTACATTTTATTCGCGATGGCGAATCAACTTCTGATATGGATCTCTCAAAAGCATATGGAGAAGCTGTGCTATTAGACGTGTCTGACTTTAAAGATCCTTTCCAAGCTGTAACACGCGAAATGTTAGAGGAAGCGGAAAAACGCCAAGGGATTACCGTTCAACCTAACGACATTGTCCTCACACGTACTCGTAAACTTTCATGGGGAGAAGGATCCTTTTATGAAGAACATGCATTTGCACCTTGTGCTGGTGATTGGCTCATTGAAAAAAAAGTAAAATGTGTTGGATTAGATTTAGCCAATATCGACGTTCACGACAATATGATGCGCGAAGTGCATCTTAAGATATTAAGCGTACCAATCTATATAGTGGAGAATTTAGTCAATTTACATTTGCTTCCTTTAAACGAGCATTTCACTTTCATGGCACTTCCACTGAACCTTAAGAACGCTACAGCATCACCAGTTCGCGCTGTCGCATTTATAAAATAAGCTTGAATTTAAAGATGGGGCTGTACAAAAAGTCCCTAAAATAAAGCAGAAGGAGAAAAACGACTCGTTTTTCTCCTTCTGCTTTTGTGTTTCCACCTAATATTGTTGATAGAGTGAATAATTGATTGGAGTGCAAGGAGGGGACTCCTGCGGGAAAGCGAGACAGTCCGAGACCCCGCACGAAGCGTCCGTCTGGAACGGAAATCTATTGAACTTTTTAATAGTAGCTACGAAAAAATAGGCTGCCCTTATGACTTTTAGGACAGCCCCGTTTTTTTACTTAACATTATGTTATTATCTACAGGCTGTTTGCCTCTTTATTGGCAATGCTTTTTCCACAACCATCTTTTTAAAGCTACCAAATTAAGTAGTACCGTATACCATTGGATACCTTACCACAAAGTACCTGTATCTATTAAATTTAATCCATAGTAACCTATGAAGGTTCTAATACTATTTTCAAATTAGAGGAGAATGAGATTAAGTGAAAAAGATACTTTATAGTATTTTTATATTAATTTTAGTTTTAAGTTTCGAAACTATAAAAGGTGAGGCCTCCAGTACTTCTCTTTCTGTTGGGTCTGTTCAAATAGATAACGTTAAAGTATTAAGTTTACCTAAACAAGGTTCAACCGTTATTACAACTTTAAAAAGAGGTGAAGAATTTCCTGTTCTATCCACTATAACGGGAGATTCAACTACTGCGGTAGTCCATACTGTAGTTGTCGGGAACACATTATGGAAAATCTCAAACCAATATGGGATTTCATTGAGTCAGCTTCAGAAGACGAACAAGCTTTCTACGACCCAAATTCGAATTGGCCAGAAATTAATAATTCCTCAGAATTACCAAGTATATACGGTTATTAAAGGAGATACTTTATGGAAAATTTCCACTAAGTACGGAGTATCTACTAATGATTTGATCAAATTGAACAATTTGCCTTCTTCAAACATACTGGAAGGGCAAAAGTTAAACATTCCTGACTATTATCTACAAGTTCAGTTGCTAGACGGTAAAAAAGGATGGGTTAAGAAATCACTTTTACAACAAAAAACTCATGCACGAATTGTTATGGGTTGGAAGTATAGTGGGAGTTCTGAGAGCTATGCCCAACAATTGAACCATTCAAATTTAAATGTAGTGTCACCACGTTGGTATACTTTAAGTAATTCAGGCAATTTTGTTTCCATTTCAGCCGATACAAAATATTTGCAGGATGCACATAGTAAGGGCAAAAAGGTTTGGCCACTATTTGGGAATAAATTCGATCCTGACTTGACTGACACAGTATTAAATAACGCTGCAAATCGTAAGAAACTTGTTGTCGCGCTAAAGGACTCTTTAGTCCAAACAAAAAGTGATGGAATCAATGTGGATTTTGAAAACATACATCCGAAAAACAAGCAAGATTATGTTCTCTTTATAACCGAACTTAAAAAAGCTCTTCAGCCTAATGGAATTAAAGTATCTGTTGACGTCACTAGAGAAAACAGCGATCCTTTTTGGTCTGGAAGTTTAGACCGTAAAGAGCTAGGCAAAGTTGCTGACTATATCGTTTTGATGGGCTATGACGAGCATTGGGGAAACAGCCCAATCGCGGGGTCTGTAGCTTCGATGCCTTGGATTGAAGAAGGTGTTGAGTTATTAATGTCCGAAGTACCCTCTCATAAGATCATCTTAGGGATGCCCTTCTATACAAGGGAATGGGTGACTAATTTATCAACAAAAAAAGTAAGAAGTATTGACCGTACAATGAATGAGGTCGAGCAAATTATCTCATCAAGGGGACTTAAGAAAGTTTGGGATCGAAATACTCAGCAAAATTATGTAGAATATACAGCAAACGGAGATAAGCACCAGATTTGGATTGAGGATAAACAATCCATCGAGCTTCGCGTTAACTTGGCCAAGCAATATAACCTAGGTGGTGCAGCAGCATGGTATATTGGGTCTGAAACACCAGACGTTTGGGATGTGTACCATTTCAACAAATAATTCTTTAGAGTTTTAAGCACCTTTTTTACAACCTTTGCTCGTTTGGGCTCAGGTTGTTTTTTTAATTCTTCTTTACTTTGTGCTATCCCATCTGTAATCTGTGCTAAAGCAATTTAATAGGAATATGTGACTTGTTTAAAACTGAAGATGAAGTGAATATCACCAAATATAAAATGTATGCTTATAAAAGCATATACAAAAAAAGATTGCCCAATTCAAAGGGCAATCTTTTCTTCCTCCTATCATTTGAGAAAAGAGGCCGTCTATATTGTCATCTTTATTATGATAGAGACACTATTACTTACCTTCTTCTTCATTTTTATTTCCATCATCTACATCATCCATCTCTTCACCATCACTTACGCCATTATCCTGGTCAACTCCGTCCCCACAACCAGCCACTCCGCCAAGCACTAACCCGCCTACTAGTCCACTTGCCAATAATTTCTTTTTCCAATCTGCCATGTTAGTTCCTCCTTTTAATGTGTTGAACGTTCTAACAAATGTCTACCCTTTGACATATATCTCTAAACAAAAAATTACTGGGAGGTTACCATCTTTATTATTCCATAAGAAAAAGCAGCTCTCTAAAGCAGCCGTTTCTTCAACTAAATACCAATAGTTGAAAAAGAAATTTTTTAATCTTTTATCTCAATCTTTTTTTAAAATTTTTTATATTTTTCCAAAGTTATATCTTGGAACAACGCTCGAATTGATAATTTAATTACCACTTAACTTTGTCTTCTTTAAAATAAATAGCTCTCTTATAAAAGCCCCAATGGCTGAAGAGAGAAAGATTATAGCTATTAGGTTTACGACTCTAACAAATGTATAGGGTGTGTAAATAACTTGAACGCTTTGACTAATTACAAATAAGCCATAAATTAGAGACATCATTATAAGATATTTTGGCGTTGCTTCCCTTGGTTTACTCATTATCATCACCCCTAAATTACCTATTCTACATATGACTCACACTATCCTTCTTAAACCAACCTGCCCTCTTAGTACAATTTAATCAACAAATAGAGCGTAGATTCTCCCGAATCCACGCCCTTTACTTTAGGAACATTTACATTTTTAATATCTAAATAACATTGTAATGAACTCGTGACCGCCACCGATTGTCCAAAATAATATTAAGTCTCCACGCTTTATTTTTCCTGATTCGATTCCTTCATGAAGAGCAATAAAAGGACTGCTTGTACCAGTATATCCATATTTGTCTCCCACATAAATAAATTTTTCTTCGGGTATATCAAAATGGCTTTGAATTTTATCAATATTCACTTTAGCAAATTGAGATAAGCAGAACGCATCTACATCATCAATTTTAAGTTGATTTCTTTCTAAAATAGCTTCAAACATATCATACGTATAAGGGAGTGACATCGCTCCATCAAATGGCTGCCAAAGCATGAATTCTGCACTTTCACCCGCTTTATTTGTTTGAGATAATCCCTTGTGTGGATATAAAATATTGTTTCGGTTACTTGAGTCTACTTCAAACATCGCATCGATAAATCCTGTATCATTCTCAGTCTTTTCTAAAATAATAGCAGAAGAAGCATCCCCAAAGTTAGCATACGTCATTGCATCTTTTGGATCAGCCACTAATGAAAGATAATCAGAACCTACCACAAGTGCGGTATTAACATGTGGATTGGATTTCATATATCGTGACGCCTGTTCTACTGCAATCGACATACCAGCGCAATTTGCGTTCATATCAAAAATAACTGTTCTTTTTTTTGCTTGAATGGCATTATGAATGAACATAGCGTTGGTTGGAACAGTCATTTCAGGTACTTGAGTAGAAAAAACAATCATATCTATATCCTTACCTTCTAATCCCACTTTTTTCAACACTCGATTTGTTGCTTCAATCGCCATTGTAATCGTATTTTCTTCATGATTATCAATGACATAACGCTCTTTTCTTCCCATAATATTTAAGAAATTTGTAATATCTTTTCCTTGTTTTTTAAAGTGTTCAAGATAAACATCATTGTTTACTTGTTTTTTTGCATGGTAAACATCCACTGCTTTAATTCTAATGTTAGTCATAGTCGTAAGAAACCTCTCGAATAAAATTTTAGTATTATATACAATTACATATCTTGTTATTAAGCGTGATCATTTTAGTACATTTAAGTTACGAATTTTGTTATGTAAATATCAAATAAAAAAGGCAGGACCCTTTAATAGCTCCTTACCTTTTTGTAAAAATTAATATTTTTGAATTACCTCAAACGTAGTTAGCCCTACATTATTCGCCAAGCGTTTTAATTGCATGGAGATTATAGCACTTTTCCTAATACCTACTTCTACTTTCTTAAATCCAGAAGATTTATAAAGTGCTAAACAATTTTCAAGATCTGGTATCATTTCTTTTGTTACTACATCCAAATCACTGCAATCAAATTCCAAGACGAATTCGCTTGCATTTATTGATGATAACTTATTCTGATAATCATTAATAAATTGTTGAGCTTTTTCAGGAGTAAAAGTCCCGCTTACCGTCATATCAACAGTTTTCTTAGCAAGATTTACGTTCATTGTGTAAGTTCCTTCTGCCATAATTTAAAACCACTTCCTTATTAAAATCTGTGAAAAGTTGCATTTCGTCATTAGTTTAAATAGTAAGTTTTTTTAAAAATATTATCCCTACTTTAGACGTAGATGCCGAAAAAACTTCTCTTTATAACTATCGTCAAATAACAAATATTGTTAATATCTATTCAATGTTTTTAAATATTCGAATTTAAAATTGGTGTTGATATAGTAAATTCTATAAACTATATCACCTTTATCTTGAAAAAAAAAAGGAAGTTGGACTTCTTCCATTTAATTCAAATTAAACAAGGAAAGGGTGCAAAAATTAACTATTAACGATTCAGGTTTAAATTTATATATTTCGTAGTAAAATTGTGGTCAAAAAAACACCCTCTTATTTAGCGGGTGTGTGTTTCTTGCATTCAATTGGTGTTATTATGGCAAAATAGCATTAAGAATCGACAAGCATAAAAATCATGACCAATACATTGAAAAAAATGAGAACCTGTGGTAAATTTATATAGATATATGCCTAAAACTATAATGCGCATTATATCCCTATTATATATTATACATCATACTTTTTTCGTTTGTCAATACCAATCTTTTTAAGGAGTGGTTGCTATGTGTTCAGAATTTCAGCAGGAGCAAAAACGAGTGGAAAGTGTAATTGAGACAATAACGGAGCGAATCAGCGGATTAGAGGAAGAAACTTCTCGACGTCGGAACGAACTAGTTAATATGCGCAAACACTTTTGGGATGAAGTCAAGGTGAATGTTGATACCTTCGACGATTATCTTGAGACCATCATCGGCTTGAGACAAGAGGCTCAGGCTCTATCAGTAAGCCAAAGCACCAATAGACATGTATCCAATAAATTATCCAAGCTTCGACGTATGCAAGAGGTTCCCTACTTCGGACGAATCGATTTCATAGAAGAAGGAGAATCTACTCAGGAACAATTTTATATTGGAATCTCCACACTTACGGATGCAAGTGGCGAAGAATTTCTTATCTATGACTGGAGGGCGCCTGTCTCAAGTGTCTACTATGAGTATCAAACCGGACCGGCCAAGTATGCAACACCTGGGGGTGAAATCAAAGGCCTATTAGAGAAAAAGGGGCAATATCTAATCCGTGGCGGTGTTCTTCAATCTATGTTCGATACAAGTCTCACCATTGGAGACGAGATTTTACAACAGGTGCTAGGCAAAGGCACAGACAAACATATGCACAATATAGTAGCTACCATCCAACAGGAGCAAAACCGAATCATTCGTCATGATCGCGGGAGACTGCTCATTGTTCACGGTGCAGCTGGCAGTGGCAAGACATCGGCCGCATTGCAGCGGATAGCTTTTTTGCTCTACAAATATCGAGATAGTATGACTGCTGATCAAATTATTCTATTTTCACCTAATTCGATGTTTAACAATTATGTGTCCAATGTGCTGCCAGAACTTGGAGAAGAGAATATGCAGCAGGTCACATTTCAGGAATACTTAGACCATCGACTAAGTAAAGAATTTCAAGTTGAAAATCCTTACGAGCAATTGGAATATGTTTTAACTGCAACGAATACCCCTTCCTACAGACCAAGGGTTGCGAGTATTCGATTCAAAGCATCACACCTTTTTTTCGAAGCGATCGAATCATATAGGAAGTCGTTAGAGCTATCTGGAATGTTATTCAAAGACATAATCTTCAGAGGAAAGCCGATTGTTACCGCCCAACAAATAGCAGAAAGGTTTTATAGTAACGATACTTCACTCCGCTTCCATAATAGACTTGAAAAGTTAAAGGATTGGCTAATTCAGAAAATAAATGAAACCCAAGAGGCTGAACTGACAATGTCGTGGGTACAAGAGAAAATCGAGCTACTTAGCGACGAGGAGTACCATAAGGCACATACCTACTTAGCGAAAAAACGCGGCTTTAAAAGAGAATCGATTGCCGATTATGAGATCGAGCCTGAAGCACTTGCTCGTTTAATTGTTCAACAGAAATTGAAGCTGTTACGTAAACGAGTCCGAACATTTAGTTTCATCGACATTAAGGGGATTTATATGCAGCTTTTTGCTGATTCCCTGCAGATCAAACAGTGGATAGAGGGTGAAACACCCGCGGAGTGGGCAGAAATTTGTCAAGCGACGCTGGAAATGCTATATGAAGGCAAACTATCTAACGAAGATGCTACTCCGTTCTTATTTATGAAAGAGCTGATTCAAGGCTTTCAGACGAACCGCTCCATAAAGCACATACTTATTGACGAGGGACAGGACTATTCACCGTTTCAATTCGAGTTTCTAAAGCGTTTATTTCCTTCGGCAAGAATGACTGTGCTAGGTGACTTTAATCAAGCGATATTCGCCCATGCAAGTGAAAAGAATGATTTTCACACACTTATGAACTTATACGGACAGGTTGAAACGGAAGCGATCAACATGACACGCAGCTACCGATCCACAAAACCGATTATCGAATTTACACGCAGACTAGTACCTAACGGCGAACGGATTATTCCTTTTGAACGCGATGGTGAGCGACCTGTGCTGACACAATTGCTCGATCACACAGAACTGCACCGCCGCATAGCATCCAAAGTCGCGACTTTGCGAAATATTGGTTATAACAGTATTGCTATAATATGTAAATCAGCTGAGGAAAGTAAGCGTGCATACGAAGCCTTGTCCAACATCGATGATATTAAGCTAGTGAAGAACGGCTCGATTGAATATGAACAAGGAGTTGTTGTCATACCGACGTATTTGTCCAAAGGCATCGAATTCGACGCTGTCATTATTTATGACGCATCAGAGGAAGTATACGGCGATGAGAGCGTTCGTAGAGTATTCTATACCGCCTGCACCAGAGCAATGCATTATTTGCAACTTTACAGTGTAGGTGAACCGACCCCATTATTGAGAAAAGCATTGCGGGAAAATTTCATCCAAGCTTGACTTAGCCGAAATTTTAACGGATAAACACATGGGTCAATTACCTATTTAAAATAATATTAATAAGCCGAAAATATGTGAGTTTTTATTCACCGCTTACATATTTTCGGCTATTTTGCATTTATAAAATACAGCCATAAATTTCCGATTTACTCTTTAATTGACCTTGTTTTCTTCTTACTTATTAACAAAATTAATATCGTTAGAACAAGTAGGAGAGCTGGAGTCAAACCAACATATTTCCAAGCATTATTTGACCCTGAAAAATAATATGCTATTGGTATAAATGTAATCGTACTAATTAGTAGGAATACCCAAGATTTTTTAACAAGACCCACCAATAAAGCTGCAATTGAAACAAATAATGAAAGTTGCCATAATAATAACATTTTCCACCTCCATTTATCTTTTTCTATCTTCAACTAACCTACCCAGTTAGTTCAATAAGAAAAAGCTACCCTTGCAGGCAGCCACTTGTTCAACTAAAGCACCCAGTAGTTGAAGAATAAGTTTCCTTTATACAAAAAATGGGTTATCTAATTCATTATTATTAATGACTACATCTGCATTAAGTTGCGGTGAGTGCTGGTCTAGATAGAGTTTCGAAGCAACATGATACCTATTAAGGAACATTTCTTCTGCTTTTTCATAACTTCCAAATGCCAATTCTTCTCGTTTAGCTCCTCTTTTTCTGGCTAACTCAAAGTCAGTTTCAACAAATATTTTAAAATCGTATAGTTTACATAAATCCTTTTTAAATAAGAAAGTTCCATCAATAATAAAAATCGTATCCATACTTGCTATTTTCAATTCTGGGTTTACATACACGTCGTTTTCTAAATCGAAAGAATTTGTTTGATAATGGAAGTTTCCCCCTGGACCTAAAGGTATTAAAAGTATCTGCTTAAAGGAATTGTAATCGTGAGCATCTTCGTAATAACCAATTGCTGATTCCTTACCTTGTCTGTATCGTATAACTCTCGGATTATGAAAATTGTCTATGCTAGTCCTAACAACATCCATCTTTCTACTTTGAAGTTCTTCCGTAAGCTCATTAGCAAACGTTGTCTTGCCAGATGAAGTTATTCCACTTACTCCTACTCTAATTGGATGGAGTCTTTTTAGACATATTATTCTATTTGCTATATCTGAAATAAGTTCACTCCTTAACATCTAGCTCCCCACTTTCCAATCATATCTTTTTGTCTCTCTTCAATCTAAATACTACCCTGTCCCGTTAGTTGAATAGTGGTACGCGTTAGGTTCCTACTGTATTCTTTGAATAATATGAGTTATCTGTCCAGAACTATTATTTCTTCAAAATATATTAAAAGTGTTTCCCTTTCTTACTTTTAGAATATATTAATCCTAATAAAAGACAGAATCCATAAATGAATAGGGAGATCAAAACATATATAAGAATACCCATAGAATTGCTCCTTTTTAATATCTACCATATCGTAATTATAGTTGTATTGTTCCCTTTTGTATTAACTATCACAAAGGTCATCCTTCTTGATAATACATTGAATATAAATCATTCAATGTAACTTTCCCAATGCTAAACTCTGTTAACTGATTGTCTTTAAGAAACTCTACAATCGTTCCTAATTTCCTTGAATCATATCCACGAACATCTATTAAAGTAACTCCATTTGGTAATAATCGCACATTGGTTTTTGGAAACTCTTTTGATAACTTTTCTTTTATCTTCTCTGTCATTTCTGTTACTCGCACAGTCGTGATTTCTCTTTCTTCAAACCCTGGCGAAATGACATTAACTAGGATTAACTCACCATTTCTCATAAAAAAAATTCGATCTGCATATTTTTCTAAGTTATCTAATAAATGAGAAGCTACAATAACCGTTTTTCCTTCAGACTTCTTTTTAACGAGAATCTGTGAAATAAGTTCGACATGGGTAGGATCTAATCCGTTCATGACTTCGTCCATTAACATGATTTGGGTATCTGATACAATTTGCATCGCAAAACAAAGTCTTTGGCGCATTCCCAAAGAATACGTTCCTGTCTTCTTATTTATATATGACGCCATCCCTAGTTCTTTTATTGTACTGTCAATCAGTTTTGGGTTACTATTCCACATGGAGGAATAAATTTTTAAATGCTCTTTTCCGGAAATCTGATTATACAAGTCACTTTGGTCAGGCATCATGGATACTAGTTGATGGATTTTTACCTCATTCTTCTTATTTGTATATTCTAGCTCATGATTTAGTATGACTTTTCCACTGTTTGGATTGATATAATTCATGATTACATTCATAAGCGTTGACTTCCCCGTCCCATTAGGAGCTACCAAACCAATAATTTCTCCTGGGTTGAACAGCACAGAAACATCCTTTAAAATGTCTCTACTTGAAAATTGAACACCAATATTTTTTAATTCAATCATATCTTTCCTCCAAATCTTCAAACTACAATAGCTTGAATTTTTTATGATTGCTTATTAAGAAAGTGAGTAATAAAAAAATACACGTACATAATCCTATTATGGAGAGTCCAGTTCCAAAAGTGAGTTCATCCGTGCCATAAAGATAGTTTCGATAACCTGAAAGAATCTGTCCCACCTGAACATAGCTCGTTGGATACCATTGAACATCGCGAAATACTCCAATCCCTCTACTAAAGTAAGCAAATTCAACAATTACAACCACGCAACCTATCAATAAAGTTGCAAACTCGTTTTTGAGCGTCACACTTACAAGTAGTAGCAATGAAATAATGAATAAAAACCAGATAACCAAAAATAGCACGTTTTGGATCAGGTATTCCCTAATCGTTATATTTGAAAATAATTCTTCAACAGAATGATAAATCGGAACTGGTAAGTTAAAATCACCAAAACCATTTCGGACACCAATTATCAATAGACCTACAGAAAGCGGAATAATTGCAAGGATACTCCCTACTAAGGAAACTGCTCCTTTCATAATCAACCTTTTCCAATCTGAAAGAGGTAAACCTTGTAACAGTGTTGAATTCCTACGATCCTTTATGACGATATCGACTGTGAAGAGTATACAACTAACAATGAGAATAAATGGCAGGTAAGAGTGTAACTGACGTTGCAGTGTTTGCAAGGCTGTCCTTTCCTCGAAAACATTTATAGTTAAATCCGAGTTTCCTTTTGTATACCCTTCGAACCGACTTGCAGAATACGAATAAGCGAAGTGTCCATCTTCCTTCGCATAATTATTTCCATACGTATAATATCCCGGATTGTAATAGAGGAAATCACCTCCATAACGAAAGATCATCTCATCAGAGTACGCATACCACTTAAATGTAGCTTCTGCATACTCATTAAAATTGTGCTGTTTGATAGCTTCTAATCTTTCTTTGTCATATTCATTCCATTCGGGGAATATTTGTGCAGCAAACAAAGTTAAAGGGTGAGTCCCTTCATTTATCTGAACATTATTTAGAAATTCTTCTCTCGTTAGGTAACGAGCCTCCATTTCACTTACATCTACTTTTTCAATAGGATTATAAGCTGGAGCTATTTTTAGTGCATAATAACACGAGAAGAAAAGAAGAATGACATAAATTGCAATATTCTTTTTGTTGAATATAAATTGAAGAAATTCAAACTTAAAATAAGCCCACATTATCTCACTCCCCTTATATCTTCTTTAGCTTCCCAGTAGTCAAGAATAACTTTATAGCGACTACCATTATGACTATACTCAACGCGATATAAATAAGGCCATGTGTGCTATTTAAGTAGACCGGGTTTGCAAGATCGAGTGTCTGCCCGTTCAATAGGCTAGTAAAATTCAAGTAGTTAAATGGATTAAACGGAACAAAATTCATCGTGTTCGGAAATAACACTGGGAAAATATACAATAACAATTGCAAAAACAGTGTCAAATACATATTCTTCAATAAAACATTTAAAATCACAGATAGTAATATTGTAAAAATAGAAATACAAATCATATAAAGTACAGATACACCTATGTATTTGTATATTGGATAAACTTCAAAACTACCATTAAAGATTGCAATAGGATAGGATGGGTTTCCAAATCCCTTAAAAAAAACTAACAGCAGACTGCAAACAAATAACTCCAGAAGAAATACACCTACTATGAGCATGGATGAGATACATTTAGATAAAACGTACTTATCAAAGGATATAGGATAACCTTTAACTATAGACGTATGTTGGAATTCTTCTATCATGATCCCACAAGTATAAATACTCATGAAAATAAACCATACAGAACCTAGTACACCAAATAAAAAAGCTAGAAACTGAAAGAAAGATAGCGAATTAACGGATAACGAAATTCCTGTGTTCTTCACATACTCATAAAACACAAGATCCAATTGATTTTCTACTTTTGAAGGTAGATTACTTGCAACATCATCATATCCTTTCATATTAAATGAATCCGTTCTTAAATTTGCAAGGTCGATCGCTGTTTCTAAATACAACTCCGGTCGATTCATTTTTAGTGCCATTCTTTGTTTAGATACATATTGTTGCTGAAGTACTATATTCTTATATAACTCGCTGCCATTCCCATTATCAGTAGCATCCACATTTTGAAATTTACTCAACGCGGAAGAAAGCGATTGATATTCACCCGCTTTTTCTTTTATTAAGTTTCCTAAATCCTCCGTTTTCACAAATAAAATCAATCCAAAAACAAATGCCGCCAATATAATACTAGCTAAAATATTTTTCTTATTTGATTTCTCTAAAATAAAATTAGTCTTTAATATTTTCCACATAGGCATCCCCCAAATACTGTCCTAGCGGGCATAATAAAATGTTCAATTGATAGACCGCTTAATATAGAAAGTAACATCAACAAAGTTTCATACAGATAAATTCGCCTCCCACATAAAATATCCCTTTTAGATATATGGAAAATTTATAATAATTGCCTTCTTTTTTCCATTAACAGCACCCCTGGCTCTGATAATGAGCTGTCTATTATTGTTAGTACATATATAAACGAATTAAAATGTAAAAAAAAGAACGGTTAAATTAATTACCGTTCTTTCATATAGGATTTCTACTTATTATTCTAGATTTTAAATGCCTGTACTATGCAAGGTTCGTCATCAATTAATTGATTCTTTTCTTCAAAATCAATATTAAATTCTTTTAATATCTTTCTCCAAAAGGATACTGCAGGAAGGTTATTAACAAGTTCAATAACATAGTATTGACCTTTTTTGCTTTCAAACAACTCTTTAACTGCCCGTATTCCATAGCCCTTCCCTTTGAACTTATTTAGAATAAAGATATCATTAATGCAGAAATCATTTTCTTTTTTTAAAAATGGTCTTTCCAAAAGAAGTATAAAGCCAATTATGTTGCCTTCAGATTCGATGAAATAAGGAGAAATACCCTCATTTGTCCAAAACAAATAGAGATCTTCATAATCAAAGAATCCATTTTCATTGATAGTAATGTTTGGCGTGAACATAGAAAGGTCATGAAGATAAAAAGAATATAAGTTTTGTAAAATTGTTTTCTCGTTTTCATATACTTCACGAAGTGTAACAGGCATCTAAAAACCCCCTAGCGTTTCTTTTAACTATAGCTCAATGGATTTGATGTAGAAATAGTTAAATTAAAAACAGAGATGAAATAATGACATTTAGATTACATTAATCGTTTTTGTAATTAATTGCTGCCCTATACTCTTGGTTTGGTATATCTATAAATCCCGTAATATAAAAATATATTAAAACGAGATGTTGACAATTGTTATAAATTTATGTTAAATTTATTTCGAATTAAAGATATTTTAAATAAAGGTAAAATCATTCATAAGAGAATGGAAATTTTTTTAAATATATATCTCGAATTCGAAGTAAATATTCATTCTTTTTTATACAAAATATCTCTATTCAAATTTCCGTTGTACTTACTTAGTAGGAACACGTTTCGACAGAATATTAATTGGTCATACTTGTATTAAGAACAACCTGGCGTAATCCTTCTTAGATTAAGTCAATCAAAAAATAACCATTAAAGGGGGTGAGGGAAGAATTAGTGTGCTTATTTTGTAGAACACAATAAGTTTTACATAATGCACATGTTTCCTTCCATGCAAGTGATTATGTGGTGTAATCGAATGAGAGGTATGTAAATCGTTACTATAACCACTATTAGTATGACCCATCTATACAGTAAGAAGCACAATGAATTTAAGAAAGCATATGAGGTAGAACAATGAGTTTTTTTAGAAAATTTTTTGGATTAGACACTAAAGAAGAACAAATAGGAGGAAATGACATGTTGAAAATTGGAATAGTTTTAGGAAGTACACGTGAGGGACGCGTTAGTCCACAAGTAGGAGAATGGGTAAAAGAACTAGCAGACAAGCGTGGAGACGCTGAGTACGAAATCATCGACATTGCAGAATTTAAGTTACCACTTTTAGGTGAACCAGGTGGCGATGCTTCAGGTGCAGCAGCTTGGAGTGCAAAAATCAATGGTTGTGACGGATTCGTATTCATCGTTCAAGAATATAACCACTCCATTACCGGCGCATTAAAAAATGCTTTAGACTACTTACGAGATGAGTGGAATAACAAAGCAGCTGGTATCGTATCATATGGTTCCGTAGGTGGTGCTCGTGCAGCAGAACATTTACGTGGCATTTTAAGTGAATTGCTTGTAGCACATGTTCGCGTTCATCCAGCACTATCCCTCTTCACTGACTTTGAAAACGGTACTGTATTTAAACCAAAAGCTGTACAAGCTGATTCAGTAAACCAAATGCTAGACCAAGTTATTCCTTGGACTAATGCACTAAAAACTGTTCGTAAGTAATTTAAAAGTTTAAATTGTTACACTTCACAAAATGTGCATGGCGTGGGTATCGAAAGCCAGTCGGTGAATTTGTAAAATTTATATAATAGAGATGCAAAAGACCAAGTAGAGCCAATTTAGACTCTGCTTGGTCAATTTTATGAAAAAGTAGTTATAGTTAACTTTATTAAGCAAGGAATATTAAATAGAGTTGTTTGTAAATATCGTATTATATTCAACCCACTTTTCTTTTTCTCGCTCTACTGCTCGGTTTTGCCATTCAAACCAAACATATGAACATTCACTACAATGACTTTCTACACCACTATTATTGTTCATATCTCTACGTGTAAATAAGGTCCTTTTGCGACAGCTGTAGCAATAAATTACTTTATCTTCATCACTTTTTATTATCATAATTATCTTTCCCTCCAATATAAACTATTTATTGGCTATTACTTGGCTAATTATTCTATAATCAAATAATTTTACTAAATAATTGGACAGTCTAATTTATGGAGGTACCTACTATCTCTCTTAGAAATTTCATTCACATGAATGTAATTTCGTTTTCATAAATGCATGACAATATCCATATAAACATAAAGACAGACAGAGTGAACATAGTAGGAGTGATAAATTGTCTTTGATTTGGGTAATGGGCTATATCTACACTGCATTAGGATTTAGTATAGGTGGGGTAATAGCATGGGCGTTAAGAGGAGTACAAAGAAAAATAGATACTATTTACAGTATTTGCGCTGGTTTAATTCTTGGTTTATTAAGTTTTGAAGTTGCTCCTGAGGCTATAAACCTTGGAAATTGGCTCACATTCATCGTAGGATTTGTCATTGGAGTTATTTTATTTAAAATTACACATAAAGCTTTGAAAAATTTATTTGGAACATTTAAAGGTAAAGATAACTTTTCATTACAAACGGGTATACTGTTGTTCCTTAGTATTTCATTTCACAATTTGCCTATTGGAATAGTAATAGGCTCAAATCAAGAGTCTAGTTTAGAAATGACTCTTCTACAAACCATTTTACTTCACAATATACCTGAAGGAATAATTGTATTTACTCCATTATTTATAGCGGGCCTTGGAGTATGGACATGGTTATTTTTATCTTTAATTGTTGCAATCCCAGTTGGTTTTGGCGCTTATATAGGGAACTCAATGGGAATTGGCGATCCAATGTTTTGGTCTTTTTCCATAAGTTTAGCAGTAGGCACAATTTACATGATCACCATCCAGGAAATAATCATGGAGTCTATTAAAGATTTTTCAAAAGTATTAACAATAGCACTCATAAGCTTTGGATGCATGGGATGTTTTCTTTTTCTTACCTAGCGCTTTTCTATACATTTCAACCGTTCACTTTGATTTTCATATGCACACAAAAATAAAAAGAGCCTTATCAGCATATCCCTTATATTAAAGGGTGGCAGAGGCTTTTTTTGTTACTTTAATTAGAAATCAAAGGTTGGATAGGTTTTTTCAAGAAGGTACACCTGAAGAAAAAAGAGAGAGATTAAGACAAGAAGAACTTAAAAAAAATTCAACAGGTTCATTAAAAGATGGATTTAGTAGAGCAGAAAATGGTAACTTAGCTGACTTAGTTGGTGGTTTAGGTTGGAAAGGGACAGGAATACTAATCGTTATTTTATTCGTTGGATACGTTTTGTATAAATTGTTTTTTTTATGACTTTACTTACACTGTAACTTAAATTCAAGAAAACACGACTAACTTTAAATAGGAGGTGGTTTCTTGAAAAGGTTATTTCCACGTTTTCTTTTTATTATTTTAATAGCACTATTGACTATAGGATGTTCATCTCAAAACATAGAAGAAGTGAACGTATACAAAATGGAAAGCTTTTCAAAAGTTGGAGAGAATTCATTGACTACTTATACAGACTCAAGTGTCATGAAAGATTTTAAAAATGCATTCAACAGTGCTAATAAAGAGCCAGGAATAGTGAATATGGTTGACCCCGATTATAAAATTGAATTTGGAGATAAATCTTATTTTCTTTGGATAAGTGATGAACATGGCACAATAATGAATACAAATGATACTCATACTATTTATAGTCTTTCTGAAAGCTCAGCAAAAAAAATAGTTGAGATTTTAAACTAATGGCTTATATGGGGAATATAGGAAGGGTTTTTATATACAATCACTTAAACTTTCTCTTACAAAACGTATAAGAACTAAAAAAATCTATAAGTAAAAATAGAGTAGCTCAAAATTTTTTGAACCAACTCTATTTCAATTCATATATAGAATGTATTTTAATGCTTTGCATGACCAATCGCTTGATGCAATAGATTCATAATATGGTCATCATCGCTTGAATAATACAACGTTGTCCCTTCACGTCGAAATTTTACTAAACGTAAATTTTTCAAAAAACGGAGCTGATGAGATACTGTGGACTGACCTAAATTTAGTGCCTCAGCAATATCATTCACAGAGTGCTCTTCGCAGCAAAGTAAGTTTAATATACGAATACGTGTTGGATCACTTAACGCTTTAAACGTCTGGGATACGACAAACAGTGTTTCTTCATCTAATTCATGTGTATTAGTTTGTACTTCTTCAGCCATACTTTTTTACACCTCCTGTAACTAATCCTATTGATTTACTATTTTACTATCGGTAGTCCCAATGCATCCCGTCAGTGATGGTGGTGTGCATGTGCAGCTGAGACATCAGCTTTTGCTGTACATAAAATAGAATTATCACATTTGTGTGCGGTAGATTCCAACTGAATCGTCACATGCTGGATATTTTTATGTTCTAAATCATGTTCCATTTTACGTAGTAGCTTTTCGCCCTCTACAATCGTCATTTGTCCCTCTACCACCACATGGCAAGAAAGTGCATTTAAACCACTTGTAATAGACCAAATGTGTAAATCATGTACATCTATAATTCCCTTTGTCTGTTCAATTGTATGAACGATGTCGTTTACACTTACATTTTGAGGCGTGCCCTCCATCAATACATGCAACGAAGCTTTCGTTACATAATAACCACTGCGTAAAACTAGTGCTGCGACAATAACACTTGCTAAGGGGTCAGCCCAACCCCAACCAAAGAACAAAATCAGTAGTGCTGCAATAATAGCGCCAATTGATCCTAGCATATCACTAATCACATGGAGAAATGCCCCACGCATATTTAAATTCTCTTTCGTATCACTGCCACGCATCATAATCCAAGCAACTAGGATATTCACAGCTAACCCAATACTACTAATAACAAGCATACCGGTTGTTGCCACTTCTGGTGGATTTGTAAAACGTTCAATTGCTTCATAAAAAATAAAGAAAGCTATTAAAATAAGCGTCACACCGTTTAAGACGGCTGCTAAAACTTCAAAACGTTTATAGCCATATGTTTTACTAGCATTTGCTGCTTTTTCACTAAATGTAAATGCTAATAAGGCAACTCCAAGGGATACGGCATCGCTTAGCATATGCCCTGCATCAGAAAGAAGAGCAAGACTGTTTGTAATATAACCCCCTACCGCTTCTACAATCATATAGATGGTAATGATTAAAAACGAAATCAGTAATACTTTTTTATTTTCTCCATGTGCATGATTGTGACTATTACCCATAAAAATCCCTCCCTATTGTATGCTTAAATCTCTATATATGATTATATATTCATATATACATATTATATTCCTAATTATCTATTGTCAATAATTAAAGAGGAATAATTTTTAAAGTCCTTCAAGTGAAAAAATATAATTTACAAATGGGGAAAAGTTCAAATTAAAAACAAATAGTTAAAATCAAAAATCGGCTATACCCTTTCCATTGAATTCTTAAATTCTTGTGAAGGTTTAATAGAGTCATCCATTTTATTCCTAAATATCATTTCTACACTAATCACTTATGGTAAAATATACTAATAAATATAAAATACTAAATGAATGGGGAATAAATGAATGAAATCAATCAAAATTGGGGCTGGATTATTAACTTGTTTAATGCTCCTGAGTTGGTCTTACGAAGAAGCTTCCGCTGAGTCAACATGGACATCTAAATGTTCATCATATGGTGAAATTAAGCCAAATCAAAATCCCGCTTTTCAGCATATGAACTGCTTACTTACGAATGCGGCTTTAGAAGCAAATATCCCTCCCGAAGTTGTTAAAGCTGTGGCTTCAAAAGAAAATGGTGGTTGGAAACAATTTGATGAGAGCGGCCAGCCTGTTATCTCAAAAGATAATGGGATCGGTCTTATGCAAATTACCAATCAACTAGGCTATGATCAAGAGAAATTGAAATACGATATCAACTACAATATTCAGGTAGGTGTCGAAATCCTTAGCAGTATGTATCACCGTAAAGATCTACCTAAAATAAAAGAGACAGGACCAGAAGTAATCGAAAATTGGTACTTTCCCGTCATGGCTTATAACGGTATAAAGCCTGCTAACAGTCCTCTTTATCAATCCAGTGGATTGAAGAATATAGAGGCCTATCAAGAAAAAGTCTTTTCGTTTATTGAAAAAGATAGTTACATAAACGATACAAAATTAGGGCAATTTCCTTTCAATACAGTTGATTTTGAATATGACCCTAATAGCAGTGAAAATATTGTATTCAAAAAGAAGGAATATACATTAACGGATAAGTTGCATGCCTCTGCATATCAATTTCAAATAGGAGACAAAGTAACGATCACAAAAGACAATGTAAATTTAAGGTCACAACCTAGTACTTCTTCAGTTGCAAAATCCTTACCAATAAATACTACCTTGATTATTAAAGGAAATTTCTTATATGATCAATCTTTGACAAGTATAAACCAATTTGTATGGTACCCAGTTAAAACTGAGGATCAAAAGTTAACAGGTTATATATCCTCTGCGTACATTAAGAAAAAGTTAGATGTAGATGTACCCCCTATAAAAGTTATGTGGGGAAAAACAGAACTAAAATTAGGGCAAATAGGTAAAGTTACTATTCTATCTAATACAAACTTGGTCAAAATGGAGAGTAACGGTTCATTGACTACGGTCCGTACTTTGAAAAAAGGCGAAGAATACCGAGTTTATAACTATAAGAGTAATCATGGTGGATTATATGGTGTAGGTGGTGGAAGTTACGTTCAGAAGTCCACAAAAGTAAAATACGAAACACCATCTAAAAGCAAGTTAGCATTACTTGCACAATAACAAGCACCTGTAAATTGTACCGAAATGCGTAAAGTCTATGATGATTTTATTTTTTTATTAGTATTTAAGAATGGATGTTTCAGATGAATAAGTGCATTAATAAAAGCACTTAAATTAGGTCCCTTTTATTATTAGAAATCTGAATGACTAACAATAGAAATGCAAAATGTGTGTGTGTTGAACAAGAAGTAAAAAGGTGGTACATAAATAAAGATATGACTAATATGTACCACCCTTTATTTTTAATGACTTTTTACAATTTAGGTCTTGGTAATTTATAAACGTTACGACTTTATTTCAAACCCACAACTAACAGGTGCTTTAGTTGAACAAGTACATTAAAAAAGTCCTTAAATTAGGTCCTTTTTTTGTTGAAATATGCACAATTTTAGCTAACAAACCCAAATAAAAAAACTGGTTAGTTTAACTAACCAGTTTTTCCGTTACAACTCAGTTGTCCTTGAACATCAGTATCAATTATATTGAATTAATATCTCAATTAACACTTTAATCTGTCTCATTTATTAATGTTACTCACAACTGTAGCTTTATAATAAAGATTGATCAAATTAATACTAATAGCCTCGATAAACAAGCAAAAAGAAAGAGCGTGTTTTAAAAAAAGATTAATCAAAATACGCTCTTAATATATTTTATTGAATCATAGGATATTTCCTCCATTAAAGCGCCCTTTAATGGAGAAACATGCCAGACACTCTCTCAGCCAACTTTCCATGGCTTTTGGGACTGCCCCTCTAATCCTAACTGATAGAAAACCTGTTCAATTTTGCCTCAGTACCAAGCATGACAGTGTTAAGCTCATTCCGTCGGCTATCTTGTCCCCTTCTGAAATAGAGACTGCGTAAAAAATTCTTGCTATTCACGCGAGCAATCACCTGACTGCGACTACTCGGCAAATTGCAGCATTGCGCTAAGCCGCTAATCCAATCAGCGATTTCTTGATGTGGAAGTAACTCTTTGTCAATCATCGTATCTACGATGTTGACCAACCGCTCATCATCCTCATCGCTAAAAATGTGTCTACCATTATGAAGCATGCTAGAAATAGCGACAAGAACCTCACGCAGCATTGCGACGCTGCTCTCCTCGCACTGCACCAGCTCAACAAAAACATCCGCACCGTGAGACGCGCTGTGAGCCCAGCCTCCTACTGAAAGGTAACCTCGCAGATCCTTCTCCTCTTTATAATAACGGAGCATTGCATGCATTAATTGCTCAATTTCCGCTTGATCGAAAAATGGATTCTGTCTGTGGCGTTGCACAATCAAAGCGATAGGCAAGGCAGAGAACGTCCTTGTAAAAACTGACTGATCGTCGACGCTGCCAATATGATAGAACAAATGGTTCTCATCAGTCAGAACAGTTAAGAGGCTACGCAACTCCTCTCCACTGAACCTATTCTCTTTCTTAATCCACATATAAAACATCGGATAAATCAGGTTATCCCGTAATTCTGGCTGAGGATCACCAATATATTGAAGTAACAAAGGGAAGAAATCTTGATGCTGCTCACCTTCGCATAACTGATACTCATCCTTCTCAATTCTTTGCAAATCCAGCATCAATTTGGTCCTTGTATCCTCAGATGTTCTTTTTCTTTTGGACAAAAAAACACCCCTTTAGACAATCATATCTAAAGGGGAAAAACGGTGCAACTTCTTTATAAACAGTTAAACTTTATTCAAAACAGTTAATCTTTTTTATAAACAGTCAAACTTTATTTCAAATCTACAACAGCTGTCCAGTGACATTATAGCTGGTAACTCCAAAATTCAATAACAGCAACGAAATATGGATGTTTCAATAAATTTTAATTACATTAAAGTTGGTAACCCATAAAACAGGACTTCAAGGTTATTTTACATTAAAGTTTTGGTAACCCGAGTGATAGTTAATGTTATGGTTGTAACTATACAATACGCAGTAACTCTATAAATGGGCTTGGTTATTATATGATTCATAAATACTTCTTCAGATCATCAACAAATCATTATCAAAGCATTTCTGATGTTGTCTTACCCTGCATATGCTGAATTAAATAATCTGGTCCGCCAGCTTTTGAATCCGTTCCTGACATATTAAATCCACCAAATGGTTGGTATCCCACAATAGCACCCGTACATCCTCTATTGAAATATAGATTCCCAACATGGAAATCCTCACGTGCCTTTTCGATATTTTCTCGGTTATTAGAAATTACAGCTCCTGTTAAACCATATTCTGTGTTATTCGCAATTTCAATGGCATGATCAAAATCACGTGCTTTACAGAATGCTACAACTGGACCAAAGATTTCTTCTTTCATTATACGTGCATCTTCTGCTACATCAGCAATGATTGTTGGTTGGATGAACCATCCTTTGGTGTCATCTCCCTCACCACCAGCAAGGAGTTTACCTTCTTGCTTACCAATCTCTATATAGCTCATGACTTTATCGAATGCGTTTTGGTCATTTAATGGCCCCATATAATTCGATGGATCTGCTCCATCTCCTACGGTTAATTCTTTTGTAAGTTCAATAGCACGGTTTAATACTGAATCGTATACATCTTCAACAATGACTGCACGTGAACAAGCAGAGCATTTTTGACCTGAGAAACCAAAAGCCGATAGTACGATAGACTTAGCAGCCAATTCCAAATCCGCTTCTTTGTCAACAACGATGGTATCTTTACCACCCATCTCAGCAATAACACGTTTTAACCAAATTTGACCCTCACTTAGTATTGAGGCCCGTTCGAAAATGCGAAGTCCTACATCCCGTGATCCAGTGAAACTAATAAAGCGAGTGCGAGGGTGGTCAACTAAATAATCTCCTACCTCAGCCCCGTTCCCAGGTACGAAATTGACAACCCCTTTTGGAAGTCCAGCTTCTTCAAGTACTTCTATAAATTTAGCTGCCACAACTGGAGTGGTACTTGCTGGCTTTAATAATACGGTATTGCCAGAAACGATAGCTGCTGTTGTCATGCCTGCCATAATAGCAAATGCAAAGTTCCAAGGCGAAATGATCACCCCAACACCAAGCGAAATATAATTAAAACTATTATGCTCGATTGGACGACTTTCTACTGGCACTCCATCTTTTAATTTCAACATCTGCCGCCCATAATATTCCATAAAATCAATAGCTTCAGCAGTATCTGCGTCTGCTTCATTCCATGGCTTCCCAGCTTCTTTTACTAAGATAGCTGAGAATTCGTGTTTACGGCGTCTTACAATTGCTGCTGAACGGAATAAAACATCAGCCCGTACTTCAGCCTTTGTTTTCTTCCATGTATTGAACGCTTTATCAGCAATTTTCATTGCCTTTTCAGCAAGCTCCTGGTTGGCTTTGGACACACGACCAACCACTTCTTCTTTATTTGACGGATTGACAGAAACAATTTTGTCTTCTGTTGAGATACGCTCCCCACCTATGATTAAATCATAGTCTTTTCCAAGATATGATTGTACTAATTTAAGTGCCTCTTCAAATGCCTCTTTATTTTCTTCCTTAGTAAAATCTGTAAAAGGTTCGTGTTTATATGCGACTACCATGTGAATAACCTCCGAAATATATTTTTTTAGCATCTTTAATAAATTTTCTATAACCATTCTACCTTTTATCTTTATTGACAGTTCATGCTAATGACAATTTCATTGAATCGGTTCGCATTTTCCTTGGAATTTTCTAATCTAGTAAACAAGTCCATTTTTTTGATTATTAACCCCAAATCTATAATGAAAATCATTACAAATTTAGTATCGCTTTATATTTTGTGGAATTCCCTCAAATAATTGAAGTGACATATAAACTAAAATCCACAAAAGAAACAAAATTCAGTTAAGAAACCAGTCAATTCTTATCATGACTGGTTTCTCGTTTTTATTAATTCAACAATAGTGTATTTCTTGAATATTTCGTCGAATAGGTAACCAACACTATTAAAGGTTATCTTACAGGTACGATCAATTCATCCAGTTTACTCTTCAGTTCTTCTACTACCTGGAGTGAAGGATCTAATAATGGAACTGAAACAGAACTGACTGGCAAGCCAATCATATTTAACGCTGCTTTTAGAGGACCCGGATTTCCTTCTCTGTAGAGTGCCTTCATGAGTGGGAAAAACTTTTTATGGAGCTCTACTGCTTCATCGTATTCTTTTTGTTGAACCAAATCATAGATTTTCACCCAAACGTTTGGGATAAGGTTGGAACTGGCCGTAATAGCACCAGGTGCTCCTGTTATAAATGATGAAACCGCTCTATAATCCTCTCCGCAAAGAACTGAGATTTTATCTCCAACAGATTGGATTAATTCAATTACATCTCCCATGTTATCGGAACAAACTTTCATTCCCACTACGTTCGGAATTTTCCCAACAATTTTTTCCACCACATCATTCGTCATATTAATGCCTGTTTTATACGGAATGTTATAGAGGATAATCGGCATGTCCAAAGCTTTATCAAGGACTTCATAGTATTGAATGAAACCTTCTTTTGTCGGGCTTACATAAAACGGTGTAACGGCCATTACAGAATCGGCACCAGCTTGTTTTGCATATTTTCCTAATTCTATATTGTCTCCCAACCCAGGAGAAAGCAAACCGACTACTACCGGTACCTTGCCATTAACTTCGCTTATTGCAACATCAATCGCTATTTTTCGTTGTTCCATATTAAGTGCAGTATATTCACCTGTTCCGCCTAATACAAGTAAAGAATGAATATTATTATTTAATTGATCTTGAATTAAATTTGCAAAACCTTGTTTATCAACTAATCCATTTTCATCCATCGGGGTAACTAAAGCAGTCATAATTCCTTGATATTTCATTTTATTTAACTCCTTCTAATTGAATTTTTATTTAAATATTTGGCATTGCCTAATACTTGCAGATTCACTAAATTCCGAGATATTTGACCTTGAAGAACAATACCAACTTCTTTTGTTATTGATTCAGAGCATCTATCCTTTGCTTCTAATGTATCGCCGCCAAAATGAGGAGTGAAGATTACATTTTCTAATTTGAACAAGGGATTATCGCTATTTGGAGGTTCTTGTTCTAAAACATCTAATGCGGCACCGCCTATTTTTTTATGAACTAATGCATCTAGCAGTGCTTCTTCATTTATCAAAGAGCCCCTACCTAAGTTGATTATGAACGATGTATCTTTCATTAATTCAAATTGTTTTGCAGAAAACATGTGAAAAGTACTCTTTGTAAGTGGTGCATGTAATGAGATGAAGTCGCATTGTGGAAGATATAAGTTCACATCATCTACCTTTAATACACCATGTATTTTCATTTCTGATTCTGATAAAAATGGATCAAATCCTAACACATTCATATTAAACGCTTTCGCTTTTTTAGCTAAATCCTGCCCAACTTTACCCATTCCAACAATCAAAATAGTTTTAGCGTTTATTTCCATTGGAAAATAAACTTCTCTGTGATTCCATTCGTTATTTCTAACTTTTGAATCACTTACTCTTAAATCTCTACTCAGTGCGAGAATTGACATAATAGAGTGTTCGGCTACTGACGTATAATTGCTGAATGGAGCATTCAATACTATTACTCCATGCTCTGTTGCGCTTGGCACGTCAATAGTATCTAATCCAACTCCGTGCATACCGATCACCTCTAAAGTAGGGCATTGTTCTAAAATATTTTTAGTGATTTTTTCTGTTCTAATAATAACTGCATGAGCTTTATGCTCATTTATATATTCTATAATCGTTTCTTCTAATCCATTAGGTGCTACTACTACATTGAAATTGCTAGTTAAATAATCTACTCCGATCGGACGGATAGTAGGTTCAATTAATAGGACAGTTTTGGTCATCTGACTTCTCCTTCTTAAAAAAACATATAAATGTCATACTTAGTATACTAAGATACTCTAAAAATTTTTGACTACTTCCTTCAAAAGTGTGAGCCTTCGTTTTTCGTAATGATTAGATATCCTATGAAAAACGAAGAGCTAATCTAAATACTTTTATAAAACTTTTGATAAAAATGCTTTTGTTCTCTCATGAGTTGGGTTTGAAAATAAATCCTGCGGGTTACCCTCCTCAATAATACATCCACCATCAATATAAATTACTCGGTCTGCCACTTCACGAGCAAAACCCATTTCATGAGTTACGATGACCATCGTCATCCCCTCTTTTGCTAGTTGCTTCATAACTCTCAGAACTTCACCTACCATTTCAGGATCAAGTGCAGAAGTAGGTTCGTCAAATAACATGACATGGGGTTCCATAGCCAATGCTCTTGCAATGGCTACTCGCTGTTGTTGACCACCGGACAGATTAGTAGGATAAACGTCGGCTTTTTCAGATAGCCCAACTTTTTTTAATAGTTCCATCGCTTGCGTTTTGGCATCTTTTTTAGATTTCTTTTTTAATTTCATTGGGGCTAAAGTGATATTTTCAATGACACTTTTTTGTGGAAAAAGATTAAATTGTTGAAAAACCATCCCCATTTTTTGACGGAGCTTATTAATATCCGTGTCTTTATCTACTATGTTTTCGTCTTCAACGATAATTTGTCCACCTGTGGGTTCTTCCAAGAGATTTAGACATCTTAAGAATGTGCTTTTTCCAGAACCAGAAGAGCCGATAATGCAAACCACTTCTTGTGGTGCAATATACGTACTAATATTTTTTAAGACTTCTAAGTTTCCAAATGACTTGGAAAGATTCTCAACTTTAATCATGTAATCACAAACCTCCGTTCCATCCTAGTTGAAATAAGAGAAACGGTATAAATGGTGATAAAGTAAAATGCACCCACTACCGTCAATATTTCAAAGGACCTGAAGTTCATTGCGTAAATTGATTGTCCAACCATTGTCAATTCCGCTATTCCTATTACGGAAAGCATAGACGTATCCTTAATGGCATGAGTCAATTGATTAACGAATGAAGGAATCATTCGACGTATTGCCTGAGGTAAAATAATTAATGCCATTGTTTGAGCATATGAAAAGCCAAGTGATCTGCCAGCTTCCATTTGCCCTTTACTAATCGATTCGATACCGCCACGAAAAATTTCTGTATTATATGCCCCAATGTTTAAACTTATTGCAATCAGCCCCGCAGTGAAAGCGGAAAGGCTTATATCCAGAACAGACGGTGCACCAAAATAGATGAATAATATTTGAATCAGTATTGGAGTCCCACGAATGAGGTTTACATACATTGCAGCGGGATACCGCAAAATAGCATACTTTGACATTCGCATAAAACAAGCGACCAAACCGATACCAAGCGATATGATTATTGATACGACAGAGATTAAAACTGTCATGTACAACCCTTGCAAGAGGTATGGCAATGCTTCTTCAATTACTTTTAGTGTTGTTCCCATAAAAACACCTCTTTTCTATAATTTAACACGTTGTAAATAGCAACGTTTATTCCAAGTCCTTATACAAGTTGTTATTCACCGAACCACTCAGCATGAATTTTATCGAATTCTCCATTTTCTTTAATGGTCTTTAATCCTGAATTTATTTTTTCTACTAATTCTGTATTTCCTTTTTTAACAGCAAAAGCATGTTCATCAACAGTCAGATGTTCTCCTACGATTCTGAATTTAACATTGTCTCCATCCACTTTTAAACGGTAGTCAACAGTTGGTGAGTTGAGCACGAGAGCATCTGAGTTCCCATTTTCTACATCCATGTAAAGGGCATCAGTTTCTTTTAGAGGCTTTGCTTCCCCACCATATTTTGCTGCCAATTCTTTTGCCTTTTCTAAAGTTGTAGAGCCCTGTGTAGCGACAATTGTTTTACCTTTCAGATCTTCTAATGATTGGATTGGACTATCTTTAGCAACAACTAATACGAGTCCGGATTTTAAGAATACGTCTGCAAAGTCTACTACTTCTTTACGTTCTTCACGTATTAGTAATGAAGATGCAACATCCACCTGATTTGATTGCAATCCTGGAATAAATCCATCAAATTTCATCTCTTTATATACAATATCAAGATGTTCTTCTTTTGCAATCGCTTCCAAAATATCATGTTCAAAACCGACCAGCTTACCCTCTTTTTTGAACATAAGTGGTGGATAATTATTTAATGCTGCAATACTAACTTTTGATGTTTCGTCTTTCTTTCCATCAGCGCTGGATTTAGAAATTTCGCCACTACATCCCATCATGATAATAGACAATAGTCCAATTAATGCAGTTAACATCAACTGTTTTTTTAACTTAAACATAAAAAATCCCCCTTTTTTGTATTGTTGACAGACTTATTGTTGAAAACACATTCTCCGAAAATATAATATTATTTATTTTCTAACAGATGCGAATAATTAAATAATAGATGATAGGATTAATAGTTGTCAACAAGATATAATACTAAGTATTATTTATTTAATTAAGATAGTATTTTTCCCAATTAGCTTTTTCTTTAAAAACTGTCTTATCGTGTTACTTTGGAGATATTAGTATAAATAGAAAAACACCTTTATCAAATGCCGTTTTTTAAACATAAACATTTATATAGGTGTTTTTTGTCTCATTTTTAATTTATGACATTTTTTATTTTAAGTTTGAGAATGATTTTGATAATGGGAGTAATATTTCCAGTTATTTGTGTTTATATAAAAAATATTCAAATCGATTGGCGTTCTATTTTCTGTATAGGAAATCCTGGTTCCTTTTAAGACTGCTGACGAATTAGGAATTTGCAATGCACCGGAAATATAAGGATCCGCTATTACAGCTTCTATTTCGTCCTCAACTTCTATTAACTCGATACCGGCTTTTTCTTTCAGCAACTTTTGGACAGAAGAAAATGCCCCATCTTCTTGATAAACCTCTATGGGCAATATGGAACGAATATAATGTTCCAGGTAAATCATAGGCTGATTATTCAAATACCTAATTCTCTTCAAATAAATCAATTCTTCACTCTCTCCTACATGTAGAAGGCTACAAAAATGGGGATCTACTATTTTTTTTAGTTCGATTGTTCTTACGGATATTTTCTCCCAATCGGTACTGTATTGATTTCGAAACCCTGACATGTTCGTCCATGTTTCTTTTGGCTGCCGATTTGCTACAAATGATCCCTTACCTTGCACCCTGTAAATAAGTCGATCATTTTCGAGCTGTTTTAATGCCTGCCTTACAGGTGTTCGACTCACATTAAACATCTTCTCTAACTCAACTTCTGAAGGCAAAATATCACCTTGTTGAAAAATACCATCGAGTATTTTCTGTTGAATCGTGTCATATATGATTTGATAAGCTGGCTTTGTTTGTAATATGATTCTTCACCTCACTTACTTTTTAAAAATTATAATAACTCAAAGTATTAGCATTTACAACAATATATGATACTAACCATTAATGCAATCAGAAGCAGCATAAATATTAATTCTTAGTATTATAGGTAATTGACAAGCTAAATTTCATTAAGATTCTTATGGTGTGATAAAGTTGCTTTTGTGAAACAATACGGTGGGTCGATGTAATAACACATTTTAAGTGTAACATTTCACTATGGATTTCTGAGATCTACTTGATGTTTTGGACATAAAAATTGACCATCTATTTGATGGTCTTGTTTAACTAAAGCACCCGTTAGTTGAAGAATATCAATAATGCGTGGAACTGACACTAGCAATAGTTACTAAATCGTTTTCAATAGCAATATCTCCTACAATTCCAAGAGGGTTAGGGATTTTTTTATATTCTTCTTCGCTTATTTTCTGGCAGTCAGAAATAGGTAAATGACTATTCCCAACACTTTTATAGAACTTATCCATAAACTTTGTTGCATATTCTATCTTGCTTAACTCGTTGTTGTCCATAATCTGCTTAGAATAACTACCAACAAACTTCCAACTATAATCAAGTATTGAAGCGATACCTGAATTAGCAATAATAGAGAAATGTTTCCTCTCTATTAGTTCGTGTATATTTGATACTTTAAGCGACTCATTAGTAAAGGAGTTTAGAAATCCAATTACAATATCATCATATTTATTTAATTTTAAATCCCCTTGTAAAACAACGCCATAAGCATACTTGTTAATTTCTTCTAGGTAAATTTCAAATATTTGACTAGGGAATATATCTCGGAATTTTTTAGTTTTGTTTTTTAACATTATACCCCTCCTAAATTCGCTCTTTATAATCTAAAATAAAACAAATTCTTATTCAACTAAACTGCCGCGTTAGTTCAATAGAAAAAGCTACCCTTACAGGTAAAGAAACTTACTTTATTAGCCGTTTATTTGAATTTCTTATAATTATTATCTATATAGAACGCAACATAACCACAATTCGGACAAACACACGCTTTTGGTTTTTCAGACACTTTGTTGAACAGTCCTTTACTCTTTTTAAATATTTTTATCCCATACATTACACCTTCAACATTAACGCCACAATCTGTAACCATTTCACTTTGACATTGGGTGCATTTCAACTTGAAAACCACCTTTGATTTTTTAATGCTTTTATATTTTTAGATATGAACAACTTTATTAAACTTCCCCTTATTTATAACATACTCGTTAAACTAAACTGCCCCGTTAGTTCAATAAGAAAAAATGCTTTACCTCTTCTTGAAGTAAAGCACCCGTTAGTTTAATAACAACTAACAGGAGGTATCAATGTGCTACTTCCTATTTTCTTTGATAACTTGCAATGAATTAGCTACCCAAAAAAGTATTGTAATAATTGCAATAACAAATATGTTATGTTCTATATCTGAAATAATAGTATATAAAATCAAAAAACCAAGAAACATAGTCATACTACTAATATTTGTACTTGTAAAAAGTTTAGAAAAAACTTTCAATTACAACACTCCAGTCTAGTGATTTACTTGTTGTTGTCTTTATCTTTTTATTGAACTATCCTGACCCGTTAGTTAAAGTGTAACATTTCAAAATGTATTTCTGAGATCTTCTTGACGTTATGTATAAAAAAATAGACCATCGAAATGATGGCCAAGTTTAACTAAAGCACCCGTTAGTTTAAGTACAACTCTTCACAAACTAACCTTCCAGGAGATGCATATACCCGTTACTTTAAGTACATCTTTTCACAATCTTTTAGGTATTTAAAAAGAAGAACCCAGAAAGTGAACTGACCCAATAAAGTTAGACAAATAATTTAGGCAGCTTCTAAGATCTGTGTTCGGTATTCTACCGGGCTCAGATCTTTTAATTTTGCCTTCATTCGCTTGTGATTATAATAATCCATATATTCTTCTAATTCCTTTTCAAAATGCGCCATGCTCTCAAACTCTTGTAAATAAAGCAGTTCAGACTTTAATAGGCCAAAGAAATTTTCAATGACTGCGTTATCTAAACAGTTCCCTTTACGAGACATACTCTGTGTAATTTGATGTGCTTGTAATGTCTGTTGATATTTTTTCATTTGATAATGCCAGCCTTGATCGGAATGAAGGATGACTTCGTCTCCTGGCTGGAGGCGCTGAACAGCTTCGTCTAACATATCTCCTACAAGTTGGTAGACCGGTCGATTCATGACTTTATATGCGATAATTTCTCCATTACACAAATCAAGAACAGGTGACAGATAACGTTTTTCTCCAAATAGATGGAATTCAGTCACGTCTGTTACCCATTTTTGATTCATTTTCTCTGCCTTAAAATCACGTTGTAGTACATTAGGAGCGATTTTCCCAACGTTTCCTTTATAAGAGCGATACTTCTTCATACGGACCTCACATTTTAAACCAATTTCATTCATCAAGCGGTTGATGGTCTTCGGGTCATGAGTAAAACCGTATTTCTGCAGTTCTTTCGCGATGCGACGGTAACCATAACGACCCTTATGTTCGTGATAAATGATCTTAATGGCTTCTTTTCCCGCTTCATATTTATCGACTTGATCCAATCGTTTTTCCCAGTAGTAATAAGTACTGCGTGGAATGTCAGCGACCTCAACTAAATCCACGACCTCATATTGTCCCTTTAGTTCAAAAATTACTTGCGCTTTGATTTTGTTTGTAATTTTTCCTGCGTCTGAACTAAAGCGTTTAACTTTTTTAAATAAGCATTTTCCATTTCTAAACGCTCGACTTTCGCTTGTAGAGCTTCGACTGAGTCTTCTGCTGGAGTGGATGTTGGTGATATAATTTTCTTCGTTTGTTTTTTCATGGATGGACGCCCCTTTTTCTTTGGTTCAAGCGCGTCCATTCCTTTTGTCTTAAGCAACTGTTCCCACTTATACACGGTACTAGGGGAAGAAATATTAAATGTGCTTGCGGTTTCTCGAAGAGACGCACCAGTTTTGATCATAAAATTGAGTACGTCTAGTTTAAACGCTGATGAGTAATTTGTATAGTCGTCTTTCTGAAAACCATGTTCACCTTGTGCTTCAAATAGTTTTACCCAAGTAATGACTTGAGATTTAGCTGCGCCAATGCTTTCTGCAATAGTTTTATAGCTTTGGTTTCCAGTTAAATAGCGTTCCACCGCTTCTAATTTAACTTCTACTGTATATTTAGACATAAAAACACCCCGTAAATGTTAGTTAATGTCTAACATTTACGGGGCAGTTCAAAAGTAGGGTTCTTTTAATACATCTCTATTTTAAAACTTTTATTTTTACCAATTCTTCTTCTATTCCACTCATTATATTAAACGCACCATCCGACTTATTAGAACAAACAACTACATTAATGGATAAGTCAGGATAATGAGCAGAATTAAAGTTAACTCCCGGATCATAACCCATTATATGGTATTTCAGAATATTGTTTTCTGTGGTTTTCTTAATCCAAATACCATAACCATAATAGCCACTCTCATTGACTTGTGTATGAGTGAATAAAAGCTTATTTGTGTACGTTTCATTTAAAAGTTGATAATTCATAAGTGCTGTCCACAGCTTAGCCATATCATTTGCAGTTACAAATGCACCACCATCTGAACCACCTTTTACAGGTAAAGAATAGATATTTGTTTTCCAAGTTCCATCAGTTTTATCGATATAGCCTAATGCTGTATTTGGCGGTAGAGAATCAAATGCAAAATACCCAGAATTCATCATATTAGCCTTATTGAAGATGTGTGCTTGAATGTAGTCAGAGAATTCAAGTCCACTTGTCTGTTCAACAATCAATCCTAATAAAATGTAACCAGCATTATTATAGTGAAATGATTCTCCTACTTTTGCTTTCATCGATTCATCTTGAAACAATGGTAAGAAATCTTTTAACTTTCTTATGTGATACATTGGGTTTGCAATCCAAAGTTCCTCAAAGTCATCCATTACATCTTCATCGAAATAATCTGGTATTCCCGAAGTATGTGTCAGTAAATGATGGACAGTCACTTTTTCATCAAAGTGTTTTAATTCAATATCAAGACAATCGGTCAATTTAGAGTCAAAAGAGATTTTCCCCTTTTCAACAAGTTGACAGACCGCTATTGCAGTAAACAATTTACATCCAGATGCTATTCCAAAACGGGTCGCAGAGTTATTTTCTATTTGATCAGAACGATTTGCGTAACCAAAGTTTTGTTCTGCTAACACCTTATCTTTATCTTCAACAAATACTGAACCTGAAAAATCAACCTTATTTTGAATATCCTTAATCTTCTCTTGTAAATTTTTGTTCATAGCTATTCCTCCCGATAATTATCTATTATTCATTTTGTTTAAGAAATAGGAATTCGCTTGAACAAATAGATTCTGTCTAACTTTATTCCTATTTATTTTTGTTCGATTATCATCATTGGTAGAACCCCCGTTTCAAAGCAATCTTTTTGATTATAACATATTTTTAGAATATAAAAACTCTTCTGTAACTAAACTGCTAATTGTTATTTTCCATTTGCTTTACGATGATTATTTCGGAAAGCGAATCTTCAACTAACCTGCTGCGTTAGTTTAAGTACATTCTTTCACAAACTTTTTTAAATGAAGGCAAAATTCATAATACCAATTTACGAAAAATCAACCTTTACCCTTAACGCCATAATATATGAAATTGCGATAAGTTTTTATAGCTAGTCGCCTTTCTTTATCATATTAATTTTTGTTCTAACATTTTCTTTATATGCAATATGAAAATTTCCTTTTTTATTCTTTCAGTTTGACACATAATAGAACATCCCTTTGGAAAACTAAATGAGGATCGCTATAAACATTAATTTCTAAGGAGATGTAAAGTTATGTCGGATATACTATATACTTCAACTGTTACGGCTGTTGGAGGAAGAGAAAGAAAAGTTCAATCATCAGACGGTGTTATTAATTTGGAAACGGTCTTACCTG